>JAJXTS010000137.1 GCA_021783595.1 Chloroflexota bacterium | reverse complement strand
TTCGTCGGCTGCTCGCATAGTGGAAGGTCGCGGGCCTGGCGTCATCGCCCAGCGACCCGGGGCGGAACGGGGCACGATGGGGGGATCGACGAGCGACAGCTCGCGGCCCGCCAGTCCCGCAACCCCCGCCAGTCCCGCAACCCCCGCAACCCCCGCAACGGAGTGATCCCCTCGCATGTGCGGCGTCTTTGGCTATGTGACTGACCATGACGAGGCCCTCGGCCCGATCCTCGTGGACGCCGCGCGGCGGCTCACCTACCGCGGCTACGACTCGGTTGGCGCGGCGACGTTCCGTGACGGGTCGATCGACCTGCGCAAGGACGAGGGCAAGGTCGAGGTGGTGGCCGAGCGGCAAAACCTCGCGGAGATGCGCGGCAGCCGCGGCATCGCCCAGCTGCGCTGGGCCACCTTCGGCGCGCCGTCGCAGGTCAACGCCCAGCCGCACCTCGATTCGGACGGGCGCATGGCCGGCGCCCACAACGGCAACGTGGTCAACAACGCGGAGCTGCGGGCCGAGTTCGCGGCCGAGGGCATGACGGTCCGCTCCGAGAACGACGGCGAGAGCTGCGTCCACGCCGTCGAGCGCTACCTTCGCCGCGGCGAACCGCCCCTCGACGCCATCCGCCACGCCTACGGGGACCTCGAGGGCGACTACAGCTTCGTCATCGGCCTCGCGGACGACGAGCGCCTGTTCGCGTTCAAGAAGGGCTCGGGCATGGTCGTGGGCATCGGAGACGGCTTCACCTGCGTCTCCTCCGACCTGCCGTCGATCCTGCCGCTCACCCGCCGCGTCGTCCGACCGCGCGACGGCGAGATCGTCACGCTCTGGGCGGACCGGGTCGAGGTGCGCTCCGTTGAGACGGGCGAGCCCGTGGACCGGCCGGCCGAGCTGGTGACCGAGTCCATGGACGTGGCCCAGAAGGGCGGCTTCGCCCACTTCATGGCCAAGGAGATCCACGAGCAGCCGCAGGTCGCGCGGGAGCTGCTCCACCTGCTCGACGCGAGCGAGGACGTGGACCCGATCGTCGAGCGGCTGCGCGACGCCCGGAACGTCTACCTCGTGGGCTGCGGGACGAGCTACCACGCCGCGCTGCTCGGCTCCGTCTACTTCGCCCAGCTCGCGGGTCGCGTCGCGGTCCCCGTCCTGGCGCCCCAGTTCATCGCCCAGTACGCGCCGGCCGTGGGGCCGGACGACGTCGGCGTCTTCGTGAGCCAGTCGGGCGAGACGAAGGACGTGCTCAACGCGCTCGGGGCGGCCCAGGGGCGGGGCATGACCTGCTTCGGACTCGCCAACGTCGTGGGCTCCGCGCTCACGCGGGACACGGCCGCCTGCCTGCCGCTGGGCTGCGGCTTCGAGATCAGCGTTCCGGCGACCAAGACGTTCACCAACGAGGCCGTCGCGTTCCTCTACCTCGCGTACCGGCTGGCCGGCCTGGACACGGCGAGGCTCGCTGGGGTGCCCGACCTGATGGAGACGACGATCGCCGCCGTGGACGAGCCCGTGCGCGCACTCGCCAGCGAGCTTCGGGACCGGGACGACCTCTACTGCCTCGGCTACGGCGCCACCTACCCGATCGCGCTCGAGGGCGCCCTGAAGCTCAAGGAGGTCACCTACGCCCACTGCGAGGGGATGCTCTCCACCGAGTTCAAGCACGGCCCGCTGTCGGCCGTCACCCCGGGCTTCCCGATCATCTTCGTGGCCGGGCCGACCGACACCGGGCTCATCGTGAGCGGCCTCAATGAGGTCAGGGTGCGCGGCGCCAGGACGATCACGATTGCCCCGGACGACGCGCGCCTGCGCGCCAACGGCGACGTCCTGGTCCCCATCCCGGCGTCGGACCCGCAGGTCAGCGCGCTGCTGGCGGTGATCCCGCTCCAGCTGCTCGCCTACCACACGGGCGTGCTGCGGGGCTTCGACCCGGACTTCCCGCGGAACCTGTCCAAGACGCTCACGGTGGACTGAGGCCGCTGCGGCCGCGCATCCGCAGGTCGCAGTCCCTATGATCGATGCCACGTCGTCCTGCGCACGCTGCGGATCGTGGCCGTTGGAGCGGCCGGACATCCGTCCGTGCGGGCATGGAGGCGCGTTGCGCTGCGGTGGCGGCTTGACGCTCTGGGAGCCGTCGACGTGTTGGGTGGTGGGGAGTGGCGGAGATGCAGGACGATCAACGTTCCGATGAAATGAAGGCGAACCGGCGCGGGCCTGCGCTCAGCCTGTTCCTCGCCGACCGCCGACGGCGCCCGTCGCTGCAGCCCACCACCGACGAACTCTCCCGGCGGCCTTTTCGCCGGAAGGCACCGGCTGGCCTCCGCAGCACCGAGGTCGCCATCCGGGCTGGGGTCGACCCGGGCTACTACGCGAAGCTGGAGCAGGGGCGCGCGACGGCCCCGTCACCCGAGGTGCTCAACGCCATCGCCAGCGCCCTCGAGCTCAATGACGCCGAGGGCGAGCACCTCTTCGTCCTCGCGAGGCGGCGCCGTGACGCGGGGTCGGGTTCACCGGGACCCGAGCGCGTACCCGCCGGGGGCCTCGAACTGCTCGATGGGCTGCCGACCGCGCCCGCCTACATCATGGACCGCGCCTACGACCTGCTCGGCTGGAACGATGGGGTGTCGGCGGTCTTCGGCGACCCGGGCCAGCTGCCGGCCCCAAAGCGCAACGTCGTGTGGATGATGTTCGCCATCCCCGCGATGCAGGAGGCCATCGAGGACTGGACGGGCCATGCGCAGCGGCTCCTGGCCCAGTTCCGACTTGACTGGGGAGAGGCGCGGGGCGACGCGCGGTTCGAGGAACTGGTCACCGAGCTCCTCGACAACAGCTGGGAGTTCAGCACTTGGTGGCCGCGCCACGACGTGCAGGGCCGGCAGGAGCTGACCAAACGGGTTCTGCCGCCCGGGTTCGACCGGCCGATCGAGTTCAACCAGACGACGTGGGCGCTGTCCACGGAGTCCGGGGTCCGCCTCGTCGCCTACACCCCGACCGGCGCAGATGAGCTCGCCGCAGCGATGGACTGCATCCGCCGATATCGCGACACGACGGCGCCCCGACCCTAGGCGCCACGCGTGCCGACGCGCGAGGCCGTCGGCGCCAGCCGGTGCCCGGTCCCGAGCGGCAGCGCAACCGCCGCCCCAAGCAGGACCCAGAACAGCCACGACCCGGCCAGCTCGGCCGTCATGAACCCGTCGGTGGCGAGGTGGCCCACGATCGCCGCGCCGATCCCGGCGGCCAGGATCGCGACGGAGCCGTCGGCCCGCCCCGCGGCGCGCCACGCCGCGAGCAGGGCGCCCGCCGACACGGCGAGGTACGCGACGAGCGCCGGAAGCCCCAGCCCGTCCGCGATGGCCAGGTAGACATTGTGGGGGCTCTCGGGGCGGAACCGGCCCATGAACGCCGCCCTGTCCGGGGGCAGGACTGACTCGCGGTAGGCTGGGAACTCCAGGGCGTACGAGTCGGGGCCGGTCCCGAGCAGCGGATGGTCGAGGCTGATGCGGACCCCCACGGCCCACAGGTCCAGTCGGTCGGCGATCGAGCCCTCCTGAAGATCGGCGGAGGAGAGGGCGCGGCCGACGGCCCGGGTCGCCACGTCCCGAACGACGGGCAGCGCCAGCAGGGCAACGGCGAGCAGCGCGGCTCCGAGCAGGGCCGCGGAGATCCCGCGTCGCAGGACGCGCCCAACCGGGACGGCACCGCCCCTCGAATGGCGAGCGCCCAGCGCCGCCAACGCGACCGCCACCTCGGCGGCGGCTCCGAGGTAGGCGCCACGGCTGTAGCTGAGCACGAGAGCGACGACGATGAGCAGGCCGGCCCCAACGGCGGCGGAACGCGCGACACCGCGGCTCGTTGCCGCGAGCGCGGCGGCAGCCGGCAGCGCCAGCACGAGGTAGGCACCGAGGGCGTTCGCCTGGCCCAGGGTGCCGAAGACGCGCCCCTTGTCGAGGCCGTGCCAGATCGGGTCGAGCCGCAGTTGCTGCACCACCGCGTAGGCCGCGCTGGCCGCCCCGGCGAGCGCCACCAGCGTCAGCAGGCGACGGACCCGGCGGGCGTCCCCCAGCGCGAAGCGAGCGGAGGCGTAGGCGGCGAGGTACAGGATGACTGCCGCGAGCCCCTGGTACTGCAGGGGCTCGCCCTGCAGGTCGTGCCCGGGGCTTGGGGCCAGGGCCCACGCGCCGACCGCGAGGGCCCCGAATGCCGCGGCCGCGGCGTCGGGCCAGCGGAGTCCGCGGCGGAGCGCCGAGGGCGTCAGGACCAGCGCCACGAGCGACCCGGCCAAGGCCACGGGCACGAGGACATAGAGCGCCACCAGCCGGGGCAGGGCAAACGCGTCCTGGAGGGTGGGGACGAAGACGAGGGGCAGCAGCGCGGCCGTCAGGCCGAGCACCGCCGCGGTCCAGCGAGCCGCGCCGGAGGGTGGCCCCGGCAACTCGACTGGCGAGCGGCCAAGGTCAGCGGCCGAGGCGTGAGTCGTCGCGCGTCGCGCCATGTGAGGAGATTAGCCGACAGCAGGGTCGGGCCCGCCGCGATCGCGGCGGGCCCGACAGTGTCCGACGTTGGAGCGGAGGGTCTACCTGCTGGTGGCGATCCTCCCGTGGCTGCTGGCCGGGGCGTGGGTGGCATCCCCGGCGAACCTGAACTGGAAGGCGGTCCAGGCGCCGACGCGGGCATAGTAGTGGACCGTGCCGTCGGCGGCGACGATGCGCGCGGTCAGGCGGTGCCACGTCCCCGTCCTGCTCCGAACCCAGACCTCCACGTGGGCGCCCGCCAGGCGCGGGCTCGTGCGCCCGAGGACGGTCACGTAGCGGTTGCGGGCCACCACCAGCGATTTGATCCCGAAACCGCTGGTCCCCCGGTTGACGCCGGCGGCGATGCCGCTGGTGAGTGACACCGGCGTCGTGCCCGCGGCCGCGCCAACGGTCACCGTGGCCGACGCCGTGGCGCTGACCGGCGATCCGGCGTAGGTCGCCGACGCCTTGGCGGCGTCGGTGGTAGTGGCCGTGATCGGGGTCGTACAGCTGTAGGTCCAGGTCTCGCCGACCTCGAGCACACCGTCCTTGTTCGCGTCGCCCGCCACGTAGGAGGGAGTGCACGCGGTGTCGGTGACGGCTATGCCGGAGAGCGGGGCCGTGCCCGGGTTGGTGACGGTGTAGGTGAAGGTGGCGCTGCCGCCGGCGGCGGGCAGCGTGGCCGGGGCGGCGCCCACGGCCAGGGCGATCTTCGGGGTGAGGACCGGAGGGGCAACCGGGACTGGGACTGGGATGACGTTGAAGTTAGGCGATTCGCGCCACCACATCCACGGCCCTCCGTAGCTGGCCACTAGACTGTCGGAACTGGAGACCGGGGCCGAGCAGCCGAGGAACGTGGCGACTCCGCCGGCCGCGGGCTGCGTCAGCCCGTTGGCGCAGGTGAAGGTGCCGCCCGTGTACGTGCCGTAGTAATTGATGCCGATAGTGACAGGAGTGGCGTCGCCGGTGACGATGTCGCCGTACGCGTCCTCAATTGCCACCTGGATGGTGCCGAGGCTGGGGTAGGTTTGCGTCGGCGGAGACTGGATGAACGCCAGCTGGGCCGGGACCCCCGGCGCCAGTGCTGTGAGCCCCCAGGTCGCGCTCCACCCCTGCGGCGAAGACGTCGCCGTCAGGGTGTAGTCTCCGGGTTCGCTGACCTGGCATCCGCTGAGGGGCGCCTGTCCTTGCGTCGCGGTCACGGTCATGCTGTCACATTGAAGTGTCGCGCCTGCCGGACCGCTGGTCAGCGCCCACGTCACCTGGGTGCTGTTGTCGTCGCCAACGATGACGCCCTGCGCGTCCTCGACCTGAGCCACGGGTTGCCACGGCCATGGAATGCCCGCGCCAGCCCCGCTCCCGCAGCCCCAGCAGATGAACCCGAAACCGATCTGAGTCGCGGGCCCGTACGATATGAAGCTCCGGGTCCAACCTGGAGCCAGGGGCCCGATGCTTGAGGTATCGGTGGCTCGGATCCGGTAGGACCAGTTGCCCTGTGTCTCCGCGCAGTTGGTGAACGTCGCGACCCCGTTTATCGTGGTTGCGGTGAGCCCGCTGCCGCAGGTGAACCCGGTCGCGTTCTTGTTGATCGACAGCGTGACGGTGCGCGGATCGGTGGTGACGGTCGTGCCGCTGGCGTCCTTGACGGCCACCTCCAGCGTCCCGAGCGCGAGCGGCCCATCGGGCGCCGGCTGGAGGATGAACGAGAGGTGGTCGGCCGTGCAGGTGCTGCCCGAGCACGGCGGGCTCATCGGCGCACTTAGCTGTCCGTTCGCGGCGATCAGCCATCCCCCGCCGCCGATCGTGTCGGCCACGGCAGCTCCGGCCAGGAACAGGCCGAGCCCCACCGGCACGGCGGCAGCCAGCATCGCTGCCAGGAACCGAGGTCGCGACAGGCGACCTTCGATCATGACCACACCCACCTCCCTGCGTTGCGTGCGGGCACCGGCGCGACCCTGGGCGGGGGCCTCCCGAGATGGCGTCAACCCGGTGGCCGTAACGTAGCCGCGCACCAACGCGGATACGAGGGCCTCGTTGTGCTGGGTCTCCCGGTACCAGTACTCGCAGCACCAGTGACCTCAATCGCGGTGGCGCCGATCGGCCGCCGGGCTCGTGGCCCATCCGCCGGCCGCCCGAGTCAATGCTGGAGTTGCGCGATGCTGAGCCCCGCACCATTCGACGCATCGGAGCGCGCCCTCGGCGCCCCGCCCGCGCGGCCGGGCCGATGCGCCCCGCGCATCAGAGCGCGCCCTCGCCGCCGCGCCGCGGCCATCCCGATGCGCCCCGCGCATCGGGGAGCGTCCCGGCGGCCCC
>JAJXTS010000014.1 GCA_021783595.1 Chloroflexota bacterium | reverse complement strand
GTGGACCCTCGGCGAGGTGGTCACCGCGCTGCTCGGCTCGGGGTTGCGGCTCGAGACTGTCACCGAGCACCCCGTGGACTGGTACGGCGGCCACCGCGACGTCCACCCCGCCGAGCGCGGCCGGCTCCCGCTGTCGTTCTCCGTGACGGCGACCCGTCCGTAGGCACCCGGGTCAGCCTCGGGCCTGCGCACCGGCGCGCAGTCGGTCCGGGGACAGCGCCCAGGACATCGGGAGCATGGTCGCCGCCAGGGCGAGAAGCGCCCACAGGCTCACCGCGAAGGAGCCCGTCGCGTCCCGCACGGCGCCCAGCAGGAACGGGGCGGCCGAGGCGACCAGGTAGCCCACCAGCATCACCAGCGCCGAGGCGCCCCCGGCGCCCTCCGCGTCCCGGGTGACGTCGGTGGGCAGGGTGAGGACCATCGTGAACATGAGCCCGAGCCCGCCTCCGAGCAGCGCGACCCAGAGCCACGCCAGCGCCGGCACCAGGATGACGCCTCCGAGGCCGACCACGATCGACCCCGCGGCCGTGGCGAGCAGCTCCCTTCGCTCCATGCCCCGGCGCGAGGCGAGCGGGGCGATGACGATGGCGGCGAGGCCGGCCAGGCTGGACCCCGCGAGCAGCGCGGCGGCGGCCTCCGCGCTCCAGCCGCGCTCCACGTAGAAGCTGGGCAGCCAGGCGTTGGTTCCGTAGAACACCGCCGACTGGGTCCCGAACAGCACCCCGAGCGCCCACACGATGGGCCGGCGGACCGGGAGCCGGGGCCGCCTGGCGGGTGTCGCGGTCCCGTCGGCGCCACGGGCGGGCGCGGTGCCGGCGGTCAAGGCGAGCCACGCAACCACCCCCAGCAGCGACGCGGCCGAGACGGCCGCGATCGACGCCCGCCACCCGCCGAGCAGGACTGCGACCGGCACGACCACGCCCGCGGCCAGCGCCTGGCCGAGGGTGGTGCCCCCAGCGTACGCAGCCGTCCCGGCCACCCTGTGGTCGGGCAGCGCGCCCCGCACGAACATGGCGAGAATCGGCCCGGCGACGGCGGTGGCGATCCCGATGGCGAAGGTGAGCGCGAGGATCGGGACGTCCCCGGGCGCGGCCGCGCGCAGCAGGCCGGCGATGGCCACGGACCCCGCCGCGAGCGCGATGGCGGCCCGCGGCCCGAACCGCGCGGCGAGCACCGGGCCCAGGGGCGCGAACAGGCCCATGCACAGGACCGGGATCGTCGTGAGCAGGCCGACGAATGCGTGGCTGACGCCCAGGTCGCCGACGATCTCGCCGGCCAGCGGGCCGATGCCCGCGAGCTGCGGGCGGAGGGCGAGCGAGACCAGCACCAGCGCCGCCATGACGGCCGGCGGCGCGGTGCCTTCCGCGGTGCGTCGATGGTCGGACACGGGCCAAGGATGCCAGACGCTCGGCGGCCCGCGGCGCCCCCGCGGCCGGTGATAGCGTCGGGGGGTGCATCCCGCCGACCTGGCCCCGTCCTATCGGGCCGTCTTCCGCATCCCGTCGATGGGCCGGATCCTGCTCGGGATGGTCGTCAGCCGGATCGCCGCGAGCATGCTGGGCGTCGCCCTCGTCCTGTTCACGCTCGAGCGCTTTGGCTCGCCCGAGCTGGCCGGCCTGGTCACGTTCATCAACGTCACGCCGGGCCTGATCGTCGGGCCGATCGCGGGTGCGCTCCTCGACCGCCACGGCCGCGCCCGGCTGATCATCGCCGACCAGGCCGTCGCCTTCGCCTCGCTGATGGCGATCGCGGCGCTCGCGATGGCCAACGCGCTCACGCCAGCGCTGCTCATCCTCATCGCGGCGATCGCCGGCATCACGCACCCGCTGTCCAACGTCGGGCTCCGGACGCTGTTCCCGCTCATCGTGCCGCGCCGGCTGTGGGAACGGGTGAACGCGCTCGACTCCAACGGCTACGTCGTCGCGACCCTGGTGGGCCCGCCCGTCGCGGGCGTCATGGTCGAGACGCTGGGCGGGCCCGAGGCCCTGCTGGCGATCGCCGCCATGTACGCGCTGGCGGCCGCGGTGATCATCGGCGTCAAGGATCCGCCCGGCTCCACCGGCGCGACAGGGCGCATCCTCGCCAACGCCTGGGACGGCCTCCGCTACACGGTCTCGAACTCCACCCTCCTCGGGCTAGGGGTCGGGTTAGCGGTGCTCAACGTCGGCGGCGGCATCGTCTCGATCGTGCTGCCGGTCATTCTCCTCAACGACCTGCGCCTGGGTGACGCCGTGGTTGGCGGCGTGTGGGCCGTGATGGGCGTCACCGGCGGCATCGGGGCGCTGGTCGTGGGGCGCTCGCGCGTGAGCGGCCTCGAGAAGCCGATCCTCGTCGCGGGCATGGCGGGCTATGCGGCCACCGGCCTCCTGGTCCTGGCCTCCCCCACCCTCGCGATGATCGTGCTCGCCGTCGCCCTCCAGGGGTTCGTCAACGGGCCCATGGACGTGGCGATGTTCACGCTCCGGCAGCGGCGGACGGATCCGGCGTGGCTGGGGCGCGCCTTCGCGGTCTCCATGTCGCTCAACTTCCTCGGCTACCCCATCGGCGCCGCGATCGGCGGGCAGCTCGTGACCCTGGGCACGGCGCTCGCCATGGGCGTGGCCGTCGCCGTGGCCGCGCTCTCGTCGCTGCTCGCCTGGCGGTTCATCCCGCGCGACGCGCCCACGTTCGACACGTAGGGCGGAGCCCGGCAGCGAGGCGGCCGGGACGGCCCCTCAGCCGCCGGCCCCGGCGGTCCCCTCGGCGATCCCGGAGAACGTCCCGTCGGGCTGCCGGGCCATGCGCCGCACCGCGAGCACCGACGCGAGGGCGATCGTCCCGTAGATGTGCGGGAAGCGCTCGTCCGGGTCGTCGAATCGCCACGGGCTGCCGGTCAGGTCGAGGTCCACCGTCAGCACCAAGAACGGCCGCGGGTCGTCCCGGTAGAAGCGGTTGGCGGTCGCCACCATGCCGCTGTCGCCGTCGGTGCAGTGGATGAACCCCTCCTGGGCCAGGGCGGCCGGGGCGTAGGGCGCGCGCGGATCACGCGACGCCCAGACGCCCTCCGGGAGCATGTGGAGCGTGGGGCGGCTCAAGCCTCGGTCGCCGGGTGGTCGACGCTGACCCAGCGACGGTCAACCAGCACGTGGATCAGGGTCGGGCCGGACGCCGCCAGGGCCGTCCGGAGCGCCGGCTCGAACGCCAGGTCCGTATCCACGCGCACGCCCCGGGCACCACAGGCGCGGGCGGCGGCCGCGAAGTCGAGCGGGCCGAGGTCCGTCCCGGGCGCAGCCGGGCTCCCACGGCGATCCTGGTGGTCGCGGATCATCCCGAACCGCTGGTTGTCGAACACGACCGCGACGATGTGCGCGCCCTCGCGGACTGCCGTCTCCATCTCCGCGAGCGTCATGCCCATGCCGCCGTCCCCCACCAGCGCCACGACGCGTCGTTCCCGGTGGACGATCGCCGCCGCCAGCGCCGCCGGGAACGCGTACCCCATCGCGCCCGAGGTTGGCCCGAGGAAGGTGCCTGGGCGCCGGAACCGGAACCCTCGGGCGGCCCAGCCGGCAAAGGCGCCGGCGTCGGTGGTGAGGATGGCGTCCTCGGGCAGCAGCCGTCGCAGGTCCGCGATCACCTTGCCCGGGTTCGCCCCGGGGCCGCTCCACGGGTGGTGGTCCACCGACGATGCGGCCTCGTAGGCGGCGCGGTCGGCGGCGTTGTGGAGATCCCGCTTGGCCAGGGGCTCGGCCAGCAGGACCGCGTCCTTGAGCCGGGCCGTGGCCGCCCGCAGGAAGGCTCGGGCGTCCGCGCGGATCGCCATCACCGGTGCGGGCGTCTCGCCCACGGCCTGCGTGCGCGGCTCGACGTCGACATGGACCCAGCGCTGCCCGGGAGCCGGCAGCGTGTAGCCGAAGGTGGTCGGCTCCGACAGTCGGGAGCCGATCACGACCAGCAAGTCGGCTGCCTCGATGCGCTCCCGGACGGACGCGGGGCTTCCGAACCCGGTCATGCCCAGGTAGAGCTGGTGATCATTGGGGATCACGTCGCCGCGGCGCCAGGAGGACACCACCGGCACGTGGAGCAGCTCCGCCAGGCGGACGAGATCGTTCGAGCAGCGTGCGCGAAGCACGCCCGCCCCCGCCAGGATCAGCGGGCGCTCGGCGCCGGCAAGCTCGTGCAGGACAGCGCGGACGTCCGACACGGACGGCAGGTCAGGGTGCGGGCGGACGACAGGCGCCCTGGTGCCGTCCGGGAGGGGCAAGTCGAGCACATCCTCCGGCAGCGCCAGTAGCGCGGGGCCGGGCCGACCCTCCAGGACTGCCCGGGTGGCCGCCTCGAGCGCGGCCGCCGCGGTCTCGGCGTCGTCGATCCGCCCGGCCCACTTGGCGAGGCGGCCGACGGTCGCAACGAGGTCCGCCTCCTGGAATGCCTCGCGGCCGCGGACGCCGCGCACGACGTCGCCCACCAGGACGAACATGGGCGACGAGTCCGCAGTGGCGGTGTGGACACCGATGGACAGGTTGGCCGCGCCCACCACTCGCGTGCCGAGGCAGACGGCCGGACGACCCGTCAGCTGGCCGTACGCCTCGGCGGCCATCGCCGCCGCACCCTCGTGCCGGGTGGCGACCACGCGGATCCCCGCGGCGTGGAGGGCGTCGAGGACCGGCAGGAAGCTCTCGCCGGGGACCGTGAACGCAAGCCGCACTCCGGCAGCCCGCAGGGTGGCGGCAACCAACTCGGCCACGGTGGTCAGGCTCGCGGGCTCAGGAGACTCCATCTCCGCGTCGTCGGCGGCCTCGTACGGCACGTCGCCGGCAGGCGGCGCGGCCAGGAGCTCGGCCTCGTAGGGCACGTCGCCGGCAGGCGCCTCGTCAGCCTCGGCCGCCTCGGGCTCCTCGGCCGGAACCTCCGTCCCGGGCGCGTCCGCGGCCTGCGCCGCAGATGCCTCAGCGGTGGAGTCGCCCTCGGCCGCGTCCTCCGGCACCGCGCTTCCGTCAGGCGGGTTCTGATCCACGGGCTGCTGGCCTTCGGCGTCCGACATGTCGTCCTCCATGGGCCGGCGGGGACGGCGGTCCGTCCGGCGCCGGGGCGTGTTGGTTCCTGGGCACTAGCGCTAGCGCTAGCGCGGCGCGATGGTGGCGGGACCCAGCATAAACGCGGCGACCATCCCGATGATCACGATCACCGCGACGATGGCCATCACGGTGCGGGCGTTCTTGGCTCCGGGCATCGGGCTCCTCCTAGCGGTAGTTCTCGAACTGGAGCGGCACGTCCTCGTCGAGCTCCCGGAGGCGCCCGATCACGCGCTGGAGATCGTCCTTGCTCTTGCCCGCCACCCGGACGGCATCGCCCTGGACTCGGGGCTGGATCTTGGGGAACTCGTCCCGGATCAGCTTGACGATCTTGCGCGCCAGCTCGTCCGAAAGGCCGCGGCGGAGCTCGATCTCCTGGCGCACCCGGTTGCCGCCGGCGGGCTGGATCTCGCCCCAGGCGAAGATCTTGAGCGACAGGTTCCGCCGCACGGCCTTGGACTCCACGAGGTCCCGGACGGACTTGGCGTGCATGTCGCTGTCGGTCACCAGCACGAGCCGCGTCTTCTCCTGGACCAGCTCCACGTGGGCGCCCTTGAGGTCATAGCGCTGCACCACCTCGCGCCGGACCTGGTCGAGGGCGTTGCGGAGCTCCTGCTCGTCGAAGTCCGACACCACGTCGAACGAGACCTCGCCCGCCATCCGTGCTCCCTTCAGCCCGCGAGGCGCTCGCGGGTCACCGTCCACAGCCGCAGTCGCCGGATGCGCCCGTCCCGGTCAACCTCGGCGGCGAGAAACCCCGCCTGCCGGACGTGCGCCTCGTCCGAGCGGCGCGTCCAGCTGGCATGCCAAGCGGCGAGAACCGTGTCCCCTGAGACCCAGTGCCGCTCGATCGCCAGGTCGTACAGGCGCTCCGCGGCCGCCGCCGCCAGCAAGTATGCCCGCAGCGCGTTGTCCCCGACCAGCGGCGGGGCGAACGGGTCCGGCGCAACCTCGGCATCCGGCGCGAACAGGGAGGCGAGCGCGTCCCCGTCGTGCCCGATGCGCGCGCGGACGAGCGCCTCGAGCAGGTCGCCGCCGTCGGCGTAGGTCACCGTCATCGTGGCCCCAGGAGCTCGAGCAGCAGCTCGCCGATGCGGTACGACCGGCCGCCGCCCATGACCAGGACCGCGTCTCCCGGGCGCACCTCGCGCGCCAGCCAGCGCGCGGTCGCCTCGACGCTCCCGGGGGCGGCCACGCGGATCGACGGGTCGTGCCGGGCCACCGCGTCGGCCAGGCCGGCCGCGGAGGCGACGGTCGTGTCCCGGTCGCGGCCCGCCCAGATGTCGGCGATGGCAACCGCGTCGGCCTCGGCGAGGGAAGCGGCGAACTCGTCCAGCAACGCCGCGGTGCGGTGGAACGTGAGCGGCTCGTAGACCGCCCAGACGCGGCGCCCGGGTGCGCGCTGGCGGACGGCGGCCAGCGTGGCGCGAATGGCGGTGGGGTGGTGGGCGTAGTCGTCGTACACCACGACGCCCGCGGCCTCGCCCTTCCTCTCGAGACGCCGGCCCACGCCGGGGAACGTGGCGAGCGCGGGCAGGATCGCCTCGAGCCGGTAGCCGGCCGCCAGGCATGCGCCTGCCACGCCCAGGGCATTGGCGGCATTGTGGCGACCGGCGGTGAGCAGGCGGGCACGGCGCGTCTGGCCGTCCACCGCGATCCGCAGCGTCGTGCCGTCGGGGTCGGAGCTGATGATCTCGCCCAGGACGTCCGCCTTGCCGGGGCCGGCGTCCAGCGCGGTGCGCACGATCCGGCCGGGCCAGTCCGCGAGCCGGGCGACCAGCTCCGCCACCCCAGCGTCGCCGACGTTGGCGACGAGCACCGGCTGCCGCTCCCCTGCCCCCGAGCCCTCGGCGGCGCGGCGGACCCAGCCCTCGAACGCGGCGATCACCGCCGCGCGGTCCGCGAACACGTCGGGGTGGTCCCACTCGGCCGACGTGAGGACGATGATGCCGGGACGGTAGGCGTCGAAGTTGCCCGCGTACTCGTCGGCCTCCACCACGAATGTCAGCCCAGCGCCGCGGCGAGCCGTGGCCGGCACGCCCAGGCCCGTGAGGTCAGCGGTCAGGAGCGCGCCGACGAAGGCGCCCGGGTCTGCCCCGACGGCGGCCAGCGTGTGCACGAGCCAGCCGGCCGTCGTGCTCTTGCCGTGGGTCCCCGCCACGCCGATCAGCAGCCGGCCGTGGGCTGCGTCCGCCACGACCTGCTGCCACGGCTCCACCGGCACCGAGGCGGCGCGCGCGGCCGCCAGCTCAGGGTTGTCGGGATCGATGGCCGTGAGCGCCTTGGTCACCGCCAGCCGAGCGGGCCGACGCGGGCCCACCACGTGGGCGGCGTCATGGACGGGCGCGACGGCCACCCCCGCCGCCGCGAGCCCCGGGCTGTACTGCCCCGGCCCGCCCGGGTCGCAGCCGTCCACGTCGGCGCCGGCCAGGGCGGCCAGGATCGCCGCGGCCGAGGCCCCCGCGCCCTGCGCCCCGAGCACGTGGATGCGCTCGCCCGGCACAATCGGGCGCGACGGCCGTGCAGGCGCCAGCCCCGCGCCGATGTCGCGCTGGTCGCGAACGCTCACCCGCGCGCCTCGGCGACCTCGAGCAGGAGCCGCAGCGCGGCCTCGGCGCTCGCGCGCTTGTTGCCCTCTCGGTCGTACGCCCAAGAGAACCGCCGCACGACAGGCGCGCCGCCCCCCGCGACGGCCACGTAGACGAGGCCGACGGGCTTGGCCTCGGAGCCGCCGTCCGGCCCCGCGACACCGGTCACGCCCGCGCCCAGGTCCGCCCCGAGCCGCGCTCGGACGCCCTCGGCCAGGGCAACCGCCACCTGAGCGGAGACGGCGCCGTGCGCGCGGAGCACCGCGTCCGGCACGCCCACCGCCGCCCGCTTCACGTCGTCGCTGTAGGCCACGACGCCGCCTTGGAAGTAGCCCGACGAGCCAGGCACCTCGGTGATGAGGTGCGCCACCAGCCCCCCGGTGCAGGACTCGGCCGTGGCCACGGTCAGGCCCCGCGCCCGGCACGCGTCCTGAAGGCGGCGGGCATGCTCGGCCAGCGGGTCGGGCATGTCAGGTCCGGTTCGTCTTCTGGGGGGCGTTCGGGGGTGCGAACAGCCACGTCTCGGGGCCGCCGGACGCGGACATGCGCCCGAGACTCTGCCCGTTGAGCGTGAAGTAGGTGGCGCTGGAGTTGCCCGTCCGCACCTCCACCGATTGCTGGCCCGTGAACGTGAGCACCTTGCCCGGGTCATAGACGACGCCGGCGGCCCCGGTGACAGGCGACAGCACGCCGTCCACCCAGACCTTGAGCCACGCCCGGGCGCCCTTGACCTGCACCACCAGGTTGGCGCCCTGGTACTGGATCGAGATCTGGCGCGTCTGCGTGTTCGTCTTGCCGTCGGCGGACACGGCGGTGACGACCACCTGCCAGCTGCCGGCCGAGAGGTTGAGCGGGGTCTCGAACGAGCCGTCCGCGGCCACGTCCACCGACACCGGGCCCACATCTGGCGACGGGCCGGGCGCGGCCGAGGACGACGGGGCGGGCGCGAGCGACGCCGTGGGCTTGGGGGACGGGGTCGGCTTGGGGGACGCCGCCGCTTTGGCCGAGGGGGACGCCCCGGGCGCAACCACCCGGCTCGCCGAGACGATGACCTTGGCGGCGTTGGTCGTGGTGCCGTTGACGGGGATCGCGCCGTTGGAGAACTGGGCCCCATCCGCGGGCGAGCTGAGCGTCAACTGGGGCGCCTCAACCGCCGTCACCGGGACGGTGATGAACAGGCGCACCGTCGAGTCCGAGGACTTGCCCGTCTCCGGGTCAACAGCGCTCACGTCGAACTCGTTGCGCCCGCGGCGAAGCTGCACATCCGCGGTCCAGCGGCCCGTGTCGTCCGCGTTGACGCGATACGGCTGGTCCAGGCCCGGGTCGGCGATGGTGATGGCCGCCCCCGGGATCGACGTCCCCTGGAGCGTGTAGGACGTCGTCCCGTCGCTGACCGTGATCACCGCCTGCGCCGGGTCCGTGACCGTGATGGAGGGCGGCTTCGCGTAGCGCAGCAGCTGGACGCCCATGTAGACGCCGAAGGCGGCGATGAGCACCACCAGCAGGCCAGCCACCACCAGCACCGGCGAGACGGTGAGAGCCTGGCGGGGCGCCTCGAGCGCCCGTGGGACGGTGAGCACCGGCTCCGACGGCAGCGAGAGGTCGCCTCGCTCGCGCTTCCACTGGCGGGTCACGTCCTCGGGGTCGAGCCCGAGGTAGATCGCGTAATTGCGCAGGAAGCCCTTCGTGTACACCGAGCCCGGGAGGTCCGCGTAGTCGCCGGCCTCGAGAGCCCCGAGGTACCGGGCGCGGATCTTGGTCTCGCGCTCGGCGCGCAGCAGGTCCACGCCCTTGCGCTCGCGAGCGGCCACCAGCCGCTCCGGGAGCGTGGGGCCGGCCTCGGGCGCATACGCGCGGTCGCCGCCGCGCGACTCAGCTCGCCCTCGCCGTGCGTCGTCGCGAGCCGTCATGCACCGTCCTCGTCGTCGACAGCCACCCCGTCGTCACGGCGGAGGACCATCCGGGCGTTCGACCCGTCGAATGCCCCCACGTACCCGCGCGCCTCGAGCTGGTCGATGATCCGGGCGGCGCGCGCATAGCCGACCTTGAGGCGCCGCTGCAGGAGCGACGCCGAGGCACGATCGTACTCCCGGATCACCGAGACGGCATCCAGGAGGAGGCGGTCCGCCTCCTCCTCGGGCATCTCGCTGACGTTGCCCGAGGACTCGTCGTCCGAGGTCACGATCGAGAGGTCGTAGCGCGGCTCGCCGTCCACCTGCCGACGCCAGTGGTCGGTCACGCGGCCGATCTCGGCGTCCGAGACGAAGACGCCCTGGTGGCGCTTCGCCTTGGGCTGGTCGGAGGGCTGGTACAGCATGTCGCCCCGCCCGATCAGGTCCTCCGCGCCCGGCGCGTCGAGGATCGTGCGGCTGTCGATCTGGCTGGCCATCGCGAACGCGATCCGGCTGGGGAAGTTGGCCTTGATCAGCCCGGTGACAACGTTGACCGACGGCCGCTGCGTGGCGAGGACCATGTGGATCCCCGTGGCGCGGGCCTTCTGCGCAAGCCGGACGATGGGATCCTCGACGTTCTTGCCCTCGCGCATCATCAGGTCCGCGAGCTCGTCGATGACGATGACGATGTACGGCATCCGGTCCGCGGGATCCGCGCGCGAGTCGTTGTAGGCCCTGATGTTGCGGGCCGTGGCGCCTGCGAACTTGCGGTAGCGGCTCTCCATCTCGCCCACGGCCCACTTGAGCGCGGACTTCGCCCGTTCGGGCTCCGTGATCACCGGGACAAGCAGGTGCGGCAGACCGTTGTAGCCGGCGAGCTCAACGCGCTTGAGATCCATCAGGATCATCCGGACCTCGTCCGGGTTGGCGTTGCACAGCAGGCTCGTGATCAGCGCGTTGACCATCACGCTCTTGCCCGAGCCCGTGGCGCCGGCGATGAGCAGGTGCGGCATCTTGGCCAGGTCCACCGCGACCGCCGCCCCAGCCACGTCCTGGCCGAGGGCGAACGTCAGCCGACTGCCCGAGCCGCCGAAGTCCACCTCCTCGATGATCCGGCGCAGCCGGACCACGTTGAAGTCGGCGTTGGGGATCTCGATGCCCACGGCGCTCTTGCCGGGGATCGGCGCCTCGATGCGGATGCTCTGCGCGGCCAGCGCCATCGCGAGGTCGTCCGAGAGGGCCTCGATCTTGCTGACCTTGATGTTGGCCGCCGGCTGGACCTCGTACTGGGTGACGACCGGCCCGGCGTTGCGGCCGACGATGCGCGCCGGGATGTCGAAGCTTCCCAGCTTCCTGACGATGATGTCCTCGTTGCGCGCGTGAGCCACGTCCGCGTTGCCGTTCTGCACCACGGACATCGGCTCCACCACGTCGAGCAGCTCGTGCGGGGGCAGCGACCACTCCTGGCCGCCCTTGGTGGCCGGCGTGTCGGCGTCATCGGTGACGTCGTCCGGGCTGCGCGGCGCCAGGCGCGACTCCGGCTCCCGGCCCGCGGCAGCGGCGGCGGCAGCCGTGGCGGACTTGAGCGGGGCGATGGTGCTCGACGGCAGCATCTGCGAGGGCACCGGGGTGGGCATCGCGTCCGCGTCGTCGCCCCAGACCCCGGTCTGGCCGGGTGCGTCGCCCGGGGCGAGTCGCAGCACACGACCGCGCCGGCCGGCTGGCGCGGGCTCCACGGGGGCCGGACCGCCGGACCCGAGCCGCGCCAGCCCCGGCGCGCGGACCTCGGCCGATGCCGTGCTGCCGACGGACGCCCGCGACCGCAGCGCCGAGCCGGCGGAGCGGGCGCTGCGGAGCAGCGGCTCCAGGAGCGCGTGGAGGGGCTGGTCGAAGGCGATGAGCAGCCCCGCGACCGTCACGGCCAGCATGAGCACGAACGTCCCCGGCGCGGTCAGCAGGGGCTCCAGGAGCTGGTCCAGGAACATCCCGATCCGCCCGCCGGACGTGGCGATCTCCTGGATCATCTCCAGGGCGCCGACGTAGGCGAGCACGATGCCCGCGAGCGTCCGCGCCCAGGGCGCGTCCGGGTGGCGTCCCGGGCCCCACTCCAGGTACCACCCGGCCACCAGCAGGACGATCGGGAGCAGGTACCGCGCGGCCCCGAAGAACGGGACGATCAGGTTCCGCACGTAGTCGGTCAGGCGGCCCTCGCCCGGAAGCGCCATGGCGACCATCAGGATGGCCCCGAGCACGAGGAACACCAGCCCCAGCAGCGACCTCGCCACAGCCGGCGACACGCGCAGACTGGGGACGCTCGGGGTCGGCAGCGCCCCGCCACGCTGGGCGGCAGGCCTGCGGCCTCGAGAGCTGGACGATCCGCGCGCGGGCCGCCGACGCTGCGTCACGCGCTAGACCTCGACCACCACGGGGAAGACCATCGGGCGCCGCTTGGTCTGCTCGTACAGGTAGCGCGACACGCCGTCCTTGATCTGGCTCTTGAGCAGGGCCACCTCGGAGATCCGGTCGCCCGGGTTGTCCGCCGCCGCGCGGACCCGCCGGACCGCCTCCTCGATGATGCGGTCCTCCTCGTTCCCGTGGACGAAGCCGCGGGTCACGATCTCCGGCCTGCCGACGACCCGGCCAGTCTGCTTGTCCACCAGCACCACGACGAGGAACATGCCGTCGTTGGCGAGCGCCCGGCGGTCCCGCAGGACCACCTCGCCCACCTCGCCCACCGAGATGCCGTCCACCAGCACGTAGCCGGCCGGGACGGGCGTGCCCCGCCGGGCGGACCCGTCGGGCAGGATCTCGATCGGCGTGCCGTTCTCCACGATGAACACGTTCTCCGGCGCGACGCCCGTCTCGACCGCCAGCCGCCCGTGCTGCACCAGCATCCGGAACTCGCCGTGCATCGGCACGAAGTTCTTGGGCTTGGTGAGCCCGAGCATCAGCTTGAGCTCTTCCTGGCTCGCGTGGCCCGACACATGGGCGTGCCGGATCGCGTGGTAGTACACGTTGGCGCCGGCCTTGAACAGGTTGTCGATCGTCCGGGCGACGTACTCCTCGTTGCCCGGGATGGGGCTGGCGGACACGATCACGGTGTCGCCGGGCTGGATCTCCACGAAGCGGTGGTCGCGATTGGCCATCCGCGCGAGGCCGGACATCGGCTCGCCCTGGGCGCCCGTCGTGGCGATGACGGTCCGGGCGGCCGGGTTGTCGGCGATCTTGTCCTTGGCCAGCAGCTGCGACGGCGGGTAGGTCAGGTAGCCGAGGTCCGTGGCGATGCGGGTGTTCTGCTCCATCGAGCGGCCCACCACCGCCACCTGGCGCTTGAACGTGGCGGCGGCATCGAACACCTGTTGGATCCGCGCGATGTTGGACGCGAACGTGGCCACGATCACGCGGCCTTCGAGGCCCTCCATGATCTCGTGGAACGCCTCGCCCACGGTCCGCTCGGACGGTGTGTAGCCCGGGCTCTCGGCGCGGGTGGAGTCCGAGAGCAGGCACACCACGCCCTCCTGGCCCATGCGGGCCAGGGTGCCGAAGTCCGACAGCTTGCCGTCGATCGGGGTGTGGTCGAACTTGAAGTCGCCGGTGGTGACCACGATCCCCACGGGGGTCCGCAGCGCGATGCCCATCGCGTCCGGGATGGAGTGCCCAACCCGAAATGGGATCGCCGTGAACGGCCCGACGGGCAGCTCGTCGCCGGGGTCGAGCGCCATCAGCGGGTTGTTGTGGAGTTTGTGCTCCTTGAACTTGGCGCCCAGCAGGCCCCGTGCCAACGTGCTCGCGTAGACCGGCACGCCCGGGAACTCCGGCAGGATGTAGGGCAGGCCGCCCACATGGTCCTCGTGGGCATGCGTGATCAGGAACGCCTTGACTTGCTCCCGCCGCTCCTTGAGGTACGTGACGTCCGGGATGACGAGGTCGATGCCGAACATCTCCTCGTCGGGGAACATGAGCCCGCAGTCCACGACGACGATCTCGTCGCCGTACTCGAACACATAGCAGTTCTTGCCGATCTCACCCACCCCGCCCAGCGGGATGATCCGGAGCGGCGTGTTCGCGTCAGGCATGGGTGTCCTTCCTCACTCGGGAGTCAGAACAGCGTGAGCTGGGACCCGACGTCCGCAGGAGCGGGCGGCTCGGCCGTCTGGATGGACGCGCCCAAGGGCGCTTGCGCAGCAACGACGCCGGTGGACGGCGCGACGGCATCGGCCGCCGGCTCTGCTGACGGTGCGGCGGCCACGGCCGCGATCCCCGCCCGCCGGTCCCGAGACCGCTGGAGAACCCCCGGCAGCCGCGCGATGTCCTCGTAGCTCTCGCGCTCGAGGGCCGGCGTCCGGAGGGCCGCCGCGGGGTGGTACATGGCGAGCACGGTAGCGTCGCGGGCGCCCGTGGTCGGGTCGGCCTGTCGCGCGGTCCCGTGGACCTGGCCGATCCGGGAACCCGGCATGAACGTCCCCATCGAGTGCCTGCCCAGCGTCACCACGACGGCCGGGTCCAGGACCTCCAACTGGCGCCGCAGGTACGGCGCGCAGGCGGCGATCTCGTCCGGCTCGGGGTCGCGGTTGTCCGGCGGGCGGCACTTCACGACGTTGGTGATGAATACCGCATCACGCTGCCAGCCGATGCTGCCGAGCAGCCGCACCAGCAGCCCGCCGGCGCGCCCGACGAACGGGCGCCCCTCGCGGTCCTCGTTGAAGCCCGGGCCCTCGCCCACGAAGATGACCTCGGTGTCGGCGTCGCCCTCACCGGGCACGGCGCGCGTCCGTCCCCCGGCGAGGCGGCAGGCGGAGCAGGCCCGGACCTCGTTCGCGATCTGCTCGAGCGCCGCGAGGCGCTCGTCGCGGGTCACGCCGGCGTTCCCCCGGCAGCGGCCGCGCGCTCACTCGCCTTGCGGACCCAGCCGCGCCTGACAAGCACTTCCGCGATCTCCACCGCGTTCGAGGCGGCACCCTTGCGCAGGTTGTCGGACACGACCCAGAACGCGAGGCCCCTGTTGCCCGGGATCGACGCGTCCTGGCGGACCCGCCCGACGTACACCAGGTCGGAGCCCGCGGCGTGCTCGGCCAGCGGGTACACGTTGTTCGCCGGGTCGTCCTGGACCACCACGCCTTCCACCCCGGCGAACAGCTCGCGCGCCATGGCCGGCGTGACGGGCGACTTGGTCTCGACGTGGACCGCCTCGGAGTGGCTCATGAACACCGGCACGCGGACCGCCGTGCACGAGACGCGCAGGTCCGGCAGGTGCAGGATCTTGCGGCTCTCGAGGACGACCTTCCACTCCTCCTTGGTGTACCCGTTGTCGAGGAACACGTCGATGTGCGGGAGGGCGTTGAAGCCGATGTTGTACGGGTAGACCTTGGCGACCTTGGGGCGGCCCTCGGCATGCGCCTTGACCTGCTCCTCGAGCTCAACGATCGCCTTGTGCCCGGTCCCGGACACGGCCTGGTAGGTGTCCACGACCATGCGCTCGATGCCCACGGCGTCGCGAAGCGCCATGAGCGGCGGCATCAGCTGCATGGTGGAGCAGTTGGGATTGGCGATGATCCCCTCGTGCCAGGCCAGGTCGTCCGGGTTCACCTGGCTGACCACCAGCGGGATGTTCGGCTCCATGCGCCACGCCGACGAGTTGTCGATCACGGTGCAGCCGCGCCTGGCGGCCTCGGGCGCCAGTTCCTTGCTGATCCCGCCCCCGGCGCTGAACAGCGCGATGTCGATCCCCTCGAACGCGTCCGGGGTGGCCTGCTCCACGGTGATGTCGCCCCAACCCGGCACCGGCAGCGTCGTGCCGGCGGAGCGCTCCGACGCGAGCAGGCGCAGCGCGGTCATCGGGAAGCGCTTCTCGAGCAGCACGGTGGTCATGGTGCGGCCAACGGCGCCGGTGGCGCCGACGACGGCGACTGTGAGCGTGGCGGGGCTGGCTTCGGGCACGGTCCGACCTTCAAGCTGCGGGTTGTCGGGCTCCGGGGAGTATACCAGCGGGTCCCCGCCGGACCGCTCGCGCGCACGGCCCGGCACGTCGGCCACGGCCGCCGGTCAACGGGCCGCCGGCTCACCGCCGGGCGGGCCCGGGCTCGCCGCCCGCCCGGCGGGTCCGAAGGCGTCGAGCTCGGCAGCGATCGGGACGCAGACCGCGGCCGCGATCTCGGCGAACGCCCGCGACGCCGGCGTGCGGAACCGCTCGCCGTGCCACACGAGCGCGATCCGGCGGGGCGGCAGGCCCAGCGGCACGATGGCGACCCCCGGGTCCGCCCGGTCCACGGCCAGCAGGGGCATCAGCGCTGCCCCCAGCCCGGCGCGCGCCATCGCCTGCACCGTCATGTTGTCATCGGTCCGCAGCGCGAAGTCCAGTGTCAGGCCTCGCCGGCGCAGGTCGTCGATCAGCAACGTGGCCGCGCCCGTGGCACGGAAGCTGATCAGGCGCAGGGACTCGAGCACCGAGACCGGCGGCGGCGCGCCGACGGCCGCGAGCGGCGAGTCGGCGGCCACCACCAGCACCCACGGGTCGCGGGCGAGCTCCTCGGCCCGGAAGGGGCCGGCCGGCAGCGGCAGCGCGCCGAAGGTGAGGTCGATCGAGCCCAGCTCGATGCCGTCGAGGAGCCCCTGGTCCGGCGCCTCGGACAACTGCACGTCCACCCCCGGCCAGGCGAGGGCGAACCGCTGCAGGATCGACGGCAGGATCTGGGACCCGACGGACGCGTAGACGCCGACGCGCAGCGTTCCCAGTTCCCCCGCCGCGTAGGCGAGCAGGTCCGCCCGCGCCGCCTGCAGGCGGTTCGTGATCGCGGTCACGTGGCGCAGGAAGAGCCGCCCGGCCTCGGTCAGCGCCACCGTCCGCCTCCCCCGCGCCCGCTCGAACAGCCGGACGCCAAGCGTCGCCTCGAGCGTTGCCACGTGCTGGCTCACCGCCGACTGCGTGTAGTCCAGGGCGTCGGCCGCGGCGTGGAAGCTGCCTTCCTGGGCGACGGCACGAAAGCTGAGCAGCTGCCGGAGCGTCAGGTCCGACAGGAACGTGGGGGGCGGACCCGTCTTATCAGCTGTCATAATTATTGCATGCAGTATACGAGATTGCTCTTATCTATCAAGCCCGTCACCATGGCGGCATGGAAACGCTTCTCGGCCTGATCGTGCTTGCGATCCTTGGCATCCTCGCCCTGACCGTCGGGGCGGACACGCGATTCGACGACCCCAGCCGCCAGGCTCCCTCGCTCTAGGAGTCCCCCCTCCAAATCGACGCCCCCGGGTGCCCTGCCCGGGGGCGTCACCCTGTGCGGGGCCGGGATCCGACCCGTGCCGCGGCCAGGGAATCGAAGGGCCCGGCGTCGCCGCCGGGCCCTTCGCGTTTACGCTGGTTCGCGCGCGAGGCTACTTCGCCAGGTGGCGCTGCATCGCGGCCTTGCGAGACAGGTTGACGCGGCCCTGGCGGTCGATCTCGGTGACCACCACCATGACCTCGTCGCCCACCGACACGACGTCCTCGACGGACGGCACGTGGTAGTCCGCCAGCTCGCCGATCCGGACGAGGCCCTCCTTGCCCGGCAGGATCTCGACGAAGGCGCCGAAGTTCATCAGCCGGGTCACCTTGCCCAGGTACAGCGAGCCCACCTCGACCTCGCGGGTGAGGCTCTCGATCCAGTTGATGGCCTTGCGCGAGTTCTCGCCGGAGACGGCCGCGATCTCCACGGTGCCGTCGTCCTCGACGTTGATCTCGGTGCCGGTCTCCTCCTGGATCTTGCGGATCATCGAGCCGCCCTTGCCGATGATGTCGCGGATCTTCTCGGGGTTGATCTTGATCGTGATGATGCGCGGCGCGAAGTCGCTCATCTCCTCGCGGGCGGCCGGGAGCACGGCGGTCATCTTGTCGAGGATGAACAGACGGGCGGCCAGGGCCTTGCGCAGGCCCTCGCGGATGACGCGCTCGTCGATGCCCTTGACCTTGATGTCCATCTGGAGGGCGGTGATGCCCTCCGTGGTGCCCGTCACCTTGAAGTCCATGTCACCGATCGAGTCCTCCTTGCCGAGGATGTCGGTGAGGACCACGAAGTTGCCGGTTGCCTCGTCGAGCACGAGGCCCATCGCCGCGCCGGCCACGGGCGCCTTGATCGGTACGCCCGCGTCCATCAGGGCGAGGGTGCTGCCGCAGGTCGACGCCATGGACGTGGAGCCGTTGCCGGCCACGACCTCGGAGACGAGGCGGATGACGTACGGGAACTCCTCCTGGCTCGGCAGGACCGGCAGGAGCGCGCGGCCGGCGAGATTGCCGTGGCCGATGTCGCGCCGCGACGGGCCGCGCATGGGCTTGTTCTCGCCGGTGCTGTAGGGCGGGAAGTTGTAGTGGTGGAGGTACCGCTTCTCGGTCTCGGGGCTGATCGTGTCGATCCGCTGGACGTCCGAGGACGGGCCGAGCGTGGCGATCGTCAGCGCCTGGGTCTGGCCGCGGGTGAACAGGCCCGAGCCGTGGGTGCGCGGCAGCAGGCCAACCTCGACCGAGATCGGGCGGATCTCGTCGACGGCCCGGCCGTCCATCCGGATCCCCTCGGCGAGGACGACCTTGCGGACGGTCTTCTTGTGGACCAGGTTGAACAGACCCTTGCTGACGCGGGCGTTCCGGCGAGCGGCCTCAAGCAGCTTCGCGGACTCGGCGGCGTCCGTGCGGGTTGCGCGGACGGCCTCGGCGATCCCGGCGGACAGGGTGTCCAAACGGGCGGGCAGGTCGTTGCCGAACCAGATCAGCAGGTTCGCCGTCGCCTCCGCGTCCGGCAGGGCGCGGTGGCTCTGGGACAGCTCCACGCCGAAGTACGCCGCCAGCGTGCCCAGCTTGTAGTTCTCGAGGTCCGGGTAGCCCTCGCGGGCGATGACGAACGTGTCGAGGTACTTGCCCTGCGCGATGCGCGTCCCGTCGCCGAGGGCCTCCTCGATGAACCCGATGTCGAACCCGACGCTGTGGCCCACGAACGGCGCGTCGCCGACGAAGTCCGCCACCTTGCGCGCGGCCTCGGCCGGGCTGGGCTTGCCCTTGACGTCCGCGTCCTTGATGCCGTGCATCTGGTTGCCGACGATGGGGCGGCCCGGGTTCACGAGGGTGCTGAAGGTGTCCACCACCTTGCCGCCCTTGACTCGAACCGCGGCGACCTCCACGAGGTCCGCCATCTTGGGATCGGTGCCGGTGGTCTCGACGTCCACGACCACGAACTCGCCGCCGGCCCTGGCCAGCTCGGCGAACTTGAGGACGGAGTCGACCTGCGGCTCGAGGTACGGGATGCGCTTGGGCTTGCCCACGAGATCCCGGAGCTTCTCCTGGATCTCGACGAGCGGCTGGAGGGCCTTCTGCGCGAACAGGATGGCGTCCGCCATCACGTCCTCAGGCAGGATCTTGACGCCCGCCTCAACCATCATGATGGCGTCACGGGTGCCGGAGACCACCAGGTCGAGCTCGGACTCGGCGAGCTGGCTGATGGTGGGGTTGACCACGAACTCGCCGTCGATGCGGCCGATGCGCACGGCGCCCACCGGGCCCTGGAACGGGATCTCGCTGATGGACAGCGCCGCGGAGGCGGCAATGGTGCCCAGGATGTCCGGGTCGTTCTCCTGGTCCGTCGACATGACGGTGATCACGATCTGGACGTCGTCCTTGTACCCCTCGGGGAACAGCGGGCGGATGGGCCGGTCCGTCAGGCGCGCGGCGAGGATGGCCTGCTCCGACGCGCGGCCCTCGCGCTTGATGAACCCGCCGGGGATCTTCCCGGCGGCGTACATCCGCTCCTCGAAGTCCACGGTGAGCGGGAAGAAGTCGAGCCCGGGTCGGGGCTCGGAGCGGTTGGCGGTGCCGAGGACGAGGCTGTCCCCATAGCGGACGGTGACGGCACCGCCGGCGAGTCCGGCGAGCTTGCCGGTCTCCAGCGTGAGGGTGCGGCCGCCGAACTCGATCTCGAGCGTCGTGGGTGTGGGCACGGGTGTGCGACCTCCTTGGTCGTCTTGGTCGTCGTCTGGAGGAAGGTCCTGCGGCGGGTGGGGCCGCGGACTGACGCGCGCGCTGCGGATGCGCCAAATGCGAACGACCCCGGGATCCTCCCGGGGTCGTGGCGGCAAGTCCTAGCGGCGAAGTCCGAGGGAGCCGATGACGGCGCGGTAGCGCGTGGCGTCCTTTTTGATCAGGTACGCGAGCAGGCGCCGGCGCTGACCCACGAGCTTGAGGAGGCCGCGGCGCGAATGATTGTCCTTCGGGAAGCGGCGGAGGTGTTCGTTCAGGTCCCGGATCCGCTCCGTGAGGAGGGCGATCTGGACCTCGGGCGAACCGGTGTCGCCGTCTTTGACGGCGTACTCCGCGACGACCTCTTGCTTCTTCTCCCGCGCGAGCGGCACTCGATCCTCCGACACGAACGATGGCGTGACTAGACAGTGTCTGCTTATTCGACCGGCGGAGGATAGCAGGCAGCGACAGGATCGTACAAATCCCCGCCCGCCTCGGGTGGCCGCATGCCCAGGCGGTCCCCGGCCGGCCCGCGGCACGTTCCCGGCCCGCGGGCCCGGGCTAGGATGCCGGTGCCGGCCGGCCTCCCGGCGGCCGGGCCTGCGACGCCGCGAGGGCCCCAACTTGACAGCCACGGGCCGAAGGATCAGTCTCTCCGTGGTTTGAGCGGGAGGAACACAAAACTTGTGAGACCCAGCGGGATGGACCTCGGTCAGCGGAGCGAGACGGTCCGGCGCGCCAACCTGAGCGCGATCGTCCGCACCCTGCACGAGGAGGGTCCCCAGTCGCGCTCGGACCTGGTCACGCGGACCGGCCTGACTCGCAGCGCCATCCGTGTGCTGGTCGGCGAGCTCAAGGCGGCTGGCCTGGCGTCCGAGGACCGCGCCGTGCGCCACGGTCGCCCTGGGCGCCCGTCGCCGGAGGTCTCGCTCGTTGCCCGCGCTGCGGTCGCGGTGGCATTCTCGATCGGCGTGGACACCCTGGCGGCGGCGGTGGTCGGCATGGGGGGCACCCTGCTCGGGCTCTCGCGCACTGATCGCCCGCGCGGGCACAAGGTGGCCTCCGCCGTCGTGGACGACCTCGTGTCCCTGCTCGACCACCTGCCGTCGGGGCGCCCTGAGCCCGAGACGGTGGTGGCCGTCGGCGTGGCCGTGGCCGGCGTCGTGCGCAGTCGGGACGGGCTCGTCGAGACCGCCCCGAACCTCGGCTGGACGGGCGTCCCCCTGGGCGCGCTCCTGGCCGCTCGCCTCGGCTGGAGCATCCCGGTCGTCGTGCGCAACGAGTCGGATCTCGGCGTGCTGGCCGAGCACCGACGCGGGGCGGCCGTGGGGATCGACGACGTGCTCTATGTCCACGGCGAGGTTGGCGTCGGCGGCGGCGTGCTGGTGGACGGCCGACCCATGGCCGGGGCCGCCGGGTACGCCGGCGAGATCGGCCACGTCCCGGTGGATGCGAGCGGGTTGCGCTGCCGATGCGGCGCCATCGGCTGCTGGGAGACGCAGATCGGCGCCGGCGCCCTGCTGGCCCGGGCTGGCCTGCCCCGCGACGCCGGACCCGACGCGCTCGACGACGTGTTCGCCGCCGCCGAGGCGGGCGATGTCGTCGCGCAGGCGGCGATCGAGACCACGGGCCGGACGCTGGGCAGCGGCCTCGGCGGTCTTGTCAACACCTTCAACCCGCGCATGGTGGTGCTGGGCGGCATCTTCGGCCGCCTCCACCCGCATGCGCACCAGGCGATCTGGGAGGAACTCGCGCGACACACCCTGCCGGCGCCGCGCGCCATGGTGCGCGTCGTGCCGGCCAAGCTCGGCGTGGACGCGCCGCTCCTCGGAGCGGCGGAGGTCGCGCTCGAGTCGGTCCTCGCGGACCCGGCGACCCGGTTCGGACACCGTGCCCGAGTCGCCCAACTGGCGAGTGCCTGACCGTGGGGACCGTCACACCCGACCGGACATCCCGCCCCTGGTGGCGGCGAGCAGGCATGGGATCTGCCGTCGCCACGACCAGCGCGGCGGAGTGGAGCGGTGCACGCCGTGATGCGTGCGAGGCCTGCGAGGTCCGCAGGCCAGTCTTGAACTAGGAGGAGTCTTTGCGCATGGCAATCCAAAAGTTCGCGGCTGTCGCGGGCGCCGTCATGGTGCTCACCGCGGCATGCTCCAGCAGCACGCCGACCCCGGCGCCCACGACCGCGCCGACCGCGGTCGCGTCCACGGCACCCTCGGCCGCCGCCGCGTCGGCTGCCCCCTCGGCGGCCGCCGCCAACCTGACGCCCGCCTCGTTCGACGCGTCCTTCTCGGCGATGGCGCAGCTCAAGAGCGTGTATGCCGCCGGCAAGGGCAGCATCGCGGTCATCCTGCCGGACACGACCTCGTCGTCCCGGTACACGGCGTATGACCAGCCGTACCTCAAGCAGGCCTTCGACGCGGCTGGCTTCTCGTCGTCCGACTACTCGATCCAGAACGCGGCCGGCACGACCACGACTGAGCTCGCGCTCGCGCAGGCGGCCATCACGGCAGGCGCCAAGGTGCTGGTCGTCGATCCGATCGACAGCACCACCGGCAACCAGATCCAGGCTGCCGCGGCACAGGCCGGCATCCCGATGATCAGCTACGACCGCGCCACCTTCCAGGGCACGAAGACCTATTACGTCAGCTTCGACAACGTCCAGGTCGGCAAGCTGATCGGCCAGGGCTTCATGCAGTGCGTGACGGACTGGGGCGTGAAGAGCCCGAAGGTCTTCACCCTCGACGGCGGCCAGGACACCGATCCGAACGCCATCGACTTCGCCAAGGGCTACAACTCGGTGGTCTGGGGCCAGAGCGTCGCTCAGGTCAAGGCCGGCACCACCAACAGCCAGGGCATGACGCTCGTTGACGAGCAGCTCGCCCCCGGCTGGGACAACGCCAAGGGCGGCACGATCTTCCAGCAGGCCTACACGGCGCACCCCGAAATCAACGCGACGATCGAGGCCAACGACGGTCTCGCCGGCGCGGTGATCACCGCCCTCAAGGCGGCTGGCGTGCCCGCCAAGAAGATCCCGACCACCGGCCAGGACGGCACGCTCCAGGGCATGGAGTACGTGCTCCAGGGCTGGCAGTGCGGCTCCGTCTACAAGCCGATCTACATCGAGGCCCAGGCCGCCGTGGCCCTGGCCACCTACCTCCGCGCGGGCCAGACCCCGCCGGCGGCGCTTCTCAACGGCTCCACGACCGACCCCAAGAACTCCGCGACCACGGAGCCGGCGCTGCTGCTCACCCCGATGTGGGTGAACGCGGCGAACATGGAGGCCACCGTGATCAAGGACAAGTTCATCAGCGTGTCCGACCTGTGCACCGCGGTCGGCCAGTCGGTCTGCACCGCGGCCGGCATCCAGTAACCGATCGCAGTCCGGCGCACGCCGGTTGCCACACGACAACGGGCGCCCGTGCATCGCGCGGGCGCCCGTTCCACGCCTGAGCAGGCGGGCGATCCACACCCCCGCAGGAGGATGGGATGGACGTGATGTCACAGCCGGGCCGGCCCGACAGGGCGGCCAATCCCGGCGCCGCCGGCGCGGGTGGCTCGCCCGGCCCGGAGCCCCTGCTCCGCCTGCGCGGCATCAGCAAGCACTTCGGCGCCGTGCAGGCGCTCTACGGCGTGAACCTCGACCTGCCCGGGGGCAGGGTCACCGCGCTGGTCGGGGACAACGGGGCCGGCAAGTCAGTCCTCACCAAGTCGATCGCGGGCATCCACCAGGTCGACGAGGGCGAGATCTGGTGGGAGGGCCGCCGGGTCCACATCCACAGCCCGAAGGATTCCGCGGCCTTGGGCATCGAGACCGTGTACCAGGACCTGGCCCTGGCGGACAACCTCGACATCGTCCAGAACATGTTCCTCGGGCGCGAGCGCCTGAGGCGCGGCCTCCTCGACGAGGACGCCATGGAGCGCGCGGCCGCAGAGACGCTGGCGGGCCTGCGCGTGACCACGGTCCGCTCGATCCGCCAGCCGGTGGCGACGCTCTCGGGCGGCCAGCGCCAGGCCGTGGCCGTGGCCAAGGCCGTCATGTGGAACTCGAAACTGGTCATGCTCGACGAGCCGACGGCGGCCCTCGGCGTCGCCCAGACGCGGATGGTGCTCGACCTCATTCTCCGCCTCAAGGACCACGGCCTCGCGGTGATGGTCATCTCCCACAACCTCAACGACGTGTTCGAGGTCGCCGACCGCATCGCAGTCCTGCGGCTGGGCCGGATGGTCGCCCAGGACGACGCCAGCGCCTTCGACCGGCAGAGCGTCGTGGACTACATGACGACGGGCGAGTCCAGCCGGACCGTCAGCGAGCGCCCGGCCAACGGCGGGAGGAACTGACCGATGTCCGGGATCGACACCCAGGGCGGCCCCTCGGCCGATGACGGCGCCCCGCTCGAGATGACCGACCTCACGGCCGCCAAGGTGGACATCGTTCCGCCGGAGATCGTCGCCAACGACCTCGGCCAGTACTTCCGCGCGTGGTGGGCCCGCGTGCGCGGCGGCGATGCCGGGATCCTGCCGGTCATCTTCGCGCTGGTCGCGGTGACCGTGGTGTTCACCATCGTCAGCCCGAACCACGTCTTCCTGTCGGCCAAGAACCTGGTGAACCTGTTCGACCAGAGCGCGGTGTTCATCGTGCTCGCCATCGCCGAGGGCTTCGTCCTGCTGCTCGGCGAGATCGACCTGTCAACCGGCTATGTCGCCGCGATCGGCGGCATCGTCGCCGGCCTCGCCGTCCAGTCGAGCCCGGACCTGCCGTGGTGGGTCGCCCTGATCGCCGGGGTCCTGGCCACCGCCGCGATTGGCGCCATCCAGGGCACGATCATCACGCGCCTGCGCATGCCCGCCTTCATCGTGACCCTGGCGGGCTACCTGTTCTGGTTCGGCGTCATGATCGTGATCCTCGGAACCGCCGGCCAGGTGGGCATCACCAGCAACGTGATCAGCGGCCAGGCGGCCCTCTACGGGATCGTCTACAGCTACATCCCGCCGTTGGCGTCCTGGGTCGGCCTGGCGGTGATCGTGGTCGCGATCGGCGGCTCGATGTGGCTGCGCGACGCCGGTCGCCGGAAGAAGGGCCTGGTGGCGCCGCCGATCGGCCTGACGCTCGGCAAGATCGCGCTCATCGCGGTCGCCGGCGGGGCCGTCGTCGCCATCTCGAACGTGAACCGCGGCAACTTCCTGCCCGTGATCGGCGTGCCCTGGGTGGTGCCGCTCGTGCTGGCCATGGTGGGCATCTTCACCCTGCTCCTCGAGCGGACCCAGTTCGGTCGGCACATGTACGCCGTCGGCGGCAACCCCGAGGCCGCTCGCCGCGCAGGCGTCAACGTCCCGCTGGTCCGGACCATGGCCTTCGTCCTCGCGTCCGGAACGTCGGGGCTGGCCGGCATCATCTACCTGTCGCAGCTCGGCGGCCTCAACACCAACATCAACGGCGGCCAGCTCGTCCTGTACGCCGTGGCGGCGGCCGTCATCGGGGGCACCAGCCTGTCCGGCGGCCGCGGCCGAGCCGTCCACGGCCTGCTGGGCGGCCTCGTGATCGGCGCCATCTACAACGGCCTGTTCCTGATGGGGCTGCCCATCCAGTGGCAGCTCATGATCACGGGCCTGGTCCTGCTGGCCGCCGTGAGCGTGGACTCGCTGTCGCGCCGGTCGTCCGGCAGCATGGCCAAGCCCTAGACGCTGCGCGTCGCTACGCGGGGTCGGCGCCGGCCGGCCCCGCGCACTCGCGCCACGCCCGCCGTCCGGTTGTCAGCCGCGCCCGGACGGCGCCGGTCCCATGAACGCCACGCGCGTCCGGCCTGTCCGCCCGGATCCGGCTAGCCACAGCCGGCCCTCGCGCAGCTCCACGACCTCGAACCCCGCGACGTCGGCCGTGTCCACGCGTGCCTCCCAGCGACCGTCGGGTGGCACGGCGACGGGAAGCGGGAACCGCAGCGCGCTCCCCTCCCCCTCGGGCACCGCCTCGCCGACGACCATGTGCAGCCGTCCGAGCAGGGCGGCCGCCTCGGCCAGGTCGCCGGCCGCGATGGCCGCCCGGACCTCCGTGCTGCGCACTGGCCGGCCGTCGAGCGAGAAAGGCGGCACGACCACCACCTCGAACCCCTGCGCCCGCCCGAGGGCGGCCAGGGCGTCGGGCGTGCCCCCGCGACGGTAGCCGAACGCGGCGTCGGGAGTCATCAGGAAGCCGGCCAGCGGCGCCCGGGCGGCCAGCCGCGCCACGAAGTCGTCGTAGGCGGTCTCGCGCATGGCCTGGTCGAAGTGAACGACCACCACCGTCTCGACCCCGGCCTCCTCCATGCGGGCGAGGCGCTCGTCCGGGTCGCACAGCAGCGGCGGCGCGGACCCGGTGATGATCTCGTCCGGGTGGTGGTCGAACGTGAGCACGACCGGGCGCGCGCCGCGTGCCGCGGCTTCGTCCACGAGGTGCTCGAGCAGGTATTGGTGGCCGAGGTGCAGGCCGTCGAACACGCCCACCACGACGAACGCGGGGTGGGGCGAGGCGTGCAGGCCGTCCAGGCCGCGGGCGACGCGCACCGGTCAGCCCGACGGGCGGAGGTCGGGCCGGGGGTTGGGGCGCCCGTCTGTGGCGGGGCGCGCGGCCAAGACCTTGCTCGGGTGCAGAACCCCGCTGACGGCTCGGCACACCGCCACCACGTCCCCGCCGGGGCCGACCGCCAGGACCAGATCCGACGTCCGGATCTCGAGCGGGATCTTCGGCCCGGTCGGCAGGCCCTCGCCCAGGCGGCGGACCTCGTCAGCCGTCACCCGTGCGTGTGGCAGATCCTCGAGACCCGCGTCCACGGGCCGGAGGACGCGGAGGATCCCGGTCGGGCCGTCCGCGGCGTGCTCCCGCAGCGTGTCGAACGAAATCGCGTCGTCGAGCCGGAACCGGCCCGACTCCGTCCGCACCAGCGCGCCCAGGTACGCTCCAGTCCCGAGGCGCGCGCCGAGGTCGCGGGCGATGGCCCGCACGTACGTGCCCGCCGAGCAGCGCACGTCCACGACGGCCACCGGGCGCGCCGCGTCGCGATCGTCCCACTCGAGCAGGTCCAGGGCCTCCACGACGATGTCGCGCGGCGCCAGGTCCACCTCCTCGCCGGCGCGGGCCATCTGGTAGGCGCGTCGTCCGGCGACCTGCACCGCGCTGTACGCCGGCGGCACCTGGCGCAGGGGCCCGGTCATGGCGCGCAGGCCGTCCTCGACCGCCGCCCTCGAGACCGGCGGCCCGGCGATCGGCGTCCGCTGGCCGTCGATGTCGTCGGTGGTGGACGTCTCGCCGAAGCAGACGGTCGCGGTGTAGCGCTTGCCATGGCCCAGGTGGTACTCGACCAGGCGCGTCGCGCGGCCCAGGAACACGGGGAGGACGCCGGCGGCGAAGGGGTCGAGCGTGCCGCCATGGCCCACGCGCCTGGTCCCGGAGAGGCGCCGCACGAGCCCCACCACGTCGTGCGACGTGGGGCCGGAGGGCTTCGCGACCACGAGCACCCCGTCGAGGCCGCCGGACCGGTCGCGGCTCACCGCACCACCGCCCCGGCCAGCCGCTCGGCTTCCGACCGCGCCGCGTCGACCGCGGCGTCGAGCGGCAGCGGGATCGTGGCGCCCGCCGCCCGCAGGTGGCCGCCGCCGCCCCAGACGCCGCACAGCGCCGTGGCGTCCACGCCGCCCGCCTTGGTCCGCACGGACAGGCGCGTCGAGCCGTCGCGGCCCTCCTTGAACAGCATCGCCACCTCGGCCGCCTCCGACTGCGCAAGCAGGTCGATGATCCCCTCGCTGTGGGCGCTGATCGACCCGGTCGCCTCGAGGTCGGCTTCGAGCAGCGCGGACCAGATCACACGCCGGTCCGCCGACGTCGCGAGGCGGTCGAGCACGCGCCCGAACAGCCGCAGCTGGGCATCGGGCTTGGTCCGGTACAGCCGGCGGGAGATGTCCGAGAGCGGCGCGCCCGCTGCCACGAGCGCAGCCGAGACGGCGAGCGTCCGGGGCGTGGCGTTGGGATGCGCGAACGTTGCCGTGTCCATGACGATGCCGGCCATCAGGGCGGCGGCGAGCGCCCCGTCGGCGGTGGTCAGGGGCACGCCGAGGCGGACGGCGAGCAGCGTCAGCAGCTCGCAGGTGGCGGCCGACGCGGGGTCAACCCAGTCTGCCTCGCCAGGGGCGCTGTTGCTGGCGTGGTGGTCCACCGTGGCCCGAGGCAGCCGGGCGAACAGCTCCGGGTGGCGCGCCGCGACCGCGCCCACCCGATCCTCCGACGCGCAGTCGGCCAGCACGAGGAGGTCGTAGTCCGCGCCGGGCTCCGGGTCCTGGCGAAACCGCTCCGTGCCTGCAAGGAAGGCGTACAGCGGCGGCACCGGGTCGCTGCACACGGCCGTCGCAGTCCCGCCCTGCGCCTCCACCAGCAGGCAGATCGCGATCGCGGCACCGATGGTGTCGGCGTCCGGGTTCTCGTGGCTGACGGCGAGCACACGACGGGCGCCGCGGACACGCGCCAGCAGCGGCTCGGGCACCGCGGCGGCGGCGAGGCGGTCCAGGTCCACGCCGTCGGCCGTCACGGGCGGCCCCGTGGCCGGCGGGCCGTCTTCGCGGCGTGGGGGCCGCCCGGGCGATGACCGGCCCGCGACCCGTCGGCGGGACGCCCCGC
>JAJXTS010000136.1 GCA_021783595.1 Chloroflexota bacterium | reverse complement strand
CGTACCGGAGCCGAGCCGCCCACCTTCGCCCATCCCGAACGTGGGGGCGATGGCCGGGAGATCTCGGGCCGCTCCAGATGGCTCCGACGCCTCGCGGGCGGCATGCCTGTGGCCCCGCCACGAGACGCAGGGGGGGACAGGACCCCAGTCGTCGGCATCCAATCCGGCGCTGCCGCCAGAGACGCCGCCTGGCTCGAGGCCGCGCGGGACCCGAGCCCCCGACGCACGCCGACCTCCCGCACGGCCCAACGGGCGGGCTCGCGCGGCTCCGGCGGGACACGCACGCGGACATGCTGCTGCGGCTGGACCCGGGTCTCGAGATCCGCCTGGTGGGTGTCCAGCGAGACCGAGACCGACCGTTGTTGAGGCCCTGTTGAGCCGAATCCGGAGGCGCGTGTCCGGCCGAGCGTGGGCCGCTGTGTAGCGTAGAGATGCGGGCAGGCGCGTCCCCCTCCCTGCCCGCGCAGACGTCAAAGAGCCCATTCGGCGTCGGAGCATCGCGTGAACCGCAACCTGATCGCACATCGACCGCCGCTCGGCCGGACACCGGCCCGGGCCGTCGGCACCCCCGGAGCGCCCCGTGGCTGAGAACCCCTCGCCCGAGCCCCGGGCCAGCGTCCCCAGCCGCATCCCGCGCTCCGGCCGCAAGCCGGGCGACCGGCGGGTCCGGGTGGCCCGTCCCGACGCACGCTACTTCCGGTACGGGGAGCCGGGCACGATCGTCGCCAGGCCCGCGGCCAGCGAGCCCACCTCGAGCGTCGGCCGGCTGGGGTTCGGCGCCCGGCGCCTGCTGTTCGGCCGCGTCCTGTCCACCCACGAGGAGCTGGAGCAGCGCCTGCCCAAGTGGAAGGCGCTGCCGATGTTCTCATCCGACGTGATGAGCTCGGTCGCCTACGCGACGGAGGCGATCCTGGTCACGCTCGCGATCGCCGGGCCGTCGGCGTTCAGCTACATGCTGCCGATCTCGTTCCTGATCGTCGGCCTTCTCGTGCTCGTGACGTTCAGCTACCGCCAGACCATCCGCGCCTACCCGAACGGCGGCGGCAGCTACATCGTCGCCCACGCCAACCTGGGCGCGCTCGCGGGGCTCGTCGCGGCGGCGTCGCTGCTCGTGGACTACGTCCTCACCGTCGCGGTCTCGGTGTCGTCCGGCGTGTACAACCTCGCCTCGGCGCTGCCGGTCCTCGACCAGCTGCACCTCGAGGTCCCGCTCATCGTCGCCAGCATCGTCCTCGTCACGATCGTCAACCTGCGCGGGCTCAAGGAGAGCGGGAGCATCTTCGCGGCGCCGACCTACATCTTCCTGGGCTCGATGCTGCTGATGATCGGCCTGGGCATCGTGCGCACGGCGCTGGGCCAGCACCTCCAGGCACCCCTGACCCAGCCGTACGCCCCGCCGGTCGAGGGCATCAGCCTGCTGATCCTGATGCGGGCCTTCGCGGACGGCAGCTCCGCCATGACCGGCACCGAGGCGGTGGCCAACGGGGTGCCCGCGTTCAAGCCCCCGGAGTGGAAGAACGCCCAGATCACGATGGTCGTCATGGCCACCCTGCTGGGCACGATGTTCCTGGGGATGAGCTGGCTGGCCGGCGTGACGGGCGCGGTGCCCAGCACCTCGGGCGACTCCATCCTCTCGCAGATCGCCCAGGCGGTGTTCTACGGGCGCTCCCCGCTCTACTACATCCTGATGTTCGCCACGATGGGCATCCTCGTGCTGGCGGCCCAGACGAGCTTCGCCGACTTCCCCCGCCTGTCGTCAATCCTCGCCCGGGACGGCTACTTCCCGCGCCAGTTCTCGTTCCGAGGCGAGCGCCTGGCGTTCAACTCGGGCATCGTGATGCTGGCGGCCGTGTCCATCCTGCTGGTGGTCGTGTTCGGCGGCGACGTGAACCGCCTGATCCCGCTGTACGCCATCGGCGTGTTCACCTCGTTCACCCTGAGCCAGTCGGGCATGGTCCACCACTGGTGGACCGAGCGGGGGCCGGGCTGGCAGCGGAGCGCCGTGATCAACGGCGTGGGGGCCGTGGCCACGGGGATCGTCGTGGTGGTGTTCGCGATCGCGAAGTTCGCGCTCGGCGCGTGGATCGTGCTCATCATCGTGCCCACGCTGGTCGTGCTCATGCTGCTGATCGGGCGCGAGTACCACGGCGCGGAGATCGAGCTGCACGTCAGGCCGGAGACGGTCATCGGCCCGCCCAGCCGCGGCCAGCGCGTGATCGTGCCGATGCAGGACATGCGCCGCGATGCGATCCAGGCCATCAAGCTGGGCATGACGATGGCGAAGAGCGTGGTGGCCGTCCACGTCACCGACGACGTCGCGGCGGCCGAGGGGTTCCGCTCGCGCTTCGAGGCGCAGGTTCAGGGCGTGGAGCTGGTCATCGTCGAGTCGCCGTACCGCGAGTTCGTCCGCCCGCTGATCCGGTACCTGGAGCTGACCGCGGACAGGGACCCATCGGTGATCACGATCGTCCTGATCCCCGAGCGGATCATCAACCACTGGTGGGAGCGCCTCCTCTACAACCAGAGCGCGCACCGGCTGCGCGACGCCCTGACGGGCCACCCGGGAATCCTCGTCGCCAACGTGCCCTTCCGACGGGCGCGGTGAGGAGGTCGCCGTGGACGCCCTGACCGAGGAGGCCCTCCAGGCGGAGATCGACCGCGAGCTGCGCCTCGTGGACTCGGCGATCGCGATGGTCCGCTCGGGGTCGGCACGACGCGTGACCGTGGTCAACCTGCCGCACGGCGCGGCCATCCTCGAGGCCGCCCGCGCGCGGGCGGCGCTCCACCGGCTGAGCGTGAACCCGGTCGGGTCCACCGACGACTCGCCGTGCACGCTCGCGGTGGATGCCGGCGATGGCTGAGCGGCCGGTCCTGCTGGTCGAGGACGACGACGTGCTGCGGGGCGCCCTCGCCGACGCCCTGCGGCGGCGCGGCGTGGCCACGGTCCAGGCGTCCTCGATGGAGGAGGCCGCGGGCATGGTGGAGGGCGGCCTCCGGCCCGGGCTGGTGTTCCTCGACCTCAACCTGCCGGGCCGCAGCGGCTGGGACCTGCTCCGGACCGTGCTCGCGCCCGCGCCCGGGCGGCCGCCGGTGGTGCTCCTCACCGCCCAGGGCGTGGACCCGACCCGCCTCCGCCAGTTCGCGGTGGACGGCTATCTGCCCAAGCCGTTCGCGCTGTCCACGTTCCTCGACACCGCACAGCGCTTCCTCGCGTCCGATCCCGAGCCCGGCTGAGGACGTGCCCCCGAGCGCGCCCGCGACGCGTCGGCAACCGGGCTGCCGTCACTCGCCCGCGGCCTCGCGCACGCGGTAGCCAACGCCGGGCTCCGCCTCCACCAGGTCCCGGGCGTCGCCGGCGGGGTCGGCGGCGGCCAGCTTGCGCCGCAGCCGCGAGACGTACACGTGGAGGTAGTGGCCCTCGTCGCTGTAGGCCGTGCCCCACACGGCGCGCAGCAGGCGGCCGCGGGTGAGAACCCGGCCGGGCGCGCCGAGCATCTGCTTGAGGAGCTCGTACTCGCGCGGGGTCAGGGCCACCTCCGCACCGCCGACGGTGACGACGCGTCGCGCCGGGTCAAGGGCGATGGAGCCGTTGCGCAACACGCCCATGGGCTCGCCTGCCGGGCCGCCGGCACGCCGCAGGAGCGCCGCGATGCGCGCCCGCACCTCGCCAATCCCGTAGGGCTTGGTCACGTAGTCGTCGGCTCCGGCCTCCAGCGCCTCGATCTTGTCCGCCTCGCGGCCGCGCGCCGAGAGGACGAGGATCGGCGTGGCGGCCTCGCGGCGAACGCGGCGGATCACCGTCTGGCCATCGAGGTCGGGCAGGCCGAGGTCCAGCACGATGATGTCGGGACGGGCGGCGTCCCATGAGCGGAGGGCCGCCGCGGCGTCATCCGCCTCTGCCACGGCGTAGCCGTGAGCGGCGAGGTTCTGGGCCACGGCTGACCTGGCCACCGCGTCGTCCTCGACGAGGAGGACGTGGGCGCCGCTCATCCCTCCCCGCTCTCCGGGGCGACTGGCAGCCGGATCCGGACGCCCAGACCGCCGAGCCCGCTCGCCTCCGCGGCGATGGACCCGCCCATCGCCTCCACGAAGCCCTTGGCGATGGCCAGGCCGAGGCCCATGCCCCGTCGCGACCCCTCCGCCCCGGAGCGAACCCGGTAGAAGCGCTCGAACAGGTGCGGCAGGGCATCCGCCGGCACCCCCGGCCCCGCATCGTCGACGACGAGGGCCGCCCAGCCGGCGCCGTCCTCGCGCGCAGTCACGCGCACGCGGGCACCGGCTGGCGTGTGGGCCAGCGCGTTGTCCACCACGTTTCCCAGCGCCACGTCGAGCAGCACGGCGTCGGCCAGCACGGGCGGGAGGTCATCGGGGACGGCCACCTCGATGGCGCGCGGCGCGCCGGCGGCCAGCCGGGGGCGCAGGGTGGTCTCGACGAGCTCGGCCAAGTCGTAGGGGCGCAGGTCGGGGCGCACGGCGCCCGACTGGATCCGGCCCATGTCCAGCAGGCCGTTGACGAGGGTGCCCAGACGCTCGCCCTCGGCGTCGATCTTCTCGGCAGTGCTCCTGACCTCGGTCGCGTCGAGGTCCGCGGCGGCATCCGCGAGCCCGCCCGCCAGGGCGCGGATCGACGCGAGCGGCGTCCGCAGGTCGTGCGACACGGAGTCCAGGATCGCCCCGCGCAAGGCGTCGCTCTGGCGGGCCACCTCGGCGGCGGTCAAATCGGAGCGGAGCACGTCCCGGCGGAAGGCGATCGCGAGCTGGTCGGCGGCCAGCGCCAGGAGCCGTCGCGCTCCGCGTCCGGGACGCGGGTCGCCGGCGCGGCGCGTGGCGTGGATCCGGCCGTCGCCCTCGTCGCCGGCGACGATCGGCACCAGGTAGTGGGCAGGGGCCTCCGTGTCGGACGGCATGGCGGCAGCACCCGAGTGGAGACGGATCCACTCGGTCGCCTCGCCGTCGTCGGACCGCACGAGCACCCACGGCACGCCCGGGTCCGCGGGCGGGCCCACTCCCGTCCACGCGACGGCCCGACCGGACGGCCCGGCCGTCTCCACCCAGACCTCCTCCATCTCGGCGTCGGCCTGCAGGCGGAGGGCGATCTCCGACGCCGCCTCCTCGAAGGTCGCGGCCAGGGCCGCGACGCGGCTCATCGCGACCAGCGCCACGCCCTCGCGCACGCGCCGGTCGGCCTCCTCGGCACGCTCCCGCTGCAGCGCGGCCAAGCGGCCGATCACGGCCGCGACGAGCAGGAACAGCAGCAGGCTGAGCCACTCGGTCGGGTTCGACACCGCGAGCGTGAACCGAGGCGTCGTGAACAGGAAGTCGTAGACGAGGAAGGACGCGACCGACGTGCCGATCGCGGCCCAGGTGCCCAGCAGGCTGGCCGCCGCCACGACGGCGATCAGGTATACCGGCGACGCGTCCTCCATGCCGACGCCCTGCTCGAGGATCGTCGCGGCGGCGGTCGCCAGCACCACGGCTCCGACCACGAGCGCGATGCGGCCGACCATCTCCCGTCCGCCCGCCTCCGCGGGCGCGACCGACGGCCTGGTCGCCGTCATCGCCCGGGGCCCAAGAGCGCGCCCATGAGTTGCTCCTATGTCAAGCGGCGGCGGCCAAGGGCATCAGCCTAGCGCCACCGGCCGGCGGCTGCCGAGCCGTGCGCGCTGCGCGAAGTCGGGTCGCGGCATCAGCGGTGCGGGCTCCGCCCCGGCGAGGCTGCTTCGGATCGCGCGGGCCGGTCGCGCGTCAGCCGCGGAGCGCCCCCGCGATCGCCGCCACGTGCGCCGCCGTCGTCCCGCAGCAGCCCCCGACGATCGTGGCGCCCATGTCTGCCACGCGCCGCGCGTACGCGGCCGCCTCGTCGGGCGTGCCGGGGTAGGTGGTCACGCCGTCCGCGGTGCCCGACGGGATGCCGGCGTTCGCCTTGGCCACGATGTGCAGGCCCGGCGCGTGCGAGGCGAGGATCGGGATCACGGCCTCGACCGGGCCCCAGCCGTCGCCGCAGTTGGCTCCGATCCCAGCCACGCCCAGCTCGACGAGCCGGTCGGCGGCCTCCTCCGCGCGGTTGCCGAACATGGTCCGGTTCCGGGCGGCGAACACGAGGGTCGCGATCACGGGCAGGCCGGGGGCGCCCGCCTTCGCCCCCTCGACGGCGGCCAGCGCCTCGTTGAGGTCCATCATCGTCTCCACCCAGATGAGGTCCACGCCGGCCGCGGCCAGGGCGGCCGCCTCCTGCGCATAGGCGTCGCGGACCTCGCCCGCGTCGAGTGGGCCGTAGGGCACGAGCAGGCCGCCCGTGGGGCCCATCGAGCCGGCCACGAGCCGGTCCGGCCCCGACGCCGCCCGCGCCGCCCGGACAGCGGCGGCGACCACGTCCTCGGTGCGGCCCTCGATCTCCGAGCCCGCGATCCGGATCCTGTTGGCGCCGAAGGTGGAGGTGAGGACAAGCGACGAGCCCGCGCCAACGTGACTGCGGTGCACGCCCTCCACCATGGCCGCGCCCTCGGGCGTCAGCAGCCAGGCCTCGGGCGCCTCCCCCACCGGCATGCCGCCGGCGAACAGGGCGGTGCCCATCGCGCCGTCGGCGATGATCGGGCGGGACAGTGACGAGGGGGAGGGCAGCGTCGGCATGGCGCGAGCATCCGGGGTGGCGCGCGCGGCGTCAAGCGTCAGCGGCACGGCTGTCGAGCGTCAGCGGCGCGGCGTGTCGAGCGTCGGCGGCCCACTGCGCACGGGGCGGCTCGGCCGTCGGCCACCCGTCCTGTTACACGAGTCTGGGGACGTGACCGCGGCTCGGCCGGATCGGGCGGCGTCGGCGGGCGTCGGCGGGCGTCGGCGGGCGGCTCGGCGG
>JAJXTS010000135.1 GCA_021783595.1 Chloroflexota bacterium | reverse complement strand
GCGTCCCGGGCGGCTGGCGCCTCGTCAACGCGGTCGCCGGCCTCGGCCCCGCGCGACGGCTGGCCGCGCGGCTCGCCGGGCTGGCCGGTGAGCGGCGCATCCCCCCGCTGGCCGCGCGCACGTTCGCGGCCGGGTTCCGTGACCGCCCTCCCAGTCCGGCGGCGTCGGGAGCGCCCGCGCGCCAGCGCGTCGTGCTGTGGCCCGACACCTTCACCAACCACCTCGCCCCGTGGGTGGGCGACGCGGCCGTCAGGGTGCTGGAGGCGGCGGGGTTCGAGGTGGCCCTGCCGCAGGACGAGGTGTGCTGCGGCCTCACCTGGCACACCACCGGCCAGCTCGACGGGGCGCGGCGTGTGCTCGGCGCCTCGCTGGGCGCGCGCGGGCTGGAGGGTGCCGCCCCGGTGGTGGTGCTGGAGCCCTCGTGCGCCGCGATGCTTCGTCGCGACCTCCCGGAGCTGCTGCCCGGCGATCCCCGCGCGCACGCGCTCGCGGGCCGGGTCGCGACGCTGGCGGAGCTGCTCGACCGCGCGGGCTGGCAGCCGCCCGAGGCCGAGCCCGTGCACGCGATCGTCCAGCCGCACTGCCACCAGCAGTCCGTGCTGGGGGACGCCGCCGACCGGCGGCTGATGGCGGCCGCCGGCATCGAGGCCGACGAGGTGCTGTCCGGCTGCTGCGGTCTGGCCGGCAACTTCGGCGCCGAGACCGGCCACGAGGCGATCACCCGGGCCGTGGCGGAGCAGAGCCTCCTGCCCGCGCTGCGCGCCGCGGCCAGCGACACCGCGATCCTGGCGGACGGGTTCTCGTGCCGGACGCAGGTCGCGTTCCTCGACGGGCGACGGGCGCGCCACCTGGCCGAGGTCCTCGCCGACCGCCTCGACGGTCCCGGGGCCGGCCGGGCGCGCTAGCGTGGCCGCGCCGCGGCGTCGGGCATTGCGCCCGGCGCACCCCGGGCCGGGTGCCGCCGGCTGCGGCGAGGCGGCGAGGCGGCGAGAAAGATGCGACCCGAACTGCAGATTCCCAGTTGACGACGATCCTAAATCGTTCTAGGGTTGCGCCGACCGCTCCGCTCCCCCGGTCCGCCCCACGCATGGCGTCTCCTCCCAGCCTCCGTGTCGGCCCACCTGTCCAGAACAGCATTGACAGGGGGACTCCCGCCCGGTAGCGTGATGCAATCGATTACGCACGAGTGGTCGTTGCGCCATGGGATCCGCCCTCGCGGCGGGGCGGCAGCGAGCTGCGGTGTGGTCGAGTCAGTCATTGCTGGAGGAGTAGTAGGAACATGGCCCTCAATCGCGTGGTGCGGATCGCAGGCGTGCTCGTCGCCAGCGCCGCCTTCGTGGCCGCCTGCGGCAGCAGCACGGCCACCACGGCCCCGTCAGCGGCCCCGGCCTCGGCCGCCCCCAGCGTGGCGGCCGCCTCGGCCGCCCCCAGCGCCGCCGCCAGTGCGGTCGCCAGCGCTGCCCCGGCGGGCTCCGCCGCCGCCAACGCCACCCTGCCGCCCGTGACCCTGAGCAAGGACATCACGATCGGCGTGGCGTTCCCGCAGATCGACACCTTCCTGAGCACCGTCCGCGACGGCATGCAGGCTGAGGCCGACAAGATCTCGGCGGCCACCGGCCACAAGATCACCCTCAACATCCAGCAGGCCTACCAGAACGGCCAGGAGGATCCCGCCCTCCAGCTGTCGCAGGTCGAGACGTTCGTCACGTCCGGCGTCGCGGCGATCATCATCATCCCGGTTGACACCTCGGCCGCCCAGCCGATGAGCGATGCGGCCGCCAAGGCGAACATCCCGGTCGTCTACGTCAACCGCAACCCGAAGATCGCCGGCAACCCCTACGTCGGGTCCGACTCGCTCCTGTCCGGCACGCTGGAGATGACCCAGCTCGCCAAGGACGCCAAGGCCACCATCGCGACGACCGACCCGAGCTACAAGGGCAACGTCGTCATCCTCGAGGGCCAGACCAACAACGAGGCGGCGGTCCTCCGCACCCAGGGCTGCAACGACGTCGTCAAGCAGAACCCGGGCATGCAAGTCACCAAGACCCAGTCCGGCAACTGGATGCGCGACCAGGGCATGTCGATCATGGAGAACTGGCTCCAGTCCGGCGACCAGATCGACATCGTGTGCGCCAACAACGACGAGATGGCCCTCGGCGCCATCAAGGCCATCGCGGCCGCGAACATGACCGGCAAGATCCTGGTCGGCGGCGTTGACGCCACGGCCGACGCGCTCGCCGCCATGAAGGCCGGCACGCTCGACACCACCGTGTTCCAGAACGGCAAGGGCCAGGGCTCCGGCGGCATCGACGCCGCGGTCCTGATGGCGGGCGGCCAGGCGGCCGCCGTCCCGTCCTACGTGGACGTCCCCTACGTCCTCGTCACCAAGGACAACATGTCCCAGTTCGGGGGCTGACCCCGCAGCGGTGCGCGACCTCGGCTCCGGCCCCGTCGCCCGAGACCCCGCGCACCAACTCACCCTCGTCACGCCGCATTGGAGGCCCGCCGAGGCGGGCCTCCAATCGCTTACGCTACGTCGAGCGCACGTCCCCATCCGGGTGGATCCGAGCGCAGCCTCGAGAGCCACCCCGCCGCTCGGTTCCCGACAGGGCGACAGCCCCCACGCGTGAGGCAGGCAATGGCCGACGACTACCTCCTCCGTATGGAGGGGATCTCCAAGCACTTCCCGGGCGTCCAGGCATTGGACGACGTGCATCTCAGCGTCCGGGCCGGGACGGTGCACGCCCTGATGGGGGAGAACGGCGCCGGCAAGAGCACGCTCATGAAGGTCCTCATCGGGATGTACCACCCCGACGCGGGCACGGTGATCTTCGACGGCCGCGAAGTCCACATGACGGACACCGCGACCGCGCTGGCCACAGGCGTGTCGATGATCCACCAGGAGCTCTCGCCGGTCCCCTACATGGAGGTCCACGAGAACATCTACCTGGGACGCGAACCCCGCAACCGCCTCGGGCTCATCGACAAGAACCTCCAGGTGAAGCGCACTCGGGACCTCCTCACGCGCCTGGAGATCGGGGTCAACCCCCGGACGCTGATGCGGGACCTGTCCATCGCGCAGACGCAGATGGTGGAGATCGCCAAGGCGATCAGCTACGACGCGAAGCTGATCATCATGGACGAGCCCACGTCGGCGATCACCGAGCGCGAGGTGGAGCACCTCCACCGGATCATCCGCTCGCTCCGCGACGAGGGCGTCGCGATCATCTACATCACCCACAAGATGGACGAGGTCTTCAAGATCTCGGACGAGGTCACGGTGTTCCGCGACGGGCGGCACGTGGCCACGGTCCCGGCGGCCGAGCTCGACCGCAACCGGCTGATCACCCTGATGGTCGGCCGCGAGCTCACCCACCTGTTCCCCAAGGAGGACGCCGAGATCGGCGAGGTGCTCCTGTCGGTTCGCGGCGTGACCCGCAAGGGCGTCGTGGAGGACATCACCTTCGACCTGCGGCGCGGCGAGATCCTCGGGCTCGCGGGCCTGATGGGAGCCGGCCGGACGGAGGTCCTCGAGGCCATCTTCGGCATCGTCAAGGTGGATGCCGGCGAGGTTCTGGTGAAGGGCAAGCGCGTCGACCTCAAGTCGCCCGCGGACGCCATCGCGGCGGGCATGGCGATGCTGACCGAGGACCGCAAGCTGACCGGGATCATGGGCGTCCTCTCCGTCAAGGAGAACATGACCGTCGCGGCGCTGCCTCGGTTCAGCCCCGGCGGGATCCTCCAGAAGCGCCGGATGACCGAGGCCTGCGCCGCGCAGAAGGATGCGCTCGCGATCAAGACGCCCAGCCTCGAGCAGCTGATCAAGAACCTCTCGGGAGGCAACCAGCAGAAGGTGCTGGTGTCACGGTGGCTCCTCACCGACCCGGACGTGCTGCTGATCGACGAGCCCACGCGCGGCATCGACGTCGGCGCCAAGGCGGAGATCCACCGCCTCATGTCCGCCCTCGCCAAGCAGGGCAAGGCCGTGCTGATGGTGTCGTCGGAGATGCCCGAGATCATGGGCATGAGCGACCGCGTCCTCGTCATGCACGAGGGCCGGATCACGGGCGAGTTCAGCCGGGCCGACGCCACGCAGGAGAACATCATGAAAGCCGCCACTGGCGAGCAGAAGGCAGCCTGAGGGGACCCGAGACATGACCGCAGCAACCTCCGCCGCCTCGCCCTCCAGGGAGCGCCTCCTGGCCTTCGCCCGCAAGTACTTCATCATCCTGATCTTCATCGGGCTGATGGTGCTGCTCGCGGTGCTCACCGGCGGCACCTTCCTCAAGGCCCAGAACCTCGTCAACACGGTCCGCCAGAGCGCGGTGTTCGCGATCCTGGGCCTCGGCGCCATGGTCGTGATCATCTCGGGCGGCATCGACCTGTCCATCGGGTCCGTGCTGGGCCTGGCCGCGGTGGTCTCGGCCTCCCTGGCCCAGACCCCGGACTGGCACGCCAAGATGTACCCGGGCCTGGACCTGCCCGTGCTGGTCGCGATCGTCGCCGCGCTGGGCGTCGGGGCGGCTGCAGGCTTCGTCAACGGTTCGCTCATCGCGGGCTTCAGGATCCCGCCGTTCATCGCGACGCTGGGCATGATGACCGCGGCCCGGGGCCTCGCCCTCACCTACACCAACGGCCAGCCCGTGTCGAGCCTGACGACGAGCTACGACTGGTTCGGCCAGAGCGACATCTTCGGCGTCCCGCTCCCGATCGTGGTGCTGATCGTGGTCGCGGTCGCCACCCACCTGATGCTGAACAACACCCGGTTCGGCCGCCACATCTACGCGGTCGGCGGCAACGAGCAGGCAGCCCGCGTGTCGGGCATCAACCTGAGCTGGACCAAGATCGGCATCTACACCTTCGGCGGCATCCTCGCCGGCCTGTCCGGCATGGTCCTCGCCGCCCGCATCGACTCCGGCCAGCCCGGCCTCGGCCAGGGCTTCGAGCTCCAGGCGATCACGGCGGCCGTCATCGGCGGCACCAGCTTCACCGGCGGCATCGGCACCGTGTGGGGCACGATCATCGGCGCGCTGATCATCGGCGTGATCAACAACGGCATGGACCTGCTCAACGTCTCGCCGTTCTCCGTGCCGATCGTCCAGGGCCTCGTGATCGTCCTCGCGATCATCATCGACGTCCGCAAGAACAGCTAGATCCCAGCGCGCCCAGCCGGGCCCCCGTCCGCCACGCGTCTCGCGACGGCCGGGGGCTCTCTGGGCATCAGGGGGCGGCAGCGACCGCGGGGTCGGCGCGGCCCTCGGCCCGCGCGACCGGCCGCGCGCACGTCGGCACGCCGCCGTCAGGCCCGTCTCGCGCTGCTGCTCCCGATCGTGAGCGTCGGCGGCAGGACGATCTCGCCGGGCGCCACGTCATCCCCCTCGACCCGTCGCACCGCCCGCTCCACGGCGAGCGCGGCCATGCCCTCGGCGTCCTGGCGAACCGTCGTCAGGCCCGACAGCGGCATGATCCGCGACAGGCGGCTTCCGTCGTAGCCGACGACCGAGAGGTCGCCGGGCACCGAGACGCCGGCGGCCTGGAGGGCGGCCACCAGGCCCCACGCCAGGTCGTCGTCGAAGGCGACGACGGCCGTCTCCGCGCCGCGGCCCGCCAGCAGCCGCGCCGCGGCCTCCGCACCAGCCTCCACGGTCTGGCCGCCGGGGATCACGCGCATCCGCCCCGCGAGGCCCGCCGCCTCCATGGCGGCGCGGTAGCCGGCGACGCGATCCTCAGCCTTGACGTTGTCGGGGCCGCCGTCCACGTGGGCGATGTCCCGGTGGCCCAGCGCCGCGAGGTGCTCGACCGCGAGCCGCATGCCCACCGCGTCGTCGGTGCGGATGCTGTCACCGATGGGCCGGACGAGCCGGCGGCCGACCGTGATGACCGGAAGGTCCTCGGCCACGACCTCCAGCCTCGCCTCGGGGGCCTCCGGGCCGAGCAGGATCAGGGCATCGCAGCGGAAGCCGACCAGCGCGTCGATCGAGTGGTCCTCCGTGCGGTCCGCGGTCCAGCCGCTCAGGGCCACCTCGTAGCCCGCCGCCCCGGCGGCCGCGTAGATTCCCGGCAGCAGGTCGCCGTGGAAGGCCGACTGGACGAAGAAGGAGACGCCGAGCAGACGCGCATGACGGCGACGAAGCAGGCTCGCCCTCGCGTCCGGCCGGTAGCCGAGCTCGCGAGCCGCCTGGCGCACCCGTCTGCGGTTGGCGTCGCTCGCGCCGGGGACGTCGTTGAACACGATCGAGACGAGTCCCGGCGAGACGCCGGCCGCCCTGGCCACGTCCTTGATGGTGACGCGCTTCTTGGGTTCGACTGCGTGCTGGGTCATGGTCCCTCGCCGTGAGGCCAGCCTCGGTGCGCCGGGGGATTGACACCCGGCGCGGGGAGCGCTACCTTGCGTGCCTAAAACGTTCTAGCCCAGTGTAGCCTCCCGACCCGAGCCGTTCCGGCCCCAGTCGCGAGGATACAGGGAAGCACCGTGGACCCAGGTCGCGGCTCGTGCCGGGCCCTGGGCCGCCGGTCGGGCTGGCACGAGACCCAAGACGGTCCGCCGGGTCCCCACGGTGGGTTGCTGCGAGTGAACCGCGTGGCCGGCGGGGTTGCCTCCTCCTCCCCGCCGGCCACCCCCATCGAAGGAGCCCCCTGATGCCCGCCGACCTCGCCGCCCTGACCGCCGCCGTGGAGGCGGGCAACCGCGCCGCCGCTGCCGAGCTGACGCAGGCCGCCCTGGACGCGGGCACGCCGCCCGAGGAGGTCCTGGGCGCGATGACCGCCGCCATGGACGCGGTGGGCCGCCGGTTCCAGGACGGCGAGATCTTCGTCCCCGAGATGCTCATCTCGGCGCGGGCCATGAAGGCC
>JAJXTS010000134.1 GCA_021783595.1 Chloroflexota bacterium | reverse complement strand
CGCGATATCGCCCATCTCGCCTCCGTGCCCGCGTGGCCAACCCGACCGGGACGAGGCTACACGAGCGCGACGCGGCGCGAGGCGAGGGTGGGGGGAAGGAGCGGGCGCGGCCCCGCCACAGCCCGGTTGGCACCTTCCGGCCCCAGAAACCGGCCCGGCCCTTGACGCCCGTCCCGCAGGGCGGCATCATGCTCATGTAATCGATTGCCGGATCGTGGAGGATGATGTGATGACCCCTGTTCCCGAGGCCGGCATTCCCGACTTCTCCCATGTCCCCCCGGGGGCCGCGCGGCATCTCCTCCGCCGCGCGGCCCGCCCGGACTCCCGGGGCGTGGTCAGCCACGTGGACCCCGCCAACGCCGGCTGGTCCTGGGTCACCTCCACCGTGTACCGCCTGGCGCCGGGCCAGGTCGTCGAGCGCGCCGCCGACGACCAGGAGCGCCTGGTGCTCGTCCTGGAGGGGCACGCCTCGGTTGCCGCCGGCGACCTCCGCCTTGACCGGGTCGGCTCCCGCGCCAGCGTGTTCGACGGTCCCGCCGCGCCGGTGATCCTCGTCGCGCCCGGCGACGCGGTCAGCGTCACCGCGCAGTCGGAGGCGCTCCTCGTCATCGCGGCGGCGCCCGGGGGCCCCGTTTCGATCACGCGGTACCTCGCCCCGGAGGACATCCTGGTCGAGGCGCGTGGCGAGGGGAACACCGCCCGCCGGATCCATCACCTCATGGACACCGAGATGGAGGCCGGGCGCCTGATCGCGTTCGAGGTCTTCACGCCGGCCGGCAACTGGAGCAGCTACCCGCCCCACAAGCACGACACGGAGAACCCGCCGGTCGAGGCGTACCTCGAGGAGTACTACTTCTACCGGTTCGCGAAGCCCCAGGGCTTCGGCTTCCAGCGGGTCTACACCAAGGACGGCTCGCTCGACGAGTCGATGGCGGTCACCGACGGCGACGTCGTCCTGGTCCCCAAGGGCTACCACCCGTTCGGCGCCCCGGCCGGCTACGACGTCTACTACCTCAACATCATGGCCGGCCCCAACCGCGCCTGGCACTTCACGATCGACCCGGACCACGCCTGGCTCATGAACTGGTCGCCGGCGGCGCCTCGGGCCCAGGAGGACACGTCCGCATGACCGAGACCGGCATCGCCACCCCGCTGGCGAAGATGGTCGAGACGACGGCCACCGACTACTGGAACGATTCCTGCGCGGTCGCCGAGCTCGAGTACGCCGTGGCCCGCGGCGCGACCGGCGCCACCTCGAACCCGACGATCGTCGGCGAGGTCATGAAGAAGGAGAAGGACCACTGGGTCCCGCGGGTCCGCGAGGTCGCGGCCGCCAACCCCACCTGGTCCGAGGTCGAGATCACCTGGCAGATCATCGAGGAGATGGGCCAGCGGGGCGCGGCCATCCTCCAGCCGGTGTTCGAGGCCAATGGCGGCAAGAAGGGGCGCCTCTCGCTCCAGACGAACCCGGCCAACTACCGCACGCCCGACCGGATGGCCGAGCAGGCCGTGCACTTCAGCACCCTGGCGCCGAACATCCAGGTCAAGTTCCCGGCCACGGCCGAGGGTCTGGTCGCGGCCGAGGAGGCCACGGCCCGGGGCGTCTGCGCCAACGTGACCGTCGTGTTCACCGTGGCCCAGTGCATCGCCGCTGCCGAGGCTGTGGAGCGCGGCCTCCGCCGGTACGAGGCCGCGGGCGGCGACACCAGCCACATGACCCCGGTCTGCTCGCTCATGGTCGGCCGGCTCGACGACTGGATGAGGGTGCTGGTGGACAAGGATGCCATCGTGCTCCACCCCGACGCCGCGAACTGGGCGGGGATCGCCGCGTTCAAGCGCGCCTACGCCATCTACCAGGAGCGCGGCTACCGGACGCGGATGCTCGCCGCGGCCTATCGCCACCGCCTGCACTGGACCGAGCTCGTGGGCGCGGACGCCGTGCTCACGATGCCGTACGCGTGGCAGGTCCGGTTCAACAACTCCGGCATCGACCCGGTCGAGCGCATCGGCGTCCCGGTGGACCAGGCGCTGATCGACGACCTGTCCGCGCGGATCCCGGACTTCCGGCGCGCCTACGAGCCCGACGGCCTCGCGCCGCACGAATTCGTGGGCTTCGGCGCCGCGGCCCGCACGCTGCGCTCGTTCGTCGCGTCCTACCACGATCTCGTCGGCGTGGTCAGGGATATTGTTCTACCCAACCCGGACGCGAAGGCCGGCTGATGAGCGCGACGCAGTCACCGACGCCCGAATTTGGAGGCACTGATGGCCGTTGAAACCGTGAACGAGGCGGCGGTTCCCGTTCTCTCGCACTACATCGACGCGACGGAAGTCGCGGTCGCGCCCGAGGCCACCGGCCCGGTCTACAACCCGGCCACCGGCAAGGTCATCGTGCGGGTGCCGCGCGGCGGGCAGGCCGAGGTGGACGCCGCCGTCGCCTCCGCCAAGGCCGCCTTCCCGGCCTGGCGCGACATGCCGCTGATCGCGCGCAGCAACATCTTCTTCAACTTCCGCGCGCTGATGTACGAGCACCGCGAGGATCTCGCCCGTCTCATCACCCGAGACCACGGCAAGACGTTCCCGGACGCCCTGGCCGAGGTCCTGCGCGGCATCGAGACGATCGACTTCGCGTGCGGGCTGCCGGTCCACCTGTCGGGCCTCAACACGCCCAACGTGTCCACCAAGGTGGACACCTCAACGCTGCGGGTCCCGCTGGGAGTGACGGCGGCGATCACGCCGTTCAACTTCCCGGTCATGGTCCCCACCTGGATCTACCCGATGGCGCTGATGGCCGGCAACACGGTCATCCTCAAGCCGTCCTCCCACACGCCGGGCGCCACGCAGCTCCAGGCCGAGCTGTGGACGCAGGCCGGGGGCCCCAAGGGCACCTTCAACGTGGTCTACGGCGGCAAGGAGGCCGTCAAGGCGCTCGTCGAGCACAAGGACGTCAAGGCGATCCAGTTCGTCGGGTCCACCGCGGTCGGCCGCTACGTGTTCGAGGAGGGGACCAAGCGCGGCAAGCGCGTCGGGTCGTACACCTCGGCCAAGAACGCGATGCTCGTGCTGCCCGACGCGGACCTGGACAACGTGGCCGACGCGGCCGTGGCGTCGGGCTTCGGCTCGGCCGGCGAGCGGTGCATGGCCCAGACCATGATGATCGCGGTGGGCGACACCGCCGACCAGCTGCGCCCGAAGATCCTCGAGCGGATCGCCAAGCTCAAGATCGCGGACGGCATGGAGCCGGGCGCCGACATGGGCCCGATCTACTCCACCGAGCACCGCGAGTCCATCATCAAGTGGATCGGCATCGGCGAGGCCGAGGGCGCGGAGCTGGTGGTGGACGGCCGCACCTTCGTGGGCCCGAACCCCGACGGCTTCTTCCTGGGCGTGACCCTGTTCGACCACGTCACCCCGGCCATGAAGATCTACCAGGAGGAGATCTTCGGCCCGGTGTTCAGCATCGTGCGCGCCAAGACCTACGAGGAGGGCCTGGCCCTCATCAACGGCCACAAGTACGCGAACGGCACGGCGATCTTCACGACGAACGGCGGCGCGGCCCGGCGGTTCAAGCTCGAGGTGGACGTCCCGATGATCGGCATCAACCTGCCGATCCCGGTGCCGGCCGGCTTCATGAGCTTCTCGGGCGCCAAGGACTCGTCGTTCGGCGACCTGCCGATGCGCGGCGAGGACGGCGTCCGCTTCTGGACCCAGCAGAAGCTGATCACCGAGCGCTGGCCGGAGCCCGGCAAGCAGGGGCCGCTCTCGCTGGTGTTCCCCGGCAACTCCTAGACCGAAGACCCGCTCGGGGCTGGCGCGTCCGCCGCACGCGGGCGCGACCGTCCCGCCAGCTCGATCCGGCGTCGTCCCCCGGGACGGCGCCGTTCGATTCCCCGCCGCCGGGAAGCCCCCGCCGCGGGCGGCCGTGGCCGGAAGATCCGACGGCCCGAGTTTCGGCCAGCCACGCTGCTTCCGCGAGACCCGAACCGTCCCAAGGCGCCCGATTCCGGGGCAGCCGGGCGGGCACCCGGTTCCCGGCGACGGCCTTGGCGACGCGCCTCAGCCCTCCCCCGCGGCGACCTCCGCGAGCGTGACCCGTCGGCCCTCGCGCGCGCTGCGCACCGCCGCGTCCACGATCCGCTGGATGTGCAGCCCGTCGGCCAGGTCCGGCTTGACCGGCTGTCCCGCGGCGACGGCGGAGACGAAGGCGCGCGCCTGCGTCTCCTGCTCGCGGAAGACGTGCTTGTACGTCTCGTGGACGTCGTCGCGCGGTGCGCCACCCCAGCACCGGTCGGGGATCGGCAGGTCGTGGACGGCGTTCTCGTCCGCGCGGGCACCGGACACCGCCTGGAGCCGGTTCCAGTCGTTGACGTGGTGCAGCGTGCCGCCCGACCCGTGCAGCTCGATGCCGTGCAGCTGCCCGAACGACGACGGCTCGTGCGCCACGGACGAGACGTGGAGGTTGCCCGTCGCGCCGTTGGCGAACCGCAGCAGGATGATCGCGGAATCCTCGCCGCGCGGGTAGTCGGTGCCGTCGGGACGGTTCGCGCGCGGCACGTTCAGGCCGAACTCCGCGGTGACTGACTCCACGGGCCCGAACAGCCAGTACGCGTAGTAGGCGAGGTGCGAGCCAAGGTCGCCTGCGAGCGCGGCTCCCGCGACGTCGAGGTCGAACCGCCAGGCGTACGCGCCGTCGCGCCCGTAGCCCGCGAAATAGCGCATGTTCAGGTGGTAGGGCTGCCCGATGTACCCCTCGTCCACGAGCTCCTTGAGGTACCGCATGCCGGGCATGTTCCGGTACGTGAAGGGCACCATCGTGATCAGGCCCTTGGCGGCCGCGAGGTCCGCCAGGCGCCGCGCCTCCGATGACGACAGCCCGACCGGCTTCTCGCACAGCACGTGCAGGCCCCGCTCCAGGGCCGCGTGGGCGATGGGGTAGTGGGCGCGGTTGGGCGTGGCCACGATGACCGCGTCGAGCGGCTCGGCGGCGATCATCTCCTCGGCGGTGGCGTACGCCGACGGGATGCCCCACTGGGCGGCGAACTGCCGCGTGTGCTCGGGCCTGGTCCCGGCGACCGCCCGCACGTCGGCCAGCGGATGCCCGGCCAGCGCGGGCAGGTACATGGAATCGACCCACCAGCTCGTCCCCGCCAGGCCGATTCGCACCTTGTCAGCCATGCCGTCACCTCCCTGGTGCCCGGCGGTTGTGCAGCGCCGAGCGGCTGCCGGATCACCCGGCGCGAGGCCCGGTCCTAGACGCCGATGGACCGCAGGTAGTCGCGGTTTCGCTTCGCGCTCTCGCGCGGGCTGCCCATACCGGGCAGGACGTCCTGCTCCACGACGATCCAGCCCTGGTAGCCGATCTCGTCGAGCGCCCTGAGCATGCCCGGGAAGTCCACCGCCCCCTTGCCCAGCTCGCAGAACACGCCATGGCCCACGGACTCGGGTCCGCTCCACTCGTGCTTGCGGGAGTCCGCCATGACGTTGGGCTCCGCGTCCTTGAAGTGGACGTGCCACACCCGATCGCGGAACTCACGGACGGCCGCCACCGGGTCGCCGCCCGCGCCGAACGTCCAGTGGCCGGTGTCGAGGCACAGGCCCAGCAGCGACGGGTCCGTCAGCTCGAACAGCTTGCGGGCCTCGGCCTCGGTCTCGACGAACGTGCCGATGTGCTGGTGGACCACGGTCCGGATGCCAGCCTCCTCCCAGACGCGCTTGGCGACGTAGTTCGCGCCGTCGGCGAGCACCTTGAACGCCTCGTCGCTGAGGCCGTCCTGCGGACGGACCCGACCGGCCACCTTGGTCCGGACCGGGTCGCCGTACGGGTCGTTGCCCAGCACCACGACGGCGTCCTTGCCGCCCACGCGCGCCAGCTGCTTGGCGGTGCGGACCGCGTCGTCGGCGGAGCTCTGGTGCTTGGACTTGTCATGGAGCCAGACGCTGACCCACGAGCCGATCAGGGCCAGGCCGCGGCTGTCGAGTTCGCCCCTGAGCTGCCCGGGATCGGTGGGCATGAAGCCCCAGTCGCCGAGCTCGGTGCCGACGTAACCGGTCTGGGACATCTCGTCGATGACCCTGTCGTAGCCGGCGGTCTCGCCCTCGATGCCCTCGATGACGCCCCACGAGCACGGGGCGTTTGCGATGCGAACCATGCTGTCTCTCCGCTGGATCAACCGGCCGAGCCGGCCTGTGGCTGGTGGTTGTGCACGACGCCGTCGCGATTCAGCCGGTCGCCTCCGCGCCAACCGGCGCCGGGCCGGTCGATTCGCGCACCTCGAGCACCATGGGCACGCGGATCGTCTCGGGGGCGATCCCGCCCTCGCCGGCGTCGAGCATGGCGAGCAGGCGCTCGACGGCCATGCGCCCCATCTCTGCCTTCTGCTGCGCGACGGTGGTCAGGGCGGGGACCACCCACGATGCCGCCGCGATGTCGTCGCAGCCGATGACGCTGACCTGCTGCGGCACGCGGACGCCTGCCGCCCGCAGCGCCCGCAGCGCCCCGATGGCGGTGATGTCGTTGTGGCACGCAATCGCGGTGACGTGGCTGCCGGACGCGAGCAGCTCCCCAACGGCTCGCTCGCCGCCCTCGAACAGCGCGTCGCCCCGCAGCTCGACGAGATCGGAATCGGGGATGCCCGCGTCGCGGCACGCCGCGCGGAAGCCCTCGATGCGGGGCAGGTCCGCCGTGATGCCCACGTCGCCGCGGATGTAGGCCATCTGCCGGTGGCCAAGCGAGATCAGGTGCTCGGCGACCGTCCGCATCCCGCCCCGGTTGTCGCTGGCGATCACGGTGATCGGGACGTTGGCGGGCTCGGCGTTGACCACCACGACGGGCACCGGCGCCGCAGCCAGCCAGCGCCAGCTCTCGTCCGACACCTGGCT
>JAJXTS010000133.1 GCA_021783595.1 Chloroflexota bacterium | reverse complement strand
GAGGTCGCCGCCGCCGCCGGGGGCACGTAGGCCGCGTAGGCCGTGTCGGCCGGGGGCGACCGGGGCGCGTAGGCCACGGCGGCCGCGGAGCCGGGGGCGGAGGCCGAGGTCGCGGCGCCGGCCGCGGAGCCGAGGGCGGGCGCCCGGGCACGAACGCCGGCGTATGCTCGGCCCATGAGCGTCACTCGCGTCCAGCTGTTCTCCATCCCCGTCACGGACCAGGACCGCGCGCGCGATTTCTATGTCAACGCCCTCGGCATGGAACTCGTCCGGGAGATGCCCATGGGCCCCGGCCAGCGCTGGGTGCAGGTCCGACCCAAGGGCGCGGAGACCTCGATCACGCTGGTCACCTGGTTCGACTCGATGCCGGCGGGCTCCGTGACCGGTGTCGTCCTCGAGACCGACGACCTGGACGCTGAGATCGCCCGGCTGCGGGGCCTCGGCGTGGACATGGACGGCCCCGTGCGCAACCAGGCGTGGGGCAGCTCGGCCGTGGTCCGCGACCCGGACGGCAACCGCCTGGTGATCCAGACCACGACCGCGGCCTGACCGGCGACGCGGCCGCACCATCCTGCCCAAGCCCGCGAGGAGACCCGCGATGATCCCGATCAAGACCGGCGTCCTGCTCTGGAACCAGGCGTCCGACTGGCCGTCGTACCTCAGCGCCGTCCGGCGGATCGATGCCCTCGGCTATGACCACCTGTGGGCATGGGACCACCTGTACGCCATCTTCGGCGACCCGCTCCAGCCGATCTTCGAGGGCTGGTCGTCGCTCACCGCCGCGGCCGTGGCAACCGAGCGCCTGCGGCTCGGCCTGCTCGTGGGCGCCAACACGTTCCGCAATCCGGGCGTCGTCGCGAAGACCGCGACCACGCTCGACCACATCTCCGGCGGACGGGCGATCCTCGGCCTGGGCGGCGCGTGGATGGAGCCCGAGCATCGCGCCTTCGGCATCGACTTCGGCTCCGGCTTCGGCCAGCGCCTCGACTGGCTCGAGGAGTCCGTGGCGGCTCTCGAGACGATGCTCGGCGGAGCGCCCGTGACCTCGGCCCCGGGCAGCCGCTACCGGTTCGAGGCGGCCGAGGTCCACCCGCGACCCATCCAGGCTCGCCTGCCGATCATGATCGGCGGCGCCGGCGAGAAGAAGACACTCCGAACGGTCGCCCGCCACGCCGACCTGTGGAACGCGATGGGCACCCTCGACACGCTCCGCCACAAGGTGGACGTCCTGCGCGGGCACTGCGAGGCCGAGGGTCGCGACATCAGCCAGATCGAGTTCACCCTGGGCGTCAAGCTCACGCTTCGCGACTCGGCGGCGGACGCGGAGCGCGTCTGGAAGGCCGCCATGGCCCACAACCGGACGCCCCTCGCCGAGGTCGAGGACGACGTGACCTTCCTCAACGCCACGCCCGAGGAGGCGGCCGAGCGGCTGGCGCCCTACCTCGAGCTCGGGTTCCGCACGCTCATCACCGAGCAGCCGGCCCCGTACGACACCGAGACGCTCGAGCGGTTCGTCGGCCAGGTAAAGCCGCTGCTCGAGCGCGGCTGACGCCCGTTCCTCGGGCCGGGCGGCCGACGGGCCCGGCGCGCCGCGCCTGGGTCCGCCCCGGGCCTACCGGATCCGCTGGAGCGAGACGGCGGGGATCGTCCGGGTCGTCTTGCGCTCGTACTCGGTGAACCCCGGGTGCTGCGCCGCGTGCACGCCCCAGAGGCGGTCGCGCTCGGGACCGGCGTCCTCGACGTGCGCCAGCGCCCGGAACGTCTGGCCCTCGGCCTCGACGGTGACCTCGGGGTGCGCGAGCAGATTCGCGTACCAGGCCGGGTTCTGGGGCGCGCCCCCCTTCGAGGCCATGACCACGTAGCGATCGCCGTCGCGGCTGTACACGAGCGGGGCGATTCGCGGCTCACCCGTCCGGGCCCCGACGGTGTGGAGCAGCAGGACGGGCCGGCCCTGGAACGGGCCGGTGAGGATCCGGCCGCCGTTCGCGCGGTGCTGCGCGATCAGGTCGCGGGTGAACTCGGCAGGGTCGGGGCGAGGGTCGGGGGAAGTCATCCGCCGATCCTAGTCGCCCGTCGGACTTCTTGCGCGATCAACGACACGGGCACGGCCCGGGGCGGCGCGGGCGGCGTCAGCGCGGCCGGTGGCAGGCCTCGTCGAAGCGGGCGAGCTCGTCGGCAAGGGCGAGCGGGAGCCGGTACTGGCGATCGGTGGGCGCCTCGGCGTTCACGCGCGCCACGGCGGCATTGATCCGGACCACCAGACCCTCGAGCGCGGCGCGGTCACGGCGCCGGACGAAGGACGAGGGCGGGGTGTCCGCGAGCGCCCGCGCGAAGATCGCCTCGCGCTCCGCGAACAGGCCGCGCGCCTCCTTGCCCGCCTCGATCCAGGGGGGCGCGACGCCGTAGTTCTTGAGCACGTGGAACGCGAGGCCCCACTCGCCGGCGTAGGGGTTCTCGTCGTCCGGCAGGGGCTCGCCCTGGTGGGGCAGGTTGTCGAACTTGCCCTCGCCGATCGCCTCGCGGATCTGGCGGTCGATCAGCGTCTCCCAGTCCGGGCCGACCTCCATCCGGCCGTCGGGCCCGCGCCGGTGGACGTGCGTCTTGGGATCGGGGGCGTCGGGCATGGCCCAATGGTTGCCCGGAGGCTCGCCCCCGGTCAAGGCGGGGCGGGCGCGCGGGCGGGCGGACCGTCAGGCCGCGCTGCCCGCCGTTGCGGGCGCCGAGAGCGACGCCGGCGGTACCGTCAGGCCGCGCTGGCCGCCGTTGCGGGCGCCGAGAGCGACGCCGGCGATGTCGTCCGCCAGCGCGCCGGCACCTTGGTCCCTCGGGCAGCCACGAACCGCGGCACGGCCGACGCGAGGAACATGCCCGCCCAGACCGGGAAGCCGATTGCGTCGGCGAGGACGGTGGCCCCGGAGAGCACGAGGCCGGCCGCCGTGAACGCCGCCGCGTTCCGCGCGGTCATGTTCGCCTGCGCGGCGACCAGGGCCGGGCCGGCCGCGAGCCGGAACAGCCGCTCGGTCTGGGCGAGCACGGTGGCCTGGTAGCCGATCGCGCTGACTGTCACCGCGGCGAGCAGGACCGGGGCCGCCGCGTCATTGCCGGGGAACGCGGCCAGGCACAGCAGCATGCCCACTCCGCGCAGCGCGTACGACGCCCGCAGCAGACGGGCCGACGACACCTGGGCCAGGACGGCGCCGACCACCGCCGAGGCGGCGAGCGACGCGAGGGCCCACACGCCCGACAGCACCACCGCGAAACCCGGCGACATGCCGAGGACCGCCACGGCGAACACGCCGAGGTACGGCGTCAGGCCAACGCCCACGGCATTCCACGTGGAGGCTCGGACGAACGAGCGCAGCGTCGGGGCGGGCGCCGGGACGGTCTCGGCGCGGGGGATCGACACCCTGCCGGGGCTCGGCAGCCGGGCGACGGCCCGGAGCAGCGGCAGCGAGGCGAGGAAGGCGGCCGCGAACAGGGCCGCGTACAGCCAGGCGGCGACGGTGCTGCCCGCCTCGTCAAGCGCGACCCCGGCGGGCAGCAGCAGCAGGGCGGAGGCGCCGGCCGTCATGCCCATCATCTTGGGGGTCACGCGGCGGCGCTCCTCCTCGGGCAGGACGATGGCGAGCCAGGAGAACAGGTTCGCCTCCGCCACCAGGGCCCCGGAGTTGGCCACCAGAACGATCAGCGCGATCAGGGCGACCGCAACGCCGTCAGGCACCAGGCGCAGGGCGACGGCCACCGCGACCGCGGCGAACCACAGGCCGCGCGTCTCGGTGGCCGCGATCAGCGCGACCGTGATCCGCCGAAGGTTGCCGTCCGTGCGGCGAAGGGCCGTGGGCATGAACGCCTGGGCCGCCGAGCCGAGGACTGGCAGCAGGCCGATGAAGGTGACGAACGCGGGGTTGGCGCCCAGCACCAGCAGGAACGGCACGAACAGGGCGTCCGTCGCGAATGCCGCCACCACCGCCTGCGAACCGGCGATCACCTGGTACGGGCGGTTGCGACGGGACGCGAAGACACGCCACGGGCTGAACGGAGCGGCGAGGGTGCGGGCGGTCGGCTTGATCATGTCAATAGTCGCAGTTTCTTAGGGGAATAGTGCAGGGAACCTTTGTATCGTAGGGTATGGCGGCGAATTCGTCCAATATGTTATGAGCTCGGACCAATCAGCCGAGGTTTCCTCGGGTCGTCCGGCACCCTGCCGCCGGCCGGGCGATACTCGCGCTGCCATGCCTGACTCGCTGACCCTCCTGTTCGACGCCGACGACACGCTCTGGGACAACAACATCCACTTCGAGCGCGCGATCGAGGCGTGGCTCGGGGTGGTGGTCAACGGGGCGTGGACCCCGGAGGCGGCTCGCGCCGAGCTCGACCGCATCGAGGAGGCGAGCTTCACGACCGGCGGGGTGGGCACGACACCGTTCGGCGTGCACCTGCGGCTGGCGGCCGAGGCGATCGTCCCGCCCGGCGACCTGGCGATCGCGCTGCCCCGGATCGAGGCGATCGTGGGAGCGATGCCGCGCGGCGCCGTCACGCTGCTGCCGGGCGTCGCCGAGACGCTCGACGCGCTCGGCCGCCGGCACACGCTCGGCCTGGTCACGCGCGGCGACCCCGCCGAGCAGTGGGCCAAGATCGACGCCTCGGGGCTCCGGCACCGGTTCGCGCACGTCGCGGTGGTGGAGCACAAGGTCCCCGAGACCTATCGTGGGCTGGCCGAGCGCTGGGGCCTGGACCCGGCGGCCACGGTGATGATCGGCAACTCGCCCCGATCGGACATCGTGCCCGCCCGGGCAGCCGGGTTCCGGGCCGTGCTCGTGAGCCATGCCACCACCTGGCGGCTCGAGCTGGCCGAGGTGGACCCGGACGATCCCGGGGTGAGCCAGGCAGACCGGTTCGAGGATCTGCTCGGCATGTTCTAGGGCGCCCGAGCGGCGCGGCAGGTCTGCTGCGGCCGGGGCTCGTGCGCTCGGCGACGCGCGGCGGTGTCTGTCGGCCCCCGGCCGTGCCCGGGCCGCGTGCCACGGCCCCGGCGAGATCGGGCCACGAGGCGGGTGGCGGCCGGCCAAGGGCCGGCCCGACTACCGGAGGAGCGACTCCATCTGCCTGGCGATGAGCCCGGCGGCAAAGCCCGGGGCCAGCCGGACCAGCCTGTCCATCATCGAAGCGTCGCCGCCCACCAGCACTCGGTAGCGGTTGTTGACCATCCCCTCGACGATCTGGCGCGCGGCGGCCGGCGCGGTGGTGGTCCTGGGCTGCTTGCCGCCGCCCGCCATGGCCGGGATGGCCACGCCGGAGTTCTGCGTGATGTTGGTGGCCACGCCGCCCGGGAACACCACCGTCACGTGGACCCGAGTCCCCCGCAGCTCGGCGTGCAGCCCCTCGGTCATGAGCTTCACAGCGGCCTTCGAGGCCCCGTACACGGTCTGCCCGGGCACGGGGAGGAACCCGCCCATGCTCGAGATGTTCACGATGTGCCCCTCGGGCCGCGCCAGCAGCACCGGCAGGAACGCCTTGGTCACGTGCAGCGTCCCGCGCCAGTTCACGTTCATCACGCGGTCGATCTGCTCGTAGGAGAGGTCCGCCAGCTTCACGAACGGCTGGATGATCCCGGCGCAGTGGATCACGCCGTCCACCGCGCCGTGGCGGGCCGCCACCACCGAGGGGAGCGCCTCGACGGCCTCCCTGTCGGTGATGTCGGCGACATGGGTCGAGATCGCTGCGCCGGGACCGGCCAGGACGGCCGTCTCGGCGAGCGTCGCCTCGTTGACGTCCACGGCGGCAACCTTGGCGCCGCGCCGAAGCAGCTCCAGGGCCACCTCGCGGCCCATGCCGCTGCCGGCACCGGTGACGACGATGACTTTGCCGGCCGGCTTCATGGACGACGCTCCCTTCCTATCGCGTGGCCTGTGGCAGGACTCTAGCCCTGACCCGGGCGTGGCGCCGCGCCGGTGGCGCGTCGTGGTGCGCTCTCGTCAGGCCGACGCGGAGATGCCCACCTTGGCGAGCAGCGAGGCCGCGGCGCTGACCGGGGTCGCGAACCCGAGCCCCTGGGCCGACGTGGAGGTGGCCGTGGCGATCCCGACGACCTGGCCGCTCGTGGTGATCAGCGGGCCGCCGCTGTTGCCCTCGTTGAGGGCGGCGTCGGTCTGGATCAGGTTGGAGCGCGTGACGGCGGCGCCGGTGGTCGGGTCGGCAACCTGGATGGTGCGGTCCGTGCCGGAGACGATGCCCAGCGTGACCGAGTCAACGTACTGGCCGAGCGGGTCGCCGATCGCGAGGACCACCTCGCCGGCCGCCACGCCGCTGCCGGAGATGGGCGCCGCGCGCAGGCCGGTCGCGTTGATCTTGATCAGGGCCACGTCGGCGGTGGGGGACGTGCCGACGACGGTGGCGTCGTACGTCTTGCCGGAGGACGTGGTCACCGTCACGCTCGAGGCGCCCTCCACGACGTGCTGCGCCGTGAGGATGTAGCCGTCCGAGCTGACGATGACGCCCGAGCCGACGCCGCTCGTCTGGACCGAGTTGTAGCCGCCGAAGGCGCGGAAGCCGCCGAGCGATACCGTGGTCTGCACCTGGATGGTCACGACGGACTGCTTGGCCGCCGCCACGACCGAGGTGAGGTCGGAGGTCGTCGTGGCCGCCACCGTGCTGGCGGTCACGCCGCCCGCGGACGCGCTCGAGGCGGTTGCCGCCGGGGCTGAACCGACGGGGGCCACGTAGCCGGCGACGGTGAGCGTCGTCGCCGATGCGAGCACGGCGGCCAGCGCGGCGGTCACGAGGGTGCTCGCGCCGCGCGGCAGGCGCCGGCGGGCCGGCGAGGGAGCGGCAGGAGCGCCCGCGGCCGGCAGGGCGGGGGGGACAGCGGCGAACGCGAG
>JAJXTS010000013.1 GCA_021783595.1 Chloroflexota bacterium | reverse complement strand
GGCGCCTACGTGCTCTCGGAGGCGCACGGGATCGAGCACGGCGTGCTGTTCGGCACGCTGTATCGCCTTGCCGGCGCCGACATGACCGTGTACCCGAACTACGGGGGGCGGTTCTCGTTCAGCCCGGCCGCCTGCCGCTCGATTGCGGACGCCTGCCGCGTGCCGCTCGGCGCCATCGCGCCGATCCTGCCGACGCCGGGCGGCGGCATGACGCTGGCTCGCCTCCCCGAGCTCGACGCCTTCTACGGCCCCGACACGGCCCTGCTGGTGGGCGGCGACCTGCAGCGCGGCGACCTGCTGGAGAACGTCCGCCGGATGCGCGCCGCGATCGAGTCGCGCAGCGGTCCGGCCGCCGGGGCTCCGGGCGGGCCCGCCGCGTGACCCCCGACAGCCGCCGCGACCTCCTGACCGAGGTGGCCTGGCTCCACCACGAGTTCGGCCTGACCCAGGACGAGATCGCGCGCCGCTTCGACGTCTCGCGCTCGACGATCAGCCGCGCCCTGGCGGACGCGGAGCGACTGGGGATCGTCCAGGTGGTGGTGACGGTCCCGATGCCGCGGGAGGCCCGGCTGGCCGCCGAGCTCGGCGCGCGCCTCGGCGTGACGGCCACGGTCGGCACGCGGGTCGCCGGCGAGCCGCCGCACGTGGCCGCCGCCCGGGCGGCGGCGCGGGTGATGGAGCGGATCGGCGACGGCGGCGGCGTGACCATGGCGCTCAGCTGGGGGCGGACCCTGGCTGCGGCGGCCGGCCTCGTTCGCCCCCGCTCGACCACCGGCGTGCGCGTCGTGGACGCGATCGGCCACCCGGGCGCGAGCGCGGTGACGCCCACGGTGGACGTCACGCGCGCCCTCGCCGCCGCGCTCGGCGCGACGGTCGTCCACCTGCCGTCGCCGGCGTTCGTCGCGCCCGGTCCGTCGCTGGCGGCGCTCCTCACGTCCGAGCCGGTTCGCCACGCGCTCGAGACCGCCCGTGCCGCCGACGTGACCTTCGTGTCGGTCGGCGTGGCTGGCGAGGGCTCGATGCTGCTCGGCGAGGGGCTCATCGGCGCGGACGCCATGGCCGCGCTCGTCGCGGCGGGGGCTTCGGGCGAGGTGATGGGCCACTGGGTGGACGCCGCCGGCACGGGCCTCGCCACGCCCGGCCTCGAGGAGGTGGGCCTCACCCTCGACGACCTGCGCGCGTCCCGCCGGGTGGTCGCGGTTGCCGGCGGCGCGGAGAAGGCCCCGGCCGTCCTCGCGGCCCTCCGCGGGCGGATCGTCACCGAGCTGATCGTGGACGACGGTCTGGCCGCGTCCCTCCTGGCCCACGAACCCGCCGACGGCATGTCGCCCGAGCCCCATGGAGACGCCCGATGAACCGACCCGGCCTTCCCGACACCCGCGACGAGGCCCGCGCGCTGCTGGTCCTGTTCTGCCGGCGCATGGTGGACGCCCATCTCGCGTACTACACCTCCGGCAACCTCTCGACCCGGATCTCGACCGAGCCCGGGGTCATCGCGGTGACGCCGTCCAGCACGCCCTACGACACGATGCGGCCCGAGGACATCGTGTTCACGACGCTCGAGGGCGAGGTGGTCGAGGGCGACCTGCCGCCCACCTCGGAGCTGCCGCTCCACACGCTGGCCTACCGGGACCGCCCCGACGTCCGCGGCATCGCCCACGTCCACAGCGCGGCCGCCATGGCGATGTCCGTGCTGGGCTGGGACCTGCCTCCGATCCTGCACGGCTTCATCTCGGCCTGCGGCGGGGGGATCGCGGCTGCGCCCTACGCCCGCGGCGGGACCGACGAGATGGCGACCCTGACGCGGGAGCCGCTCCGCGACCGGAGCGCGTGCTTCCTGCGCAACCACGGCACGCTGGCGATCGGGCCCACCCTGGAGCACGCGTTCAACGCCGCCACGGTCACCGAGGGGGCCGCCGACGCGTACCTGCGCGCCCGCGCCTTCGGGCCGGTGCCCGAGATCCCGGCCGATGACGTGCTGCGGATCCGCGCCCGTTTCTGGGAGCCTGTCTGGGCCGGCGCCGCAGGCGCGTTGACGCACGGCGGCTGACGCCCGCCACCGTCGCGCAACGGGCCCACAACCGGCTTGACACCTCGCCCTCGGGGGGCGTAGTGTCCCGCGAGTTGTAGGACGACTGCTCGTCTAGTCAGCAAACGAGCCGCCCACCAGACCGCGACCGTCATCGGATGAAGGAGCCAGGGTGAGCGAACCGCTCCGCCCCATCGAGTGGACCGGATCTGCGATCCGCGTCATCGACCAGACCGAGCTGCCGGGCCGCCTTGTCCGGATCGACCTTGAGACCGTGGACGCGCTGGTGGACGCGATCGTGCGGCTCGCCGTGCGCGGCGCGCCCCAGCTGGGCGCAGTCGGGGCCCTCGGGGTGGGCCTCGCGATGGTCCAGGGCCAGCGCGAGGGCTGGCAGGCGGACCGGCTGGGCGCCGAGATCGACCGCATCCGCGCCGCGCGGCCCACGGCCGTGAACCTCGCGTGGGGCGTGGACCGGGTCCGGCCGCTCGTCGAGCGTGGCGCCGACAGCGTGCTCGCCGAGGCCGTGGAGATCGTCGCCGAGGACGAGCGCACCAACCACGAGATCGGCCGCCATGGCGCCGACTGGATCCAGGCGCGGGTTCCCGGCAAGGTGCGCGTGCTGACGCACTGCAACACCGGTGCCCTCGCCACGACGGAGTGGGGGACCGCGCTCGGGGTCATCCGCGAGCTCCACGCCCGGGGCGCGCTGGAGGTGGTCTACGCCGACGAGACCCGGCCGCTCCTCCAGGGCGCGCGGCTGACCGCCTGGGAGCTCGCCCAGGACGGCATCCCGCACTTCGTCCAGGCCGACGGCGCCGCCGCCAGCACGATCCTGCGCCACCTCGTGGACGTGGCGATCATCGGCGCCGACCGCATCGCGGCCAACGGCGACACCGCCAACAAGATCGGCAGCGTGGGGGTCGCGCTCGCCTGCCATGACGCCGGCATCCCGTTCATGGTGGCCGCCCCGGAGTCCACGGTGGACATGGCGACGCCCTCGGGCGACGACATCCACATCGAGATGCGCGGCGACGAGGAAGTGGTCAACTGGGGCGGCGTGCGGACCGCCCCCCTGGGCAGCCGCGCCCACAACCCGGCCTTCGACGTGACGCCGGCCCGCCTCATCACCGCCATCGTGACCGAGGACGGCGTCCTCGAGCCGGGCCTCGGCCAGGTGCCCGCCAGCCGCGTCGCGAGCGCCGCCCGATGACCGCGTCCGGCGCCGCCCTGCCCGCGCCGCTGGCGGCGCTGGTCGCCCGCTCGCGCGCGATCGGCGCGGACGCCGCCCTGGTGGTGAACGGCGGCGGCAACACGTCCGCCAAGGGCGACGCCGTGGACCACCTCGGCCGCACCCGCCGGGCGCTCTGGGTCAAGGCGTCAGGCGGCGACCTCGCCACCGGCGACGAGCGCATCTACCCCGCCCTGTGGATCGACGAGCTGGAGCCGCTGCGCGGGTTCGCGAGGCTGGGCGATGCCGACATGGTGCGCCTCGTCCGGCGCGCGCTGGTGGACCCGACCGCGCCCCGGCCGTCCATCGAGACCCTGCTCCACGCCTTCCTGCCCGCGACCCACGTGGACCACGTCCACGCGGACGCCATCTGCGCGCTGACCAACCAGCCCCGCGGCCGCGACGTCGTGCGCGAGGCGCTCGGCGACCGCTGGGCCTACGTGGACTGGCTGCGCCCCGGCTTCGACCTGGCGCGCCAGGTCGCCGACCTCGCCGGCCACGACGGCGTGGTCCTGGCGCACCACGGCCTGGTGACCTGGGACGATGACCCCGACGCGTGCCTCGCCCGCACCCGCGCCGCGGTGGCGGCGGCCGACGCCTACCTCGCCGCCCGTACCTCGCCGACCCCGGCCACGGCCGTGGCCGACCTGGGCGGCGATGACCTCGACACCCTCCTCCTCCGGCTTCGCGGCGCCCTGTCCAGGACGGGGCGCCGCGTGCTCCTGGTCGACGAGCGCCTGCGTGCGGTCGCCGACCGGGGAGACCGCGCGGAGATCGCGAGCGCCGGCGTCCCGACCGGCGACCACATGCTGTGGGTCAAGCCGTGGCCCGTCGTGCTCGACGAGCCGCGCGATCCGGCCGCGGTGGCCGCCGCGGTGGACGCCTACGAGCAGCGCTACGCCGCCTACTACGAGGCCCACCGGCCGCTGCTCGAGGGCGACATCCCGATGCGCGACCCGCTCCCGCGCGTGGCGCTGGTGCCAGGGCTCGGCGGAGTGGTCGCCGGCGCCTCGGCGGAGGACGCCCGGCGCGCGGCGGAGACCGCGTATCACGCGGGGCTCACGCTGGCCCGCGCCAAGGACGCCTTCGGCGAGCTGGCGCCGCTGCCCGAGTCGGAGACGTTCCGCTTCGACTACTGGCCGCTCGAGCTGTACAAGCTGACCCTGGGCGATCCCGCCAGGCCATTCGCGGGCACGGTGCACATCGTCACCGGCGCCGCCTCCGGCATCGGGCGCACCATCGCCCTCGAGCTGGCCAGGGCGGGCGCGAGCGTGGTGGCCGCCGACCTCGACGGCGACCTGCTCGAGGAGTTCTCCGACGGGGCCGCCGCCGAGGGCCTGCCGCGGCCCGCCTGGTTGGCCGGCGACCAGTCCGACGAGACCGTCGTGGCCGAGACCGTCCGCACCGCCATCCGCCGGTTCGGCGGGCTGGACGGCGTGGTCCTGAGCGCCGGGATCGGCATCGCCTCGCCGCTCGAGGAGCTCGAGGCCGCCCGCTGGCGCCGCGGCCTGGAGGTCAACCTGACCAGCGCCTTCCTGCTCACCCGCGAGGCGATGCGCCGGATGCGGACGCAGGGCATCGGCGGCGCGATCGTCTACGTCGCGAGCAAGAACGCCTTCGCGCCCGGCGCCGGCTTCGGCGGCTACTCGGTCACCAAGGCCGGGATGCTCCAGCTGATGCGGATCGCCGCCCTCGAGGGCGGGCCGATCGGCGTGCGCGCCAACGCGGTCAACCCGGACGCCGTGTTCGACAACTCGCGCCTGTGGGCGGGCGGCCTGCGCGAGCAGCGCGCCGCGGAGCACGGCATCAAGCCCGAGGAGCTGGAGGACTTCTACGCCAGGCGGAACCTGCTGCACCGGCACGTGACGACCAACGACGTCGCCAGCGCGGTGCTGTTCCTGCTGTCGGAGGCGTCGTCCCGGACGACGGGCGCCGTCATCCCCGTCGACGGCGGCGTGGCCGCCGCGTTCCCGCGCTGACCCTGACTGCGACGAGGAGGAGCAGAGGAGGAGACCGCAGACCCATCGAGCCCGCCGTCGTTAGGACCCGTCCAAGGAGGAGTGAATGTCCCGCCACACGTACATCGCCGGGCTGCTCGGGACCATGCTGCTGGTGAGCGCGTGCTCCCAGACGCCGGCCGCGACCACCGCCCCCACGGCCGCACCGTCGGCCGCAGCGGCCTCGACCGCACCCGCGGCCGCCTCGGCGGCCGCCAGCCAGGCTGCGTCAGCGGCACCCGTCGGAAGCGCTTCCGCCGCTGCGCCGTCCCCGTTCAACAACGGTCCGGTCAAGATCGCGATGGTCCGCCAGTCGGGTGCCGGCGACTACTTCCAGCAGTGGGAGCAGGGCGCCGAGGCCCAGGCCAAGGCCGTCGGGTTCGACATGCAGGTCTACGACGCGCAGGCTGACAACGCGAAGCAGGCCACGGACATGCAGACCGCGCTGAATTCCGGCGTGGCCGGGATCATCGTCGACCACGGTCTGACCGCGACCATGGTCCCGCTAATCAACCAGGCCGTCCAGAAGGGCATCCCGGTCGTCGTCTACGACGTGGACGGCACGGCTGCGCCGGTCGTGCACACCGACCAGAGCGATGCCGATATGGCCACCAAGGACCTGACGCTCATGGCCCAGACCATTCCAGACGGGGCCAAGATCGGCTACGTCAACGCCCTCGGCATCGCGCCCCTCGACCGCCGGAACGTCGTGTTCCAGCAGTTCGTCAAGCAGCACAACTGGAACGTCGAGTTCTTCGTCGGCAAGTTCACGAACGACGTCGCGACCGACAACGAGAAACTCGTCGACGCCGCCCTCAAGGCGCACCCCGACGTCCAGGCGATCTTCGCTCCCTACGACGAGCTCACCAAGGGCACCGTCGCGGCCGTTGACAACAACAACCTCCAGAGCCAGATCAAGGTGTTCGGCATCGACATCTCGAACGCCGACATTCAGGTCATGACCACGGCGGGCAGCCCGTGGGTCGCCACGGCGACCACCGATCCTGCCGGCGTCGGCGCCGCGGTCGTGCGCACCATGGCCCTCAAGCTGACCGGCTCGCCCACCACAGAGGTGATGTTCCCGGCCTCGCTGGTGACCCAGCAGTTCCTCACCCAGAACAGCATCCAGAACATGGACCAGTTGGTCCAGAAGATCCCGTCGCTGCTTGAGCTCGGCTCGAGTTCGGCGCCCTGGATTACCCCCGCCTACTAGGCATCAGCTGGGTCCACGACCCTGACCTGGGTGGTGAGTCGATGAGCAATGTGATCGCCCTCGAGGAAGTCGGGATGGCGTTCGGCACCAACCGTGTGCTGGACGGCGTGTCGATTGGCATCGAGGGAGGCTCAGTGGTCGCACTGATCGGCGCGAACGGCGCCGGCAAGTCGACACTGATCAAGATCCTCTCGGGCGTGTACCCGGACCACACCGGGACCGTCACCATCGACGGCGAGCGCGTGTCCATCGGCTCACCCCAGGTCGCCCGGTCGCTGGGCATCGAGACCGTCCACCAGCGCATCGCGGACGGCATCGTGCCCGGCCTCACCGTCGCCGAGAACCTCGTGCTCGAGGAGCTGGCGCAGGGGTCGAGCGGCAGATACTTCACCGTGGGCAAGATCCTGCCCCGCGCGAGGGCGGCGACCATCCTTCTGGACCTGCAGTGGTCCGACCGCGTCCTACGCCAGGACGTCTTCTCTCTCGGGATTGCCGATCAGCAACTCCTTCTTCTGGCTCGGGCCCTCTCGCACCAGCCCCGGCTGCTGATCCTTGACGAGCCGACCTCCGCGCTCTCCGCCGTGGAGGCGGAGCGGCTGTTCGAGGTGATCGGCCGCCTGAAGGGCGCCGGCGTGGCGGTCCTGTTCGTCTCCCACCGGCTCGGCGAGATCGAGACGGTGGCCGATCGCCTGGTGGTCCTGCGCGACGGCCGGATCCGCGCTCAACAGCCGCGCCCGTTCGAGTGGAACGCCGCTCTCCACGCGATGCTTGGCGAGCAGGCGGAAGCCAGACAGACCGGCGTCGCCGAGCGGCGGGGAACCGACGTCCGCCTTCGCCTGGACGACGCGCGGCTCCTACCCAGCAGCCCGGCCGTGTCGTTCGAGTTCCGGGCGGGCGAAGTCGCGGCGATCGTCGGCCTCCTCGGCGCCGGCAAGAGCGAGCTGGTCCGCGGGATCTTCGGGGCCCGCCGGATCGGCGGCAAGATGGAGCTGGACGGCCAGAGGTACCAGCCCGGCTCGCCGGCCGCCGCCATCGCCCGTCACGTCTACCTCGCGCCCGAGGACCGGACGGCCGAGGCCGTCATCCCTGGCTGGTCCATCGCGCGGAACGTGAGCCTCCCCTTCCTGTCCTCGGTCTCCTCGCACGGCGTGCTGCGCCCGCGAGCGGAGGCGTTGCTGGGGAGGAAGGTGATCTCTGAGCTTGCCGTGGTGGCCCAGGGCGAATCCTTCTCCGTCGACGCCCTCTCGGGCGGCAATCAGCAACGGGTCGTGATCGGCCGCTGGCTGGTGGCCGACCCGAAGGTGCTGCTGCTCGATGAGCCGTTCACCGGCGTGGACATCGGGGCACGCCGGGCGATCGGGGCGCGACTGCGGGCGATCGCCGCCGAGGGGGCGGCCGTGGTGCTCACGACCAGCGACGTGGACGAGGCGCTCGAGGTCGCGGACTGGATCGCGGTGCTCGTGGAGGGGGCGCTGCGCCACGCGGCCTACGTGAGCGAGACCAACCGAAGCCAGATCATCACTTGGATGTCGGAGATCAACTGAATGACGACTGCACGCGACAAGGCGGAGGCGGCTGATGCGCCGTCGGTTCCGCGAGTCGACCGGCTCCGCGACTGGGTGGTGCGCTGGGGCTTCATCGTCGTCACCCTGCTGCTGATCGCCTACTTCTTCTGCACCGAGGACACCTTCCGCCGCAGCAGCACCATGCTGTCGGTCCTCAAGTACGTGTCCGTGACGGCCATCGCGGGCCTCGGCCTGACGGTCGCCATGGCTGTGGGCGGGCTCGACCTCTCCGTGGGCGGCGTCGCCGGCATGGCGGTGACCATCTCCGCAATGACGATGGTCATCTACGACCAGGTGGGCTGGGAGGCTATCGTCCTCGTCCTGCTCGCTGGCGGACTGGTGGGCCTGATCAACGGCGTGCTGATCGTGAAGTTCCGGATCCCCGACCTGCTGGCGACCCTATCGATGATGTACGCGATCCAGGGCCTGAAGCTGGTGTTTGTCCAGGGCCAGTCCGTCTCGACGGGCATGCCGCTGCCCAACGGGACGGACGCGGCCGGGCGGTTCACTCCAGACTTCCTGTTCATCGACAACGGCTATATCGGGCCAATCCCGACTCCGGTCGTGATCTTCCTGGTCCTGACCGTCGTGGCCTGGTTCTTCCTCACGCGGACGCGCTGGGGCCGGGTCATGTACGCAATCGGGGCGAACCCCGAGGCTGCGCGTCTCGCGGGTGCGAACGTGAGCCGCTACCGCATCGGCGCGTACGTCATCTCGGGGCTGTTCGCCGCCGTGGCCGGCCTGATTCTGGCCTCGCGGATCGGCCAGGGCGACATCACCGCGGGGGACTCCCTGCTGCTCGACTCGGTTGCTGTTGCGCTGCTCGGCATGTCGGTGATGGGGCTCAACCTGCCCAATGCCTGGGGCACCTCCCTGGGCGCGGTCATGCTGGGCGTGGTGCTCACCGGGACGACGATCGCGGGCTTCCCGTACTACGCGCAGGACACGATCGAGGGCGTCATCCTGATCGTCGCCCTGGTCTTCAGTTACACGCTCTCGCGCAAGAAGGCCCGCTACGTGTCCGCCGTCTAGGCGGCCCGCGACGACTCCCACCCTCCCCTCACGGCAGGCAGGCACGATGTCCGAGACGTACGAGATCCTGGCCCCGACCACCGTTGTCGACTACGTGGCGCGCAACCCGAGGCTGGCGGCGGCCCTCCCCCCGGCGTCGATCAGCGACGTCCGGGAGGTTGGCGACGGCAACCTGAACCTGGTGTTCATCCTGTCGGGCGCCGGCGGCGCGCCGGGCATGGTCCTCAAGCAGGCCCTGCCCTACGTGCGCCTGGTGGGACCGGACTGGCCCATGACGCCGGACCGCGCCGCGAAGGAGGCGAACGCGCTCCGCGTGCACGGTCGGCTGGCGCCCGGCCTGGTCCCGACGCTCTACGACTACGACGCCGAGCGCTACGTCATCGCGATGGAGGACCTCTCCGACCACGCCGTCTGGCGCCACGCGCTCAACCGCGGCGAGCGCCACGAGGGCGCGGCAACCGACGTGGGCGTGTACGTGGGCGAGGTGGCCTTCGGCACGTCGGTTTTCGGCATGGATCCACACGAGGAGAAGGCGGCGCTCGCCGCGGCGGTGAACCCGCAGCTGTGCGAGATCACCGAGGACCTGGTGCTCACCGAACCCACCCGCCCCGCGCAGCGGAACAGCTGCCTGCCCGCCAACGAGGCGGACGCCCGCGAGTTGGTCGGGGACGACGCGACCGTCAGGGAGATGGGCTGGCTCAAGCTCCAGTTCATGACCCAGGCCGAGGCGCTGATCCACGGCGACCTGCACACCGGCTCCGTGATGGTCCGGGCTGCGGCCGATGGCGAGCCGCGCTCCACGAAGTGCTTCGACTCCGAGTTCGCGTTCTACGGGCCGGTCGGCTTCGACCTCGGGCTCACCTACGCCAACTACGTGATCGCCGCCGCGCGCGCCTTCGCGCTGGGCGAGGACGAGCGCGCCGCCTGGGCCCTGTCGCTCCTGGACGAGACCTGGCGCGCCTTCGAGGCCACGTTCCGGGCCCGCTGGCCGGAGCGCCGCGACCCGCGCGTGTTCACCGACGGCGTGCTGGAGCAGTTCATCGCCAAGGTGGCGGTGGACGGCCTCGGGTTCGGCGCCGCCGAGGCGATGCGCCGGATCGTGGGCCTCGCCAAGACTGCGGACATCGAGACGCTCGAGCCGGCGCTCCGCGAGGGGGCCGCGCGAGGCGTGCTGCGGGCGAGCCGGATGATGGCCACCACGCGCCACGCCGACCCGACGGCAGCGGGCATCGCGGCCCGGGCGGGCGACATCCTGCTGGCGGCCCGCACCCGGTAGCGCCCGATCGCGCCGGATGCGTGCGCCCGCGAGGCCGCACGAGCCGGCGAACCGGGCGCCCGCCTGATCCACCGGGCGGCCCCTGACCCTGGGAGGAGACGAGGACATGAGCGACGGACCGCGCGAGGTCGCCGAGGCCTACTGGCGCGACGAGGGGGCGCGCGACGTGGACGCCGTGATGGCCCACTACCATCCCGACGCCGAGTTCCGCGAGCCGGGCGGCCTCGTCCGGCGCGGGCACGCCGAGATCCGCGCGTACTACGAGGCGTCGTGCGCCGCCTACCCGGGCCTGTGGGTCAGGATCGTCGCCGAGATCGTGATCGGCGACCGCGGGGCCCTCGAGTGGGTCGCCGAGCTCACCGACCACGAGGGCCGGCGGCACCCCGCCAGCGGCGTCAACCTGGTCGAGGTGCGGGACGGCAAGTTCACCTCGGTCCACTCGTACTTCGACACCCGCCACATCCCGTGACGCCACCCCGCGGCCCGGCGACCCACCGTACACTTCCCACCCAGTGCGCCGGCGCCTCGGCCGACGCGGGTGTGGGCGGGCGTCGGTTGGGCGCCGCCCCTGATGGGGGAGTCCGATGGGCCGCGACATGACCGCCCCGACGGGGCTGGCGCAGCCGCTGACCAGGGCCCAATGGCTCGCGGGCGATCTCCGCTCGCGGCTGCTCAAGGGCGAGTGGGAGCGCGGCGGGCGCCTGCCCAGCGAGAACGAGCTGGCCGCCAGCTACCAGGTCTCGCGGGTCACCGTCCGGACCGCCCTCAAGTCGCTCGAGGGCCAGGGGATGGTGGACATCCGCCACGGCGCCGGGACCTTCGTGGCGGACTTCGGCGTCTCCATCCGGGCGGGCCTCCAGGAGCTGGGCTCCATGACGGCCACCATCCGGGAGCTGGGCCACGAGCCCGGCATGGAGTGGCGGACGCAGGCGACGCGCCCGGCGACGGATGCCGAGGGCGCGCGCCTCGACATTCCCGCCGGCCAGCCCGTGGTGTGCCTCGAGCGGGCGGTGCTCTCCGACGGCGAGGTGGTCGCCTTCTCGTACGACGTCATCCGGCTCGACGTCCTGCCGCCGGGGACGGCCCAGCGCATCGGCTCGGGCTCCGTGTTCGAGGTCCTCGAACAGGCCGGGCTGCGGCCGAAGCGGGCCTTCGCGAGGCTGCACGCGGTGCTGGACCGTGAGATCGGGTGGGGGCGCGGGCGCCCGGAAAACGGGCTGTACCTGCTGCTGGACCAGGTCCACTACTCCCCGGCGTCGGTGCCCCTGATGTACAGCCGCACCTACTTCGTCGAGGGCGCCTTCGAGTTCGTGATCATCCGCACCGCGTAGGGCGGCCGGCCTGCGCAGCCCGGCCGGCGCCGCGTCGCGCGGACCGCTCGTCAGCCGCCCGCGGCACCGGCGCGCAACTCCTCGAGCATGTGCCGCGCGTTCGCCTCGACATCCGGGGTGCCGTCGAAGACGGCGCTGCCGGTGACCACGAGGTCGGCCCCCAGCGCGCCCACCCCGCGGATGTTCGCCTTGGTGACGCCGCCGTCGATGCCCACCGGGATGGGCCGTCCCGACGCCCGGACGAGGTCGCGGACGCGCGCCACGCGGGACCCGGTGGCGGTGCTGAACTTCTGGCCGCCCCAGCCCGGGTTGATCGCGAGGAGCATCACGTAGTCCAGCTCGTCGAGGAGCGGCGGCAGCACCTCGAGTGGGGTGCCGGGGCTGATGGCGAGGCCGCGCAGGATCCCGCGCGACGGGTCGTTCTCGTTGGCCAGGCCGCCGATGGCCTGGAGCACGCGGTGCGGGTTGCGCGCGGACTCCACCTGGAACGTGAGCATGTCGGCGCCCGCCCTGGCGAAGGCAGCCACCTTCTCGAGCGGCTCGTCGACCATCAGGTGGACGTCCTTGAGCAGCGGCGTCCGCTGCGCCCGGACGAACGGCTCGCCCACGGTCAGCATCGGGCAGAACACGCCGTCCATCACGTCGGTGTGGACCACGCCCACGCCCGCCGCCTCGAGCCGGGCAAGCTCGTCGGCCAGGTGCCCCAGGTCCGCGGTGAGGATTCCGACCGAGATCTGGGGCGCGCCGGCCGCGAGGCGCGCCGCCAGGGCCTCAGCGCCCACCGTCGTCAGGCGCCGTCCGAGCCCGCCGCACCGTGGCGCAGCGTCTCGAACAGCTCGAGCGCCTGCCGCGGGGGCAGGTCCTCGTGCACGACCGCGTTGACCGCCCTGAGCATGGCCAGCGGGGCCTCGCTCTGGAAGATGTTGCGGCCCATGTCCACGCCGGCAGCGCCCTGCTGGATGGCGCGGTACGCCATCGTGAGCGCCTCGAGCTCGGGGAGCTTCTTGCCGCCCGCCATGACGATCGGGACCGGGCACGAGGCGGTCACGGTCTCGAACCCGTCCTCGACGTAGTAGGTCTTGACCATCTGGGCGCCCAGCTCGGCCGCGATGCGGGTGGCCAGCCGGAAGTAGCGGGCGTCGCGAACCATGTCCTTGCCCACGGCGGTGACGCCCAGCACGGGCAGCCCGTAGCGCAGGCCCGCGTCCACCAGGCGCGTCATGTTGTGGACCGACTTGGTCTCGTTGGGCCCGCCGACGAACACCTGGACGCCGACACCGCAGGCGTTGAGCCGGAGCGCGTCCTCGACGTCCACGGCGATCTCCTCGTCGGAGAGGTCCCGCAGGATCGACGGGCCGCCGCTCGCGCGCAGGACGACCGGCACGGCCGGGGCGGACGGGATCACCGAGCGCAGGATGCCGCGGGTGCAGAACAGCGCGTCCACGTGGCCGAGCAGCGGGACGATGTCCACGTCCACGCGCTCGAGGCCGGTGGTGGGCCCGAGGAAGTACCCGTGGTCGATGGCCAGCATGACCGTGCGGCCGGTGTCGGGGCGGAAGACCCGGGCGAACCGGTTCTGCATGCCCCAGTCGAGCGCGCCCGCGCCCTTGAGGTAGAACGCCCGGTTCTGCTGGGGGACGTCGTGGTGGTAGTACTTGGCCTGCTGGATGTCGTCGGTGTCGGCCATCGCGGGGTCCTTTCGACGTCGGCTGGGTGGCGGTGCGGGGTCTGCGTGACGCGGACGCGGCCAGGGAGCCGGGAGGCGGCCCGGGCATTCGTTCCGCCGGGACAGCAGACGACAGGTTGTCCTACAACTTGCATGCTACCGCCCCGACTTCGCCAGTGTCAACGCGGTCCGCGACCCGCTCGCCGGGGCGTTTCTGTGAGGTTCCTCATCCGCGTTGTCAGGGAACCCAAAGGAACCGCCCCGACACTTCAGCCCGTGAACGCAAGCATTCCTGCCCGCATCCACGCCCGCTCCCGCGCGGACCGTCGGCTGCAGTCCATGACGCTCGGCGCCGCGGCGCTGGGGATCGCCGCCACCGGTGTCTTCGGCTATGCAGCTGCCCTCACCTACAGCGGCGCGACCAGCACGGTCAGCGCGGCCGGCCAGCCGGTGGGCTCCGGCACCGGGAGTCAGGGCCTGGCGGCGCCCGCGGCCGCGCCCGCACTGGGCCAGGCGGCCTCGGGCGGCACCTCGGACCAGGGCAGCGGCGGCGTCATCGTCAACCCCTTCTTCGGCAGCCAGCAGGCCGCCGCCGCGCCCACCACCACCGGTCGGCCCTCGCACGCGGTGAGCGGCGGCTCCTGACGGCCTGGGCGCGGCGCCGAGCCCGCCCCGCCCCAGCCTTCCGGCACCGCCCGGCGCGCGAGCCGGTACCATCGCGCCCGCGCCGAGGGGCGCGCCGTTCAACCCGCCGCGCCCGAGCCGAGCCCAACCGCCCAGGAGCCACTCCCGCCCATGTTCGACCAGATGCTCTGGTTCGTCGCCCGCGGCTCGGGCGTCGTCGCCCTGCTGATGGCGACGGCGGCCGTCAGCTTCGGCATGCTGACCGTCGCCCGCTTCTCGAGCGACACGTGGCCGCGCTTCTTCAACCTCGAGCTGCACCGGCGCATCTCGCTGCTCGCGGTCGTGTTCATCGGCGTCCACATCGTGGCCGCGGTGCTCGACCCGTGGGCGAAGCTGGGCTGGTCCGCCGCGCTCGTTCCGCTCATTTCCTCGTACCGCCCGCTGCCCGTGGCGATGGGCGTGGTCGCGATGTACCTGTTCGTGGCGCTGATCCTGACGAGCCTGCTGCGGAGCCGCATGCCGGAGCCCCTGTGGCGGGCCATCCACTGGGCGGCGTACGCGATGTGGCCGCTCGCGCTGGGCCACGGCTTCTTCGCCGGCAGCGATGCCGGATCGCTGTGGATGATGGCCGTGGACGCCGTCGCCATCGGGGCCGTGGCCGCGAGCCTCCTGCTGCGCCTGTCGTTCTGGGACGAGAACCGCTCCCGGCTGGAGGACACCGTGGGCGTGTCCTCATGGGACGAGGCCACGCGCCGCGGACGCGGCCGGTGACGGCACGCCTGCTGGCCGGCCCGGACCTTGCCGCCGGCGCCGAGTCGCTCCCCGGCCACCGTGCCCGCCTGGGCGACCTGCCGGGCAGGGCCGAGCGCGAGCACCTGATCCCGACGCTGCTGGCCGCGGGCCTGCTCGGGCGCGGCGGCGCCGGCTTTCCCGTGGGCCGCAAGTGGGAGTCGGTGGCCGGCCGCTCGAGGGGCGATGCGGTGGTCCTCGCGAACGGGGCCGAGGGCGAGCCGCTGAGCCACAAGGACCGCGTGCTCATGGCAACCCGGCCGCACCTGGTGCTCGACGGGCTGGAGCTCGCAGCCGAGGCCGTCGGCGCCCGGCGCGCGGTGCTCTACGTGGGCTCGGAGCACACGCAGGCGCGCGCCGCCCTGGAGCGCGCCCTCGGCGAGCGCGAGGCGGATCGCGCCCGGGCCCTGCCCCGGGTGCCCATCGCGATCGTCACCCCTCCGGTCTCCTACGTCGCGGGCGAGGAGTCCGCCGCCGTCCACTTCGTCAACGCCGGCGACCCGCGGCCCACAACCGTCCCGCCGCGGCCGTTCGAGAAGGGCGTCGGCGGCAAGCCCACCCTCGTCCAGAACGTCGAGAGCCTGGCCCACGCGGCCCTGATCGCGCGTTACGGGGACGCCTGGTATCGGGAGGTCGGCCGGGCCACAACCCCCGGCACGGCGCTCGCGACGGTGAGCGGAGGTCAGCGTCCGGGCGTGCTCGAGATTGACTTGGGCACCACCATCGGGGAGCTTGCCCAGTGGGCGGGCGTCCAGGCCACGGTGGGCAGCCCCGTGCTGCTCGGCGGGTACTTCGGCGGGCTCGTCGCGGGCGCCGACGCGTGGGGCATGCCGCTCGACCCGGCCGTCCTCCGGGCGCAGCGTTCCGCCTTCGGCGCGGGGATCGTCGCGTTCATGGGCGACGACGCCTGCGGCGTGACGACGATCGCCCGGATCATGGACTACATGGCAGGCTCGTCGGCCGCCCAGTGCGGGCCGTGCGTGTTCGGCCTGCGCGCCATCGCGGACGCTGCCGCCCGGGTCGCCACCGGCCAGGCCCGCCAGGACGACCTCGCCCGCCTGCGCGGATGGAGCGGGTCCATCGCCGGCCGGGGGGCGTGCCGGATGCCCGACGGCGCCACGGGCCTGCTGGCCAGCTCGATCCGCGTGTACGAGGCCGACTGGGTCGCGCACCAGCACCACCGCCGGTGCATCGCGCGCGGCGCGTCCGCGGGGGCTCCAGCATGAGCAGCCGCATCGCGCTCGACTCGGGTCTCCGGCTCGAGGTGGACCGGATCGCCTGCGACGGCTACGGCGCCTGTGCCGAGCTGCTCCCCGAGGGCATCGACCTCGACGAGTGGGGCTACCCGATCATCGCCCCGGGCAACGTGCCCCTCGCCCTCGTGGACATGGCCAGGCGTGCCGTGGACGCGTGCCCGGTGCTCGCGCTGCGCCTGGTCAAGTCTCCGGCGCCCGCCCCCACGGCCCCGCCGCCGCCCGCGCCGGTGCTGGCGTCCCGCCCGGACCGCACCGAGGGCACGCCGCCGTGGCCGCCGAGACCCGCGAGCGCGAAGGCCAAGCGCGGCCCGGAGCCCGGGCGCCGCCGGTAGCGCGCCAGGTGGCGCTCCCGCCGAGTGGTATCGTCGGGGCGGGCCCGCTCCGGCTGGCTCTTCGCGGCCCGGGCCGGTCGCCACGACGGCCGCCGCCCCGCCCGTGCCGCGCGGACGCCCGGCCGGCCGGCGCCCCGCACCGGAGGAGCGGCCGTGGCTCAACCCGCACCCGGCGCCGTGCCGCGCCGCCATCGCGCGCGGCGCACGCTGCCCGCTCGCCCCCGGCCCATCGTCCGCGCCCTGGACCTGGGCTCCACCGCCGTGCTCCGCCACGGCGCGCTCACCCTGGTGGCGGACCCCTTCGGCGACCTGCACCCCGACTCGCGCGGCCTGGGCCTGTACCTCGGCGACACGCGCGTGCTGTCGGCGATGGCCCTCCTGGTGGACGGGAGCCGGCCGACGCTGCTCCAGCCCGACCCCGGCGGCTCGGACCGGGGCGCCATCCAGCTCACCAACCCCGCGCTCCGCCACGACCCCACCTGGTCGGCGCAGGGCGCGAGCCTGGCGACGCAGTCCATCGGGATCCGCCGGGAGCGGGCGCTGGACCCGGCCGGCCTCCACGAGCGCGTCCACGTCGCGAACTTCACGATGGCGCCCCAGGCGCTCGAGATGGAGCTGCTGCTCGACTGCGACGCGGCCGACATCTTCGAGGTCCGCGGCTACCCGCGGACGGGTCGCGGCGCGCTCGCGGACGTCGCCGTGGACGCCGACGCGGTCCGGTTCGCCTACCGCGCGCTCGACGGGCGGCGGCTGGCCACCACCGTCCGCTTCGCCACGCCCCCGGCGCGCATCGGGCCCGCGCCCGCCGAGCGCGATGCCGCCGCGTGCGCCGTGTGGGACCTCGAGATCGGGCCGGGGGAGTCGGTCGTCCTGGGCTGGGACGTGGCGGCGGCCTGGCGGCCCCGCGGGCAGGAGGGCGCCCGCCTGGAGCCGCGCCGCCCCGCCCCGGCCCGCAGCGAGACGCCGCGGGCCCGGATCGAGACCGACGACGAGCTCCTCAACTCGGTGCTGGCGCGCAGCCTCGCGGATCTCGCGGTGCTGGAGACCGTCGGCCCCGGCCCGGGCGAGAGCTTCCTTGCAGCGGGTGTGCCGTGGTTCGCCACGCTGTTCGGCCGGGACGCCCTGCTGGCGGCCATGTTCCTGCTGCCCGTGCGGGCGTCCATCGCCGCGGACACGCTGCGCACCCTCGCGCGCCTCCAGGCCACCGAGCGCAGCGACCGCGACGACGCGGAGCCCGGCAAGATCCTCCACGAGCTGCGCACGGGCGAGATGGCGGCGACCGGCGAGGTCCCGTTCGCCCGGTACTACGGAACCGCCGACGCGACGCCGCTGTGGCTGCTGCTGCTGGCCAGCTACCACGCGTGGACCGCGGACGACGCCGTCGTCGAGGAGCTCTGGCCGAACGTGCTGGCCGCCGTCGGCTGGCTCGAGGACCGGCTCGCCGACGGCGGGCTCGTGACCTACCAGACCCGGGCCCCGCGGGGCCTGCGGAACCAGGGCTGGAAGGACTCCCACGACTCGGTCCGGGACCGCAACGGCCGGTCGGCCGAGCTGCCGATCGCGCTGATCGAAGTTCAGGCCTACGCCGTCGGGGCGCTGCGGGCGATCGCCGGGCTGGCGGCGCGACGCGGCGACGGCGCGCTCGCGGCGCGGCTTCGCGCGCAGGGCGACGAGCTCGCCGCGCGGCTCGACGCCCGCTTCTGGTGCGCCGACCTCGACCGCTACGCGATGGCCCTCGACGGCGCGGGCCGTCCCGCAGACGCGCTCGCGAGCAACGTCGGCCACGCCCTGTGGCAGGGAGCGGTGCCGGCGGGCCGGGCGGCCGCCGTGGGGCGCGACCTGGCCGGGGCGCGGATGGCCTCGGGCTGGGGCCTGCGCACGTACGCGGCCGGCCAGCCCGGGTACAACCCGCTCGGCTACCACCTGGGCACGGTCTGGCCCCACGACACCGCGATTGCCGTGGCCGGCCTGCGTCGCTACCGGCTCGACGGCCCGGCGACGCAGCTCGCCAACGGGCTCCTCGACGCCGCGCGGACGTTCCCGCTGTTCCGCCTGCCCGAGGTGTTCTGCGGCTTTGCCCGCGCGGACACGGGCCACCCGGTCGCGTACCCGGTGGCCTGCGCGCCGCAGGCGTTCGCGGCCTCGGCGCCCTTCCTCCTGCTCCAGGCGCTGCTCGGCATCGAGGCGGACGCCCCGGCCCGGACGCTGCGCATCACGCGGCCGGTCCTGCCGCACCCGGTCCGCCGGATCGTGGTGGCGGGGCTGCGGGTGGGCGATGCCGAGGTGGACCTGCTGTTCCAGTCGTGGCGCGGCACCACGGGTGCCGAGGTCCTGCGCCGCCACGGCGACCTCACGGTGGTGGTGGAGCTGTGACGGGCCCGCGCACCGCCGGGGCGCGACGGCCGCTGCGGATCGCCCAGGTGGCGCCGCCGCTGGAGCGGGTGCCCCCGATCGGCTACGGGGGGACCGAGCGCGTGGTGGACGCGCTCGTGCGCGAGTTCCTGGCCCGGGGCCACGCCGTCACGACGTTCGCCAGCGGCGACTCGGCCTGCGAGGGCGAGCTCGTGGCGACGGTCCCGCGCGCCCTGTGGCCGGCGGGCATCCGCGACGACCCGACCGCGTGGTTCATGGCCACCCTCCTCGACGTGCGCGACCGGGCCGCGGACTTCGACGTTGTGCACTGCCACCTTGACGTCCGCGGCGCGGGCGTCGCCGACCTGCTGCCCGTGCCCGTGGTCCACACCTTCCACGGCCGACTCGACGGGCCGGGCCTCGAGCGGGTGCTGCCCCGGATGCACGGCCGGCTCGTCGCCATCAGCGGCAGCCAAGCCGCGTCGCGCCCGGACACGCCCTGGGCCGCGGTGGTCCACAACGGCCTCGCGTTCGGGCCGCCGCCCGAGGCCGACCGGGGCCCGGACCTCGCATTCGTGGGCAGGGTGGACCCCGCCAAGGGGATCGTGGAGGCGATGGAGATCGCGCAGCGGGCGGGCCGCCGCCTGCGGATCGCCGCCAAGGTCGGCATCCGGTCGTGGGAGCGCGCCTACGACGACGAGGTGTTCCGGCCGGCCCTGCGACGCGCCGGGGGCGCCGTCGAGTACCTGGGCGAGCTGACCGACCCGGAGCGCGACCGCCTGCTCGCGGAGAGCTTCGCGACGGTCATGCCCATCGCCTGGCCCGAGCCCTTCGGCCTCGCGGTGATCGAGTCGCTCGCCTGCGGCACGCCGGTCGTGGCGAGCGCGCTGGGCGCGCTGCCGGAGATCGTCCGCGACGGCGTGGACGGCTTCCTCGCCCTCGGCGTGGACGCCCTGGCCGCCCGCGTGGACGACTGCGACCGCCTGGACCGGGGCGCCATCGCGCGCGATGTCCGCGATCGGTTCTCGGCCGCGCGCATGGCCGACGGGTACGAGGCGGTCTACCGCGCGGCCATGGGCGATCCCCGCTCCTGAAGCCCGCTACCGGTCCCGGAGCCTCGCGCCCGTCGGGTCGTACGGCGGCGCCCCCATCACCCACGCCTGCCGGGGGTCGCCCAGCACCTCGACCGTCAGGGGCGGCCGCGCCGCGGCGACCTCGCGGTCCACGTAGCCCAGGGCGAGGCTCGTCTGGACGAAGTGGCCCCAGCCGCCCGAGGTCACCTCGCCCACCGGCCGCCCGTCGAGGCGGATCGGGTCGCCGGCCCTGGCGTCGGCATCCGCGGCGCGGACGCGCAGCATGACCAGGCGGCGCGCGGGCCCGGCCTCGCGATCTCGCAGCGCCGCCTCGCGGCCCACGAACTCGCCCTTGTCGTACGCGACATAGCGGTCGAGGCCGCACATCGCGGGCGTGACGTGGTGGCGGTACTCCGTGGCCCAGAGGCCGTAGCCCTTCTCGAGCCGCAGGGCGTCGAGCGCCCGATCGCCCACCAGCCGCAGGCTGTAGGGCCGGCCCGCCTCGAACAGCGCCTCGTACAGCGCCAGGTGGCGCTCCCTCGGCACCACGATCTCGTAGCCCAGCTCACCCGTGAGCGAGATGCGCCCCACGACCGCCTCGGTGCCGCCGATGCGGATCGGCCGGATGCCCAGGAAGGCGAGGCCACCGGGGGTGACGTCGGCCGACGGGTCGTCGGCGGCCAGCGAGGCCAGCACCGAGCGCGACGCCGGCCCGGAGATCCCGAAGCCCATCAGGTCGTCGGTCACGTTGCGCAGCCGCACGCCGCTCGCGGGCAGGCGGGCGGCGAACCACCGCATGTGCCAGGCCTGCAGGTGGTACGAGGCGGTGAGCCAGAAGCGGTCCGGCTCGAGCCGCGTCACCGAGAGATCGCCCATGAGGTGGCCGGACGGGGACAGCATCGGCGCGAGGCGAATGCGCCCGGTGGCGGGCAGGCGACTGGCGAGGAGGGCGTCGAGCCAGGACGCGGCACCCGGCCCGCTCACCTCGTACCGGGCGTTCTGCGCGATCTCGAACGCGCCGACCGAGGTCCGCACCGCGTGCGTCTCGGCGGAGGCCGGGCAGGTGATGGGCCGACTGAGGCCCGGCCGCTCCGCGAAGCCCGGGTCGGCGGGCACGAACCTGACCACCTCGAGGCCCCAGTTGACGCTGTGGCGGGCGCCCTCCTCCACGAGCCGCTCGTGGGCCGGCGTCGTCTTGAGCGGCCGGCCGGCGGGCAGCTCCTCGCCGGGGTAGGGGATCACGAAGCGGCGCGCGTAGAACTGGCCCGTGGTCGCTCGCAGGTAGCCGTCCTCGCTCGCGAACGCGCCGAACCGCGCGACGTCCAGGCCGAAGGCGTCGAGGCCCGGGTCGCCGTCGGCCAGCCAGTTGGCGAGCACGAGCCCGACGCCCGCGGACTGCGAGAACCCGGCGAACACGCCGCAGGCCGCCCAGTAGCCCGGCAGGCCGCCCACGGGCCCCACCAGCGGGTTGCCGTCCGGCGTGGCCGTGAGCGGGCCGCAGACCCAGCGCCTGACGCCCGTGTCGGCGAGCGCCGGGAAGCGCCGGCGCGCGAGCTCGAGCTCGGGCGCGATCCGGTCGAGGTTCGTCGGCAGCAGCTGCATCCCGAAGTCCCACGGCGCGCCCTCCACCGACCAGTGGGCCGGGTGCGTCTCGTACACGCCGAGCAGGACCCCGTCGCCCTCGCGCTGCAGGTACGCGTGGCCGTCGAGGTCGATGACGGCGGCCATCGGGCCCGGCAGGGCGGCCACGGCCGGGATCGCGTCGGTGACCAGGTAGTGGTGGGCGAGCGGCGCGACCGGGTGGTCCACGCCCGCCATCCGCCCGACCCGCCGCGCCCACAGGCCCGCGGCGTTCACCACGTGCTCGCAGAGGACATCGCCCTGCTCGGTGGCCACGGTCCAGCCGCCGGCGGCGCGTCTCGCCAGCGCCGTGACCCGATTGCCCTCGGCAATCTCGACGCCCCGCGCCCGGGCCGCGACGGCGTACGCGGTCACGGCACCGACGGGGTCGAGGTTGCCCTCCTCGGGATCGTAGAGGGCGCCCTGGAGACCCTCGGGCTCGAGGATCGGCACCAGCGCCGCCGCCTCGGCAGGCGTGAGCAGCTCGGCGCCCTCGTGCCCGGCGGCGCGGATGCGCGACAGCTCCCCGCGCAGCCAGCGCCAGCGGTCCGCCGTGCCAGCCAGCTCCACGCCGCCGGTCATCCGCAGGCCGACCGCCTGCCCGCTCTCGGCCTCGACGGCCGGGTAGCGCTCGATGGTGTAGCGCTGCAGCTCGGCCACGCGCCGGTCCGGGTTGATCGCGTGGAAGCCGCCCGCCGCGTGCCACGACGAGCCCGACGTGAGCCGGTCGCGCTCCACGAGGAGCACGTCGGTGATGCCCCGGAGGGCGAGGTGGTAGGCGACGCTGGCCCCGACGATCCCGCCGCCGATGACGACAACTCGGTACTGGTCCCGCATGACCGCGGATTATCGGGCCCGCGGAGCGCACCCGCCCACGGCGTCGCGTGCGGCCACCCCGCACAGCGCCGAGCACGCCCGGCCGAGCCGGGCCCGCGGCCGCCGACGGGCTGGGCGCCGACGCCGGTCGCCGCCGTCAGCCGCGGGGCATCGTCCGGATCGCCGCGATCACCCCGCCGTCCACCAGCAGGTCGGTGCCGGTGATGAAGCTCGCCTGCGGCCCGAGCAGGAACGCGGCCGCGTCGGCGATGTCGTCCGGCGTGCCGACGCGGCCCGTCGCCGACATCGCGATCATCCCGCGCATCTGCTCGCCGCTGGGCCCGCCGAGCTCCGCCTGGCCCATCGACGTGGAGATGACCCCCGGGCTGATCGAGTTGACCCGCGCCCCGCGGGCGCCCCAGGCGCGGGCGGCGGCCTGCACCCGGAGGGCGTTCGCGCGCTTCGCGATCGTGTACGCGGCGCCCGCGTCGGGGACGGCGCCCGGCGCCAGGAACGGCAGCGCCAGGAGGTCTGCCGGCGGGGTCAGCGCCAGCGCCGCCTCCATCTCGGGCGGCAGCGCGCCCGCCATGTGCCCGGCCATGCTGGCGATGACGACGCCGGCACCGCCTGCCGCGACGACCCCCCCGAACGCGTCGAGCGCGAGCGCCACGCCCATCAGGTCCACGCGCAGGATCGCCTCCACCGACGCCTGCACCGGCGACAGGCCGGCCGTGTGGGCGACGTGCGTGACGCGGCCCATCGCGGCCGCCCGCTGCGCCAGCGCCCCGACCGACCCGGCGTCGGACACGTCCACCCGCTCCGCGGTGACGTCGTGCCCCTCGCTGCGGAGCCGCTCCGCCGCGGTCCCGAGGACGGCCTCGCTGAAGTCCGCGAGCAGCAGCCGCCGGCCCCCGCCGACCCGCCGGGCGACGGCGACGCCCATCCCGCCCACGCCGATGACGACCGCGACATCCCGATCCATGGCGCCTCCTCGCGCTGCTTGGGCCGAGCCTACGCCGCGGACGGCCGACCGTCACCTGCCGTCGCCGATCAGGCTAGGATCAGCGTCGGCGCGCGCGCCGGGTGCGCCCCAGGCGATGCCGTGGCGGCGCAGGGTCCAAGCGCGCGGCGGCGCCAAGCAAGTGCGTGGGAGTCCTACCTTGAGCGAGACGACCCGGGGCTGGGACCCCGCCCTGGCCACCCGGCAGATCCGCTGCGAGCGGTGCGGCACCGTGTTCGGCTGCCGCAACAACGGTGAAGTCGGCTCGTGCTGGTGCTCGCTCGAGGAGTTCCGCCTGCCGGTGCCCCTCCCCGACGGCGCCGGGCCCTTCGAGGACTGCCTCTGCCCCTCCTGCCTGCGCGAGATCGCGGCCGAGCTCCGGGCGAAGGGGCACGGCCCGCAGGGCTGACGGGGCCCGCGGGCCCCTGCCGCCCGTCCGCCCGCCTTGCGGCCGGGTCAGCGGCCTTGCCCGCCAGGGGTATGCTGCCCGAAAGGGTGGGTCGGCCAGTCGTCCCGCGAGAGGGCGCGGGCCCGTGACGGAACGATGATGCTCGTCGGGCTGGTGGTGAACCCGGGCGCGTCCCGGGACGTCCGGAGGCTCACGTCGCTGGCGCGGACGGTGGACGCCGTCGAGCAGGCGAACGCCGTGGCGCGGATCCTGTGCGGGCTGGCCGCGACCGGCGTCGGGCGCGTGCTGTACATGCCGGAGCCCACGCACGTCGTCGAGCGGGCCCGCGAGCTGCTGGCGGTGACTCGCGGCGCCCCCGCGCGGCTGCCGGACACGGTGCCCGTCCGCCTCCCCGGCACGGGCGAGGCGAGGGACGCGGCCGGCACCGCGCGCTCGGCGGCGGAGATGGGCGCCGCCGGGGCGGCCGCTGTCCTGACCATCGGCGGCGACGGGACCAATCGGGCGGTTGCCACGGGCTGGCCTGACGCGGTCTTCGTGCCACTTCCCGGCGGGACGAACAACGCGTTTGCCCTCCGGCTCGACCCCACCGCGGCGGGGCAGGCCGCCGGCCTCTACGCCGCCGAGCCGGCCGCGTTCGCGGGCGACGTCCGCCGGCGCCCGTACCTGCGCGCGGAGGCGCCCGGCGGCTCGACGCTTGCGCTCGTTGACGTGGCGCTGGTCCGGGGCGGCTGGGTCGGCGCGCACGCCATCTGGGAGCCCGAGGCGCTCGCGGAGGCCGTTGTCGCCCGAGCGGACCCCACGGTGCCCGGCCTGGCCGGCGTCGCCGGCGCGGCGCACCCGGTCCGAGACGGCGACGGCGCCGGCGTCCACGTCGTGTTCGGCCCGGGCGGCCGGCCGATCCTGGGCCAGATCGGGCCGGGCCAGGTCGTCGAGCTGCGCGTCACGGCGACCACCGTGTTCGGTCCTGGCGACACCGTCACGCTGCCGGCGCACCGGGCCGCGGACGGCGGCCCGCTCACCCTCGCCTTCGACGGCGAGCGCGAGGTGGTCCTGCGGCCTGGCCAGCGCGCCACCGTCCGCCTCGTCACGCCGGGCGTCCGAGTCCTCGACGGGGCGGCCGTCCTGGTGCGCGCCGCCCGGATGGGACGCCTCGTCCCGCCGGCGATGGCCGGCGACCGGGCCGAGACCGTCGATTCCGGCGACCTCGCCGACCGGACCGGCCCGGCCGCGACAAGGAGGTGACAGCCCGGGAGCCACTGCCAATCCCCAGCCACCCCGCCTCGAGGAGTCACGATCGATGCCGAGCAACGACACGCTCCGGGCGATGCATCGCCAGATGGTGCGCATCCGCCTGTTCGAAGAGACGATCCAGCAGAGCTACTTCGAGGGCAAGCTGCCCGCCTTCGACATCGCCGCGGGCCCGGTCCCCGGGGAGATGCACCTCGCGGCCGGCCAGGAGCCCGTTGCCGCGGGCGTATGCGCGCACCTCCGCCCGAGCGACACGGTGACCGCCACCCACCGCCCGCACCACGTGGCGCTGGCCCACGGCATGGACATGCGGCGGATGGCCGCCGAGATCTTCGGCAAGGACACGGGGCTGGGCCACGGCAAGGGCGGCCACATGCACCTGTTCGACCCGGCCACCAACTTCGGCTGCAGCGGCATCATCGCCGAGGGCATGCCGGGCGCCGTGGGCGCCGCGCTGGCGGCAAGGAAGCAGGGCAGGGACGACATCGCAGTCTCGTTCTTCGGCGAGGGCGCCGCCAACCAGGGCGCGTTCCACGAGTCGCTCAACCTGGCGGCCGTGTGGAAGTTGGGCGTGGTCTTCGTGTGCGAGGACAACGACTGGGCCATCAGCGTGCCCAAGGCCAAGTCCACGGCCATCGCCAGCAACGCGGATCGGGCGGCCGCCTACGGCATGCCCGGCGTGCTCATCCCGGACAACGACCCGGTGGCCGTCTACGAGGCCGCGGGCGAGGCGGTGGCGCGCGCCCGGCGCGGCGGCGGGCCGTCGCTCATCGAGGTCAAGACGCAGCGGCTGCTCGGCCATTTCGAGGGCGATCCCCAGCTCTACCGGACGGCCGAGGAGATGGAGCGCCTCAAGGCCACCGACGCGCTCCACATCTTCGAGCGACGGCTGGTGGACACCGGCGTCCTGTCCGAGGCGGACGCCGCCGAGGCGTGGGCGGCGGCCCGGGCCGAGGTGGACGACGCGATCGGCTTCGCGCGCACCAGCCCGTACCCGCAGCCGTCCGACGCGCTGCTCCACGTCTTCGCGTAGCCAGGGAGACCAGACGATGACTGCCGAGACGAAGCGTCTCCTCACCACGTCGAAGGCCATCTCCGAGGCGATCGCCCAGGAGATGGAGCGCGACGCAAGCGTGTTCGCCATGGGCGAGGACATCGGCACCTACGGCGGCATCTTCGGCGCCACCGAGGGCCTCCTCGCCAAGTTCGGCCCGGAGCGGGTCATGGACACGCCCATCTCCGAGACCGGCTTCATCGGGGCGGCGACGGGCGCGGCCATCGCGGGCATGCGGCCGATCGTCGAGCTGATGTTCGTGGACTTCTTCGGCGTGGCCATGGACCAGATCTACAACCACATGGCCAAGATCCACTACGAGTCCGGCGGCAACGTCAAGGTGCCCGTCGTGCTCACCACGGCCATCGGCGGCGGGTACTCCGACGGCGCCCAGCACAGCCAGACGCTGTACGGGCTGTTCGCCCACCTGCCGGGCATGAAGATCGTGGTGCCCTCCACGCCGTACGACGCCAAGGGCCTCATGATCTCCGCCATCCGGGACGACAACCCGGTGCTGTACATGTTCCACAAGGGCGTCATGGGCCTGGGCTGGATGACGCCCAACCCGCGGGCCACCGGCCACGTGCCCGAGGAGCCGTACACCATCCCGATCGGCAAGGCAGACGTGAAGCGCCCGGGCAAGGACGTCACGATCGTCACCCTGTCGCTGATGGTGCACCGCGCGCTCGACGCGGCCGAGGACCTGGCCAGGGAGGGGATCGACGCGGAGGTCATCGACCTGCGCTCCGTGATCCCGCTCGACCGCGAGGCCATCATCGAGTCCGTCAAGAAGACCCACCGCCTGCTCGTGGTGGACGAGGACTACCGGAGCTTCGGGCTGACCGGCGAGGTCATCACGTCGGTCATCGAGGGGGCCTTCGACCACCTCGACGTGCCGCCGGCCCGGCTCGCCTACCCGGACGTCCCGATCCCGTACAGCCGCCCGCTCGAGCAGTTCTGCCTGCCCAACCGGGAGACGATCGCCGCCGCGGCGCGGCAGCTCGTCGGCTGACCTCCGACCCGGGAGGGCGCCCTGGGCTCCGGCCCGCGGCGCCCTCCCGCCCCGCCCCCGAGGAGCCCGAACCATGCCCCGCGAGATCACCGTGCCCCGCCTCTCCGACGCCACCGACGAGGGGATGCTCGTGGCCTGGTTCGTGGAACCGGGCCAGCGCGTGAGCGCCGGCGACACCGTCGCCGAGGTCCAGATGGAGAAGACGTCCTACGACGTGGTGGCGCCGGCCGCGGGCCAGATCCAGAGCCTGCTGGTGGCGCCGGGAGACATCGTGACCGCGGGCACCGCGATCGCGACGCTGGCCGAGGACCTCGGGGAGGAGGCGTCGGCCGTGTCGCCGGCGTCGGCCTTGTCGCCGGCGTCGGCCTTGTCGCCGGCCGGCGTCCCGCCGGCGGCCGATGGCGGCGAGGGAGGCGAGGAGCGTGTCGCGGCGTCGCCGGCCGCCAGGCGCCTCGCCCGGGAGCTCGGCGTGGACCTCCGGCGCCTGACCGGCTCCGGGCCGGGCGGCAGGATCCAGGAGTCCGACGTGCGGGCCGCGGCCGAGGCCGGGACGGCGGTCGCGGCGCCGGTGGCGCAAGCATCGCCGACCGCCCCGACGCTTGCCCGCGAGCCCGGCCTCGTGCCGATCTCGCCCATGCGGCGCGCCATAGCGGACCGCCTGCGCGCGGGCTTGGCCGAGACGGCGCAGCTCACGCTCACCGCCGAGGCCGACGTGACGGACCTCGCGGCGCGCCTCGGGGCGTGGACCGCGCAGCTCGGTCGCAAGGTGGGCTACACGGAGGCCGTCGTGCGCGCCTCCGCCGCCGCGCTGGGCGAGCACCCCCGGCTGGCCATGACCTGGACGGACCGCGGGCTCGTCCCGGCCCGATCGATCGACGTGGCCGTGGCGGTGGCACTGCCCGACGGGCTGATCGTGCCGGTCGTGCGCGGCGCGGACCGCAAGGACCTCGGCGAGCTCGGGACCGAGATCGCCGGGCTGGCGGACCGGGCGCGATCGGGCGTGCTCGCCGCGGCCGAGACTTCGGGCGCCTGTTTCACCGTGACCAGCCTGGGCGCCTGGCGGATCGACGCCTTCACGCCGCTCCTCGACCCGCCGCAAACCGCCATCCTCGGCATTGGCCGGGCGCGGCTCCGGCCAGCGGTCGTGGGCGGCGCCATCGTTCCACGCATGCTGCTCGTGCTCAGCCTCACGATCGACCACCGCGTGGTGGACGGGGCGCCGGCCGCGGCGTTCCTCGAGTCGGTCGTCGGCCGGCTGGAGTCGCCGGGCCAGCTGGGGGCCTGAGGGCGGCGCCGAGCCCTCCGGCGCCCAGCCCCATTCGGCCCAGCTCGCCCGTCCGGCGCCGCGCCGCCCCGCCCCGCCCCGCGCCGCGCGCCCCGCCCCGGCCCG
>JAJXTS010000132.1 GCA_021783595.1 Chloroflexota bacterium | reverse complement strand
TGCTCCAGGACCCGGTTGTACCCGTCGAGGTACGCCCGCAGCTCCTCGACCGTGGAGTTGGCCTTGCCCACCTCGCCGATCTCGCCGCCGACGCTGACGGTCACGCCGTCGGCCTCGAGGCTGCGGACGAGGGCCGTCAGCTCGGCCGCGCGCGTGTAGTTCTCACGCTGCTCGAGGTCGAGACTCGGCTGGGAGAGGTCCACCAGCGTGGAGCTGTCGATGTCGATGTTGCGGTAGCCCGCCTCGACCGCGAGCCGGCACGCCTTGCGGATCTCCTCGGTCATCGCCTCGGGATCGGCCGCGTACTTCTTGGCGTTGAACTGGTAGTGGTCGCCCTGGATGAACACCGGACCCACGTGGCCGGCGGCGATGGCGCCCGCCAGCACGGAGGTGGCGAAGTCCTGCGGCCTCTGGAAGGTGTAGGTCTGCTCGCTGCGGGCCAGCTCGAAGATGATGGCGCCGACCTGCTTCTCCTTCGCGACGGCCAGGAACGTGCGGGCCATGTCGAAGGTCTGGGCGCGGAGGTTCACCGCCGGCACGGTGAAGCCGGACACGTCACCGCGGCTCCGGGCCATGTACAGGCCCTGGATGCTGGCCGAGCGGGCGCCCAGCGCCTGGCTGGCCTCCCAGACGACCCAGCGGGCGGCCTCGGCCGTGGGCTCGTCGGGCGTGAACGCCGCGGTCCAGGCGAGGTCCCTGATCGTCTCGGCGCGGAACCTCGCCTCGTCGTCGATGACGAGCCGATCGCGCTCGACGTGGGCGGCGCCGGCCATCGTGGCCAGCAGGTCGGCGAGGGAAGCTGCGACGTGGGGCATCGGGTTCGGGTCTCCTGTTGCTTGCACCCGGATAGTACCCGCCGGGGGCATTCACGTACACGATTACACGGGCCCCGGCCGGGCTCCTCGAAGGATGCCGCGCCGGGCCGCCAGATGGACGGGCCCTCCTTCGCGCGCCTTGCGGCCGACGCGCCGCCGGGCAGGGGCCGGGTGGACCCCGGCGGCGGGCCCGATGGGGGGTCGCCGCGCCCGACCCGCGCCCGCGAGGGCGGGTACCCTGCGAACGTCAGCGGCCCGCACGCAGCAGGAGGTCCTCCCGGTGTCCATCGTCCGCATCGACCCCGGCCAGCGCTTCGCCTCTGCCGTCGTCCAGGGCGGCCTCGTCTTCCTCGCCGGGCACGTGGCGCACAACGCCGAGGCCAGCGTGCGCGACCAGACCGCCGAGATCCTCGCGTCGATCGACCGCCACCTCGCCGAGGCCGGCACCGACAAGTCGCGGCTCCTGAGCGTGCAGGTCTGGCTGGCCGACATCGCCCACTTCGACGAGATGAACGCCGCCTGGGACGCCTGGGTGGACCGGGCCAACCTCCCGGCCCGGGCCACGGTGGAGGCCAGACTGGCCTCGCCCGCCTACAAGGTGGAGATCGCGGGCGTGGCCGCACTCTGAGGCCACGGAGCGCTCGCCCGCCGCGCCCGCGCGGGCAGCTCGCCCGACGGTCCGGTCCGCCGGGCTCCGCCGGCTGGCACCCGGCCTACTGGAAGAAGCCCGCGGCGGCGTAGACGTAGCTCACGCCGAAGGCGGCCTTGGCCGTCTTGCCGCCCACCTTGTCGATCTTGAGCCAGGTGTCGCCAGAGTTGCCGCACGCTCCCGCGGTGTAGGCAGTCCCCGTCACCCTCGCCGCCACGTGGACGACGGTCCCGGTGTTGATCGACTTGACCCGCGCCCCGGTGGCCTTGGGCAGCTTGCGCAGGCTGATGCCGTCGCACACGGCGGTGGCGTCAGCCCCGGCGACCGGGGTGGCCGACGTCGGCGCGGGCGTGGGCAGGGCGCTCGCCAGCGGGGCGGCCGAGCTGCTGGCGCCGGTCGAGGGCGCGCTCGACTCCAGGCCCGAGGCGCTCGGGGATGGCGTGGATGAGCCGCCGCACCCGGCGAGCGCCACAGCGAGGACTCCCACGAGGATCAGCCTCCGACGCATCCGCCACCTCCCTGTGATCGCTCAGCCGGCTCTCGACGCCGTGCCCAGCATACCCGCCCGCGATGGCCGCCATGCCGGCCCGGACCGCCGCCCGGGCCGCCGAGGCCGCGGTTCCGGTTGCGCGCGACCATCGGGGGCGGAGACGCGCGAGCCGCCCGAATGTGGCGCCGCGGGGCGGCGGCGACCCGGCCGACCCGACACGAGCAGCGGCGCCGCGCGAAGTTGACGGCCGGGGCGGGCGCGCGTAGACTCCGCGCCGGTCGAGCAGGTCGCTCGGCACGTCCTAACCGGAGGCAGGTGCCCCGTGGTGAAGAACGCAGCCCCCTACCCGTGCATGATCGCGCCGGTCGGCGCCGTCACTCACGGGAGGAGTGTGCCCACCGCAGGGTAGGACGCGGGGCGAGAGCCCCAGGAGCGACCGACGAGCCGTGGGCACCAAGCCCGCGGCTCGATTGTTTTGCGGGGCGGACCACGCCCCGAGAGAGCGAGCCGCAGGCTCCCGGACTTCCGGGCCCGCGGCTCGTCCCATGTCTGGGACCCCGCGGCCCGGCTCGCCACCCGCCTGAGCCGATCACCGCAAGGAGGGTCCGATGACCACCACCCTCGCACCCGAACTGAACATCGCCGGTCTGGCGCCCGATGATGCCGTGGCATTCCCGGTCGCGACGGTCGCCCCCGCGCCGGCCCTCCTCGTCGAGCACGTCACCAAGCGCTTCCGCCCGGAGCGCCGCAAGCCGCCCGTCATCGCCATCGACGACGTCTCGCTCCGTCTGGAGCGCGGCGCGATCCACGGGATCCTGGGCGCCAACGGCTCGGGGAAGTCCACGCTGATCCGCCTGGTCTGCGGGCTGCTCACCCTGGACGAGGGCCGGGTGGAGGTGTTCGGGCTTGACATCGAGCGCGACGAGCTCGCGGTCAAGCGGCTCATCAACCGGGTCTCCGTGGACGCGGCGTTCTTCAAGAAGCTGAGCCCCATGGAGAACCTCCTCTTCGCCGCCCGCCTGTACGGCCTGGACGCCGGGGCGGCGCGGCGGGAGGCGACCAGGATCCTGGGCCGGCTGGGCATCGCGCAGAGCCGCCTCGGCCGCCCGGTCGAGCAGATGAGCCGGGGGATGCAGCAGAAGGTCGCCATCGCGCGGGCGCTGCTGACGAGCCCGACGCTCCTGCTGCTCGACGAGCCGACCACCGGCCTCGACCCGCGCAGCAAGCTCGAGGTCCAGGCGTTCGTCGAGGAGGTCAACACGTCGCACGACGCGACGATCGTCCTCACCACGCACGACCTGGCCGAGGCGGAGCGGCTCTGCGGCCGCATCACGCTCCTCAACGGGGGGCGCGTGGTGGCCGAGGGCACGACGCCCGAGCTGAAGCGCCTCGTCGCCGAGCGCCACGGGCAGCCCGAGACGCTGGAGGCCGTGTTCATGACCTTCACCGGCCGCTCCCTCGACGACGACGTCGAGGAGGACGGCGAGACCGACGCATGACCAGCGAAAGGAGGACCGCGATGACGACGAACCCGACCGGCAACCGCCGCCGCCATCCCCTCATCCCCTCCCGAGAGGATCCCCTCGACATGTTCCACATCGAGTTCCGCCTCGCCGAGGCCGAGGAGCGCCAGGGGCGCCTCCGGGCCCGGGCCGAGCGCGAGCGGTCCGCCCGCCCCGGCCGGCGCCGCCTCCGCCGCCGCGTGGGCGCCACGATCGTGCGGTTCGGCCGCACGATCGGCGGCGACGCGGCGGGCGACGCGCTCGGCGACGCGACCACCGCTCCCGCGTGGCAGGGATGACCCCGCCGCGCCCGCGCGCCGGATCGGGCACCTCCGGCCCGGCGCGCCCCCTCCCGAAAGGAACCCTGCGTTGGCCCTCCTCACTGGCGAGCTGAAGGCGTCCTACGCCTTCGTCGAGCGCAACTTCTTCCTCACCCGCCGCTACTGGGGGTGGGAGCTGGCATTCCTGGTCTACTCCGTCGCCGGCGCGCTCTCGATCAGCCTGATCGGCGCCGCGGCGGGCGACGACCGCCTGCTCCTCACGCTCGTGATCGGCGCGGTGTTCTGGAACTACCTCTCCGTGGTGTTCAGCTGGATCGCCGAGACGATCGCCGTCGAGCGCTGGGAGGGGACCCTCGAGTACACCTTCATGGCGCCGGTCCGGCGCTGGACCCAGCTGCTGGGCTCGTGCCTGTACGCGATGGCGTACGGCCTGGTCCACACCGCGGCCATGCTGGCGGTCCTGCTGGTGTTCTTCCCCCAGCTCCGCCCGGAGTCGATGAACGTGCTCACGGCCGGCGCCTTCGTGCTGCTGGGCTCGTTCAGCTTCGTCGGCATCGGCATGATGGCGGCGATCCTGCCGCTGCTGTACGTGGAGCGGGGCGCCCAGATGACGTTCGTGCTCCAGTCGTGCCTGCTGCTGGTGTCGGGGGTCTACTACCCTGTGAGCGTGCTGCCAGGGTGGATGCAGGCGGTCTCGCACCTCTCGCCGGCGACGTACGTGCTGGCGGGCGTGCGGGCGGGCCTGCTGAACGGGACGCCGATCACCGCGCTGTGGGGCGACATCCTGCCGCTGGTCGCCATGGGCATCGCGCTCATCCCGGCCGGCCTGTGGGCGTTCGGCCGCGCCGAGCGCCACGCCAAGCGCACCGGCAAGCTCAAGCGGGTGGGCTGACGATGGACCCCATCGCCGCCGCCCCCGCTCACCTCGCCGCCCCCGCCGGCCTTGGCTGGGACAACGGCTGGGCCGCCGAATTCGCCCCGTTCGCGGGGGGACGCCGGCGCCCGGCACGCGTTGTCGCGGCGCACCGCGGCGCGTGGATCCTGGCGCTCGAGGACGGCGACCGGGACGCCGTCCTCGCCGGCAGACTCCGCCACGAGGCACTGCGGCCCGCCGACCTGCCCGCCGTGGGCGACTGGGTTGCCGCCGAGGCCGACGCCGCGGCAGCCGGGCCGGCCGTCATCGCGGCGGTGCTCCCCCGCCGCACCGCGTTCCGCCGCGCCGCCGACGACGGGACGATCAGCTCCGAGCAGGTCCTGGCGTCGAACGCGGACGTGGCGCTCGTGGTCACCGGCCTCGACGGCGACTTCAACCTGCGCCGCCTGGAGCGCTACCTCGCGGTGGCCTGGAGCGGCGGCGCGACGCCGGTGGTCCTGCTCAACAAGGCCGACGCGGCCGCGGATCCCGAGGGGGCGCGCCTCGCCGCCGGGGCCGTCGCCCCCGGCGTGGACGTCCGGCTCATCTCCGCGCGGGAGGGCCTCGGCGTCCCCGAGCTCGCCCGCGACCACCTCCGGCCGGGCCGGACCGCGGTCGTCCTGGGTTCATCGGGCGCCGGCAAGTCCACGCTTCTCAACGCCCTGCTCGGCGAGGAGCGTGCGCAGACCCGCGCGGTTCGCGAGGCCGATGCCCGCGGGCGCCACACCACCACCCACCGGGAGCTGCACCGGCTCCCGGGCGGCGGCCTGCTCATCGACACGCCCGGGATCCGCGCGCTGGGCGTGGGCGGCGCCGACGACGGGCTCGCGCCCGCGTTCGCCGACGTGGCCGAGCTCGCCGCCAGCTGCCGGTTCGCCGACTGCCGGCATGACGGCGAGCCCGGCTGCGAGGTGCGGGCGGCGGTGGCCGAGGGTCGCCTGCCGGCGGATCGGCTCGCCTCGCACCGCAAGCTCGAGCGCGAGGCGGCCCACGTGGCGCGCCAGGGCGATCGGCTGCTGCGCGAGGCCGACCGCCGCAAGTGGAAGGCGATCAGCGCCGCGTCCAAGGAGCACACGGCGCGCAAGTACGGGAGCGGGCGATGAGCGCTGACGTCACGTTCCGGCCGGCGGCCGATACCGACTGGCCGGCGATCGCCTCCATCGTGAATGCCGCGCGCCGGGCTGACGGGGCCGACGAGGTGCGCACAGCCGAGAGCCTCGCATCCGAGCACGGGGCGCTCGTCATGGCGCGCGACGCGGTCATCGCGGAGGCCGACGGGCGGTCCGTCGGGTACGCGGTGGGCCACGTCGTGGAACGGGCCGGGGTGCTCGTCGCGGACCTCACGGGCGCGGTCCACCCCGCGCTCCGGCGGCGGGGCGTCGGCACGGCCCTGCTGCGGCGGACCCGCGACGACGCCGTCGCCCGCATGGCAGTGGACGCGCGCCCGCTCCCCCGCGAGCTCCGCGCCTACGCGCTCGACGCCGAGATCGGCCTGCGCGCGCTGCTCGCCGCGGAGGGGTTCATCCCCATCCGCTTCGGCTTCGAGATGCGGCGCGCGCTGACGGGCGAGCTGCCGCAGCACCCGCTGCCGGCGGGGCTGGAGCTTCGTCGCCTGGTCGAGGCCGACTATCGGGCCGTGTACGAGGCCAGCGAGGAGGCGTTCCTGGACCATTGGGGCCACCGCCCGGCCAGCGAGGAGGACTTCCGCGAGATGTGCTACGGCCCGGACATGACGCCGGCGCTGTGGTGCGTGGCATGGGACGGGGACCAGGTGGCGGGGGCCGTGATGAACGCGATCTTCCGCGACGAGAACGCGGCGCTGGGCATCGCGCGCGGCTGGCTCGACCGCGTGTCGGTCCGTCGGCCGTGGCGAGGGCGGGGGCTGGCGAAGGCCCTCTGCTCGGAGGCGCTCCGCGTGCTCCGCAACGAGGGGATGGCCGAGGCGTGGCTGGGCGTGGACGGCTCGAACCCGACCGGCGCCGTCCAGCTGTACGAGGGCCTCGGGTTCCTTGTGGCCAGGCAGTGGCAGGCGTACGGCCGTCCGCTCGACCGCCCGGCCGAACCGGGCTGGCGGACAGCCGTCGAGCGCGGGGCGGCGGCGTCGTGAGCCGACGCCTCGTCCGGCTGCCGGCGGGCCTTGCCGTGGTCGCGGCCCTCGTCGTCGCCGGCTGCGGGGTCGGCTCCTCGCCGTCGGCCGCGGGGGCGGGCGCGTCGCCGGTGGCGGTGTCGGTAGCGCCGGCCGCGACCCCGGGCACGTCGGCCGGGCCGGTCGGGTCGGGCATCCCAAGCGGGTACGCGGTCCCGAGCGCGGCTGCCGCCCCGTCCCCCAGCGTGGCGCCGGCTGCGACACCCGCCCC
>JAJXTS010000131.1 GCA_021783595.1 Chloroflexota bacterium | reverse complement strand
CCGTGGTCTGGCCGGCAAACAGGCCGGCAGTCGGCACTGTCCCGGCGCCGCCGTTCCCACCTCGGTCAGCGCTCGTGCCGTTGCTGCCCGCGGCAGCGTCGCCGCCGCCGCCCCCGGCAGCCTCGGTGCGCCACTCGGGCGGGTCGAACTGATCCCACCAGGCACTGCCGCCGACCTTGCCGGAACCGGACGTGCCGCCGGAACCGCAGGTCGTCGCGCCCTGCCCGTAGAAGTCCCCGTTGTAGTAGTTCCGCATGCACCCGTTGCCGCCCACGGCCCCGCCTGCAGCCGTGACCGAGACGTCCGCGATCGCGAACGACGATGACGCCCCGGCGCTCCCCTCGCCGTAGCCCCCGCCGCCGTAGTAGAGCCCTCCGGCGCCGCCGGCGCCCACCGCGATGCTCGCGCTCGCGCCCGGGGTCACGGCGCGGCCGGTCGAGACGACGACCTGCCCGCCGCCACCGCCGCCGGACGTGCCCCACTCGGTCGCGCCACCCCCGCCCCCGCCGCCGACGGCAAGGACGTCGACTGAGGACACACCATCCGGAACCGTCCAGTCGGTGCTGGAGGTGAACGTCGCCTCGCAGGTCCCGTTGCCGACCTCAGTGGAGCCTGCTGGGCAGGGGACCGTCGCGGCCGCGGCCGGGGGCGCCAGCCACACGCCCTGGGCGGGCAGCGCCAGCGCGACCGATGCGACGAGCACAGCGAAGCGACGCCCGGTCCGAGCGCGGTCGGACACGGCCGGCAGATTGGATCTCATGACATGCCTCCATCCCCAAGGTGCGTTGGGCCGCGCTGCAACAGCGCGACCAGGTCATCAGTGCCGACCGAGCGGGCCTGCTCGCCGGAGAGGACGATCAGGCGTGCTCCGCTCGCCTCCAGCCCCACCAGGACCAGGTGGGGGCGCACGCGCAGCAGGGCCAGGGCGGACTCCACCGGGACGATCTCGAGGTCAACGATCAGCACGTCGGATGCGAGCCGGCCAGCGACGCTGGCCAGGGACGGTCCGTCAATCGCGACGACGCGCAGGTTCGCCTGCCGTGCCAGGCGCCGCGCCACGCCTTCCAGCATCAGCGATCGCCCGTACAGCGCGACGACGAGCTCGCCCCGCACGCCTGGGTCTGGGTCCACGTGGCCTGCCTGGTCCATCTCGAGGCGCACGCTATGGGCGCCAGTGACGGCGGGGAACTGTCAGAACCGGCAGAAGTCAGGCCGGCCGCGGGCTCACCCTGTCGAGAGCGACAGGGTCGTTCAGTCGGGCGCGTCCAGCAGTCCGGCCTCGGCGGCGTACGCAATGACCTGGCTGCGGTGCGCGAGGTGCACCCGCGCGAGCATCTCCGACATGTGGTAGCGGACGGTTCGCTCGCTCATTGCGAGCAGCGCCGCGGTCTCGCGGTAGGTGCGCCCGGCCGCGACCGAGCGGAGCACGTCGAGCTCACGCGGCGTGAAGCGCGTGGCGGCGTCCTGGCCGCCCGACCCCGCAGGCCCATCCTTGGGCCCGGCGGATCGTCGCGCGAACTCCCCGAGCAACAGCGCAGCGAGCCCTGGCGAGAAGGGCGGCGCGCCCTGCTCGACCTGTTCGAGCGCTTCGACCAGCTCCTCGCCGCGCATGCTCTTCAGGAGATACCCGAAGGCACCCGAGGCGATCGCCTCGTAGAGGTGCTCCTCGGCGTCGGATGTGGTGAGCATGACGACACGGATGCTGGGATGCGCGGCCGCGACCGCGCGCGTGGCCTCGAGTCCGTCGCAGCGCGGCATCCGCACGTCCATCAGGACGAGATCGGGTCGGTGGATCCGCGTCCGGTCGATCGCCTCAAACCCGTCGGCTGCCGTCGCGACGACCTCGTGGCCATATGCCGTCAGGAGGTCCGCCAGCCCTTCGACGAACAGGCGGTTGTCGTCGGCGAGCAGGATCCTCACGGGGCCACCCGCCGGTCCGTCTCCAGCGGGATGCGGACGGTGACGCGCGCCCCGTGCCCAGGGCTGGACGTCAACTCAAACTGGCCACCCAGCTCCTCCGCCCGCTCGCGCATGAAGCGCAGGCCGTAGCGACCGTCGCAGCCGGCCAGCACGGGCGCCGCCTCGAACCCGACGCCGTCGTCCTCGACCGACAGCGACAGGAAGCCGTCGGTGCGCTCGAGCGACACGCGCGCCGCGCGCGCCCGTCCGTGACGGATGGCGTTCGCGACGGCCTCGTCCACGATCCGGAGCAGGTGCGCGGCCATCTCGGGCGGCACCCGGGTGTCGTCCATCGGGCCGGCGAGCGCGAGCGACGTTGCGATCCCGTAGTCCCGTTGACACGCATCGAGCCTGTCCCGAAGCGTGGCCAAGAAGTCCCCGCCAACCTGCGGCGAGCGCCCCAGTTCGGCGATGGTCCGTCGGACATCCGACTGCGCGCCCGCGGCGATCGCGGCGACCCTGGCGAGCCGTTCGTCGACGTCGGCGAGTCTTCCGTCGATCGCGAGTTTGCGGATTGTCGCGGCCTGCAAGCCGACATACCCGAGCACCTGGCCCAGCGAGTCGTGGAGATCGCGCCCGAGCCGCTCTCGCTCGCGCGCGGCAGTCAGCGCGCGCTCCTGCCCGAGAAGCCGTTCTTCTACGGCGCGCAGCTCGGTGATGTCGTGGATCTGGACGAGCCGGCCGATCGGCGCTCCTTGCCAGTCCGTGAGATCGGTGGTCGTGACCTGGCAGATCCGCGCCCCCTCATCGGTCTCGAGCGCCGCGTCCGATGTTTGATGCGGCGGACCGGCGGCCGCCGAGACGAGCCCCAGGGGCATCCGGACGGTGCCGCGGAGCCGGGTCCCCACGAAGGCTTCGGACGGGGTGCCGAGGAAACGACGCGCTGCCAGGTTGAAATCGGCGACGCGCCCCTTGGCGTCGAGCACGAGCATGGCGTCGGGCATGTGCTGCAGGATCGTCTGGCGGGCCACCGGCACGAGGTCGAACAGCCGGAACCGGAACAGGGCGATCGCGTACATCGCGGCCAGAGCGTCGAAGCCGAGCACGCCCGTCACGATGCTCGGCACATAGGCGACGTTGAACACCACGAGCGGATACATGATTCGCAACGCAACTTGGCCCATCAGGATCAGCGCAACCGGGACGCGGTGCGCGGGGGAGCGGACGAAGAGAACCAGGAACACCGCCGTGCTGAGGAGGAATATCGCGATCACGAAGGCCGCGAAGACGAGACCGAGTCCAGTCCGCTCGCCCATGATCTCTCGGCTCGACTGGATGCTGCTCCACAGGAGACGCCCGCCGTCGATGACCTCGAGCGAGACGTGGGCGATCACCGCCGCAACGAGGACCGCGGCGACGGGGCGGATCAGCCACCGCTCCAGCCCCGCGTACAGGAGGGCGAACCAGAGCCCGAGGATCACCCCGGGCAGCGTCAGGGCGTCCCGGAAGACAAACCACGCGCGCTGCGTCGCGAACTCGGTTGCGGCCGACTCCGCCGCCCCGGCGAGGCACCACGCGACGAGCAGCAGCGCCACCAGCGCGAGTGTGGACGCCCCTTTCGTGTCTGCCCTGCGCCGCCAGAGGTACGCGGCGATCGCGCTGATGAACGCCGCGGACCCGAGCGTGGCCCAGAGCATCGGGTGGTAGTGGTAGCCGATCACGGCGCGGGACTCGCAGGACGCCGGAACCCGTGCGCATTCCAGCAGGCAGCGAACCCCGGCCGCCAATCGCGCTGAGCGTCCCTCCCCACGCGTCGTAGCCTGTCCCATGCCGCGCCGCTTGCGAAGGGCTGATGGTCGTGAGTCGCATGCCGGTCTAGGCGCCTGACCGGACCCGGGAACGCATGCCCGGCAAGACCCTCGGGACATGAGCGGGCAGACAACTGCTGGCAGCACGCGGCTGTCCGCGGACGCTGCGGCATGGGACCACGATGGAACGGCCGTTCTGGTCGGGGCGAGGCGAGGGGACTTACCCGCGGCCACCGACCTTGTGGTGATGCGCCTGGCCGAGCCGCCGGAGCCGTGCGAGTGGCTTCGGAGCGCGCGAGGCGAAGAGCGCGAAACCGACGGGAGGTCGGCGCGGTGGCGGCAATCCTGCCTGATCAGGGCGGCTAGCCTTGCTGCCCTGGCATCCGGAACCTCAACGCCACGGTGTTCGTCACGGGCCTGATGCGTCGACTCGCCGCCCTACTCCTGCTGGCCGCGCTGTCGGCCTGTGCCTCCCTCGCGCCGAGCGAGTGGCCTGCACGCACGCCATACCCCCTCCCATCGGGCGCGGTCGCCGTCGCGCTCGCGACCGCGCCGCCCGCAGACCCGCTCCCCTCTGGAGTGGCGTGGGCGTGCCCGGCCTCCCTGCTCCTGCCCGTGCGCGTCGCTTGGGACCGCGCCTCGGGCACCGTGGCGTTCATCGGGGTCGACAGCGGGGCGCCGGTCGCGCTCGTCCGGAACGATCCTCCCGAGACGCCTTCCAAGGCGGGTCGGCCTCGTCAGCGGCTCGGCGTGGTTCCGGTCGGCGGCCGGGGCGCGGACGGCGCGTCATCGCTCCTCGCTGTTCCCGGGCTCTGCCCCGCGGTTGCACGCCGCGCCGGATGCATTCGGCAGAACGGGAATGGCCCGGCCGCCGGGGCATTCCCCGGGCGGCCGGGCCGCACGACGTCGTGCCAGCTCGCGCGGCGTCGATCAGCCGCTGGTCAACCGCTCAGCCCAGCATCGACGGGGACGGGTGGGGCATCACCGCCAGAAGCTGAACTTTGCCGTCACGAACGTCCCGTCCCGGAACTGGAGCTGGAACTCGCGGCACTGTCCCGCCCAGCTCTTGTCCGTCTTCCACACGTAGACGTACTGGTCGGCGACGGCGTCGTAGGTGAGCGAGCTGCCGCCGGCAGTGACCGTCTCAACGGCGTCTCCGGCCACCCCGCCGGCCTCGCACGTGCCCGCCACCGAGCGCGGGTAGCCGGCGGCGAAGATGTCGAGGCCCTGGTCGCCCCCGAGGCTGAACTTGATCGGGACCGCCTTCCCGGCCTTGACGCCGTTCCAGTCGGCCACGGGGCTGAAGAAGCCCGAGATGTCGTAGAGCGGCCAGTGCCAGGAGGCCAGGGTGTCGGAATACGTGGTGGGGAAGGCCTGCCCGGCCTTGGAGGCGCTGAGGAGAGTCAGGTCCTCGTCCGGGAAGACGTAGCCGGGGTAGGGGTCGTCCCAGGGGAAGACGTCGACCATGTAGAGGTGGTAGACGCCGTTGCCCGTGGCTGCGGTCGGATTGTCCCAGCGCTCGCTCTGGAACAGGATCTTCGTCCCGTCCGGCGACCACGACGGGTGGAGGTCGCGCCCGTACGCCATCGACGGCGGGAACGGCTCGCCGGAACAGTCGCGGCAGGCGGGGGCGACGTAAATGTCCAGGCCGTTCGCGGCCGGGTGAGGGTAAGCGCCGTGGGTCCAGAGGTCATCGACGAAGGCGATGTAGCTCCCGTCGGGCGACCAGGCCGGCATGGACCCGGTCGCGAGCGTTTCAGTCTGTCCGTCGAGGAGGTCCTTGATCAGGATGGTGTCGACGGCGCCGGAGGACTGCACGAAGGCGATCCTCTCCTGGCCCGGTTCCCTATCCGCAGGCAATGTCCACGTGGGGTCCTTCACCGAGAGGCCATTGCCGTTGAAGACGGTCTGGCGATCGTGGTCCGCGAGCCGGACCGTCTCGATGGCCGAGTAGGCGTAGGAGCCCGCGCGATAGGTGAGCGCGAAGGCGATCCTGGTGCCGTCGGGCGACCAGGCGGGGCCGGCGGCGTAGCCACATAGATGCCCGTCGCCACCCGCCATCGGATCCCCGCAGCCTGCCAGCAGATCGACGGGCGTGCCGCCCGTGACGTCCCGGACGAAGATGTGGCCGCCGATCTCGTAGGCGATCTTCGAGCCGTCCGGCGACAGCACAGGGTCGCGTTCCTGCAGCGCGTCGTTGGTGAGGCGCGTGACCATCGTCCCGTCGGAGTTCATGGTGTAGATGTCCGACCCCGGTGTGCCGGCGAGCCAGTCGCGGTTGCTGACGAAGACGATCGTGCCGTAGGGGAACACCGAGGCCGTCACCACCGACCCGGACATGAGCAGGGCGACCGCGGCCCCGGCCGCAGAGAACAGGGATATGCGCCGACCGCGCCGCATGGCTTCCTCCCGGGACGCGCCCGACGGGGTCGGTCTCGCCAGTGGCTCGACGCGGTCTAGAGGCGGCCGTTGGCAACGGACCGCGCGTCAACGCCCCCCGCTGTGTGGAGTCTCACGGTCGGGCAGCGCGCCACACAAGATGCGTTTGGCAGGGAAGGGAACGACCCGGTGTAGGACGCACACGCGATCGCGCAGCCATTGGGCGGCTCCGACCGCGACCGAGTCGGTCCCACTCCCCGTCGCGTGTCCAGCCCACGGCGGTGGCTGCCTCGTGAACGTGTTGGTCCCGCAGGCGCAGCACCGCAGGCGAATAGACCGCGCGGGCAACTCGGCCGACGATTCGCGGGTGAAGTCCAGCACGCTCCTCGCTGTCGTGACCAGCGCGGACAGCGCGTGATCCGGATCTGCGACAACGGGCACGCGCCCGTCCGCCTAGCCTGAACAGGCGCCGAGTTCTCGCGACACCTGGTGCCCGCCTGGCCGGGTGACAGGTGTCGCCGCGTCGCCACGCTTGTCGTGTTCGAACCGCGAATACCAGCGGCCGAGGGTCGCCGTTGCCGAGTCAAGCCGGGCCTGCCCCTCGGGGGAGACCCTGATTTCCTGGAACCAGCAAGGCCCACAAGGGCAGTCTGGAGCAAACGGGAACACGATTCTGAGTGGCAGCGGAGCTCCCCTCAGCTCGCTCGGCGCGAACGGCGACACGGGGCCCGCCGGCGCCGCGACGGTTGACGGCGCCGCCTGCACCACCTGCAGCGGCGGGCCGGGAACGATCTCCGCCCACGCCGCGGCCGACAACAGCCTCACCTTCACCTGCGATCCGAGCAGCAAGGTGACCCTCACGATCACGAAGCACGGGACCGGGTCCGGGACGATCAGCGGGCTGAACGGGGCGATCGACTGCGGAACC
>JAJXTS010000130.1 GCA_021783595.1 Chloroflexota bacterium | reverse complement strand
TCCTCTCGCCCCGACCATTTACGGATATTCCGACCTCCCCAGGGATCGCCGCGGCGAAACCGTGCCGCGCGGCCTCGGGGGTCAGGTAGACCGTAGCCTCCCGGATTCCCAGGACCTCGATCCGCTCGAACAGGGCGCCCGCGAGCAGCTGCCGGCCGCGGCCGCCCTCCGCCCGGCGCCAGGTCTCCGGGAGGTCCCGCAGGTACCGCACTGCGACGTCGGCCGGCACACCCGGGTCCGACTGCTGCCGCTTGGCGGCCTCCTCCTCCCGGTCGAGCTCCCGCATGGCCCGGTCCAGGGCGGCCGCGTCCCGGTCCTTCCGGTACCGGGCCAACGCCCGCTCCCGGTCCCGCTCGACCCGGTCCAGGGCGGCCGGATCGGGGCCGGTGGGACCGGTCGCCACCCGGCCGACGACCGCGGCCAGCGCCGGGGCCCCTAGGGCGACCTCCCCGAGGAGGCCCTCGACCACCTGCTCGTAGAGCTCCATCCGGTACGCGTGCCCGTTAGTCCGGCCGCGGCCGCGGTGCTCCGGCCGGGCGGCGACGAACTCCGGACAGGGCTCACGGTGCCGGTAGTAGCCGGTGTCCCCGGTCAGCCGCCGGCCGCACGCGGCGCATTGGAGCATGTCGAGGGCGTACGGGCGCCGCGGGTCCGCCGGCCGCCCCGTGTTCGTCGCCCGCCGGGACCGGCCGGCCCGGGCCCGCTCGGCGAGCTCCGGCGGCACCAGAGGGCCCCAGTTGGCCGGCCCGCCGTCCCTGAGCCGCCCCAGGTAGAGCGGCGAGGTCAGGACCCCGCGCACGGTGTCGACCGGCAGCCCGGCCGCCGCGGCCACCGACCGGTCCGCCAGCCCGGACGCCGAGAGCTCGAACACCCGGCAGACGGCCGGGAGCAGCTCCGGGTCCGGCTCGAGCAGCTTGCCGGCGTCCCGCCGGAACCCGAACGGGGGATGGCCCCCAGGGTCCCGGCGCTTCGCCCGCTTGCCGGCGTAGCCCTCCCGGATCCGGCGGGACAGCCGGCGGCTGTACCGCTCGGCGTCCTTCGCCTCGTCCACCAGCTGGTCCCAGTCGCGCTCGCTCGACGAGAGGATCTCCTCGTCGCAGAACCAGACCGGCACCCCGGCAGGGTGGAGCACGTCCTCGAGGATCTCGAGGGTTCGCCGGAGGTTGCGCTGCCAGCGCGACACGTACGCCACCACCAGGACGTCGAAGTCGCCCCGGGCCGCAGCGGCGAGCATCCCGGCCATCTCGGCCGACCGGTACACAGTCCGACCGGACTGCGCGGCGCTCCATGCGAGGCCGCTGTCCTGCAGGCCGAGGCGCCCGATGGCGCGGTCCTGGAGCTCGCGCTGGGCATCGGGCCCGTAGCGGTCGTACTGGCCCGCGGTGCTCTCGCGGACCCAGCGGGCGGCGCGGAGGCCCCGGAGGGCGTCGGCGGAGTCAGGCAGGCGGCGCATCGGATCCCCCGTGCATGAGCCGCACAGCGGCGCGCCGGGCGCCGGCCTCCCGAAGCTCGCGCTCGTGCCGGTCGCGGACCAGCTGTGCGAGGGCGAGGATAACCGGGTCGGCCGCCTGGCGGGGCGCCGTCCCGGCGGGGCGCTCAACCCCGCCGGGGGCGACCAGCCGGCCCCTCGGCCCCGGAGCGCGCATGTCAGCCATCGCCCCGCCCCGCGGCCTCCGCCGCGTCGACGGCGGCGAGCGCCAGCATCGTGGCGGCGCGGACCTCGCCGAGGCCCTGGGCCTCGGCGAGCCGGCCCGCCGAGCGGAGGTACGCGCGCAGCTGCACTATGGGCCGGCGGGCGGCGGTGCAGGTGGGGCAGCGCAGCGGGAGTGGGCCGCGGGCCCGTCGCACGCGGACGACCGAGGTGCCGCAGTCTGCGCAGCTCCTGATCAGATCTCGTTGAACGTGCTTTGCCGGCGCGATCGGGTCATGGGCGGAGTGAATGTCCAGGCGTTGGCTGGCCGGCCGACCGGTGGCGGCGCTCACGCGTCAGCCTCCCGGGCATTCCGAGGGTGGTCGCCCTCGACCGGGAGACCCCAAGCAGCCGCGATCCTGGCCGCGTCGATGTAGTCCTGGGGATCCGGCCCGGGAACCGCTTCGGTTTGGGCGCTGGCCGCGCCTCGACCCGAAGTGGTGGGCGACTGACCGTCAGCACCGTCAGCGCCGGCGGCCAGTCCGACGACGAAGCCCTCGCCGGCGGGCTCCCGATCGTCGGCGTGAACGTCGCCATCGTCACCATCGACATCTGGGCTAGCCGGCGATTGAGCATCGGCGCCGTGACGGGGTTGTGCTGACGGCGCTGTCGGTTCGCTCCCCGGCACCTCCAGGTGGACGAGGCGCCGTCCGCTATGGCCGCCGCGATCCCCGAAGGTCACCACGACCCCGGCGGCCAGGAGCGGGTGGGCGACTCGCCGCAGGGCGGCCGACAGTCCGCGCGGGGTGGCGGGCCATTCGCGCGTCCGATGCTCGGGCGTGAGCGAGTCGAGCAGCTCGCCCGCGGTCCCCGTCCAGCTCCGGCGATCGGCCATGAATGCGATCACGGAAGCGCCGACCCGGTCCCCCTCGGCCGCCTCGCGCTGCAGCTCGCCACGCTGGGCGAGGTAGCGGGGCAGGCCGGCCGTCCCGAGGGCCCGGTCGACCGCGGCCAGCACCCTGGCGTAGTCCGCCATCCGGGGCATCCGGGGGAGCTCGACTCCTGGGAGCGCCGCCAGGACCTGCGCCATCAGGTCGAGCAACGCGCCCAGCAGGCGGGGGTGCGCCGTCGCGAAGCGCTCCTCGAGCGTGGTCTCGTCGAGCCGGTCGCGCTCGGCGATCGGCTGCAACTCCACCACCGCAAGACGGTCGGCGAGGTCGCCCCGCAGCGCCCCCGGGTCGATGGCGGTCAGGATCACCGCACGGCGGAAGGAGACCACGCTGATCCCGCCGTCGGTGTAGAGCGCCCGGCGCAGGAACGCCTCGCCGGTGACCGCCCGGCACAGCGCGTCGGAGAGCCAGCCCGGGATCGTGTCGAGGTTGTCCACGACCACCACCATCGATCCGGCGGCGGCCACCGCCCAGGCCTCCGGGTCCTTGGGGACGGCCCGGACCGGGGCTGGCCCCGGGTCGAGGAGCCGGGCCAGATGCCTGGCGGCGCTCGTCTTCGCCACCCCCGCGGGCCCCCGGAGGAGAACGATGGCGACCGGCAGCCCGAGGAGCGCCCCGATGATCTGGGCGATGGCGATCGCCACATCGTCGACGTCCATGTTGAGCAGCGCCCGCAGGTCCGCCAGCAGCGTCCCGCCCGGCGCCGGGCGGGGCAGGGAGCCGGTCAGCTCGCTGCGCCGGAAGGTGACATGGGAGCGGTCGACGAGCGTCCAGCCCGCGGCATTCACCATGATCGCCCGCCCGGCCTCGTCGCCGACGTCGACGATCACGACGTCCCCGCCCGGGCATGCCCGGAGCGGCAGTCGCCGGCGCGCTGTCCCGAGGGCCCTGCCCTCGAGGACGGCGAGCGCGTCGACCAGGGCCTGTCCCGAGGGCACCCTGCCATGGGCATCCGCGTAGGCCGCGGCGAGCGTCGCCCGAAGCGACGCCCGCCCGCCCCGGAAGAAGCGCGCCACGTTGGCACCGTCGCGCTCGACCGCGAACGGCTCGCCATCCTCGGCCCGCCCGAGCTCGAAGCGCGCCCCGGCCAGGGCCACCAGCTCGTCGGCGGTCGAGGGGCCCCGCTGGCCGCCCATCACGTGGAGCTCCGAAGCAGGTCGCGGAGGATCCGGATCGCCTCCGGCAGCCCGTCGAAGGGGCCGAAGTCCAGAAGGTCTTCGTTGGCAGCCGCGACCGCGTTCTCGTAGGCGACGATCAACTCGTCGAGGGCCACCTCGAGTTCGGACCGGGCGACCAGAAGCCGCCCCGGCGGCTGGGCGAGCGGCGCGTGCGTGGCGGCGAGGGTTGCCATGTTCCCTACCGGTCCCCGGCTGCCCCGCGGAGGGCATCGAGATAGCGCTCTCGCGCGGCACGGGTCGGATACCGCGCAGCCTCGATGGCGGCCACCCGCGCGCGAGAGACGCCCATCAGGCGGGCCACGTCGCGCGCCTGGATGCCCAACGCCAGGCGGCGCACCTTCAACCCGAAGCCGGTGGTGGCGTCGATCGTCAACCTGTCTCTTGACGTGTTCACAGGACCACCCTAGCCTGTGCTCAGAAGCATGGATAAAGCATCGGACACGCCCCACATCACGGCGGCCGACGCGGTGCTCGCCTCAGGACCTTGGATCGTCGGCGAGCACTACGCGCTCCGCGAGGGTCTGGTCGACCCCGCCTGGCCCGATCGGCTCGTCTGGTGGAGGTCGTTCCCCCGCGATCCGATCCAGGGAGGGTCGCCGGAGGACGGCGAGAGGCTGCGGCGCGACCCGCGCCTCCAGAGGGTCAAGGCGGTGATCGACCTGACGCCCGACCCCCGCACCCGCCCGCCGCGCATCTGGACCCCGGCGCTGGACGGCGACGTCCTCCGGTCCGTGGCCAGGCTGTCGCGCACCGGCGACTTCGAGATCCTGCGCTGGATCGAGGAGAACGGCTTCGTCGGGCTGCGCTCGGACGTCACTAGGAGCCGCCGGTACCCAGCAGGCTGGTTCGAGACCGTCGACGAGATCCGCTACGCCTGTGGGCGGCTCGATCAGGCCTGGCGCCTTGCGCAGCTCCTGCGGCGGCCGAAGGCGGATGGGCTGCTCGCCGGGGCCGAGGAAATCCTGCCCGGTGCCGGGGCGGGCCTCGCGGTCGAGGGTGCGTTCGAACAGTACGGAGGGCGCCTCACCGGCCTTGACCTCGGGCGGCGGTTTGGGCTGCACGCGTCTTCCGCCGAGCTCGCAGCGCCGACGGCCGAGGCGCGCCTGCAGGTCTCGTACCTGCTCCTGGAGGTGCTGGCCGATCGAGCCTTCGCTGGGCTGCTCCGCGTCGGCGTGGACGGGGTCTCGGGCGAGGACGGTGCGACGCTGCGGCTCCGGCCCACCATCCAGGCCACAGGACCGATCGCGACCGCGTATCTCGAGCTGCTCGAGGCGGTGACTTGGCCTGCGGTCATGTCCCGCAAGGGGTCAAAGATGCGGCTCGTCACGTGGAAGGCGGCCCGGCCGTGTGAGCACTGCGGGGAGATCTACCGCCCGAAGCGGCGTATCCAGCGCTGGTGCAGCAAGCGCTGCCGCGAAGCCAACTGGCATGACGCGCAGGGCGACCGGGAGGGTCCGGAGACGGGCGCTCCGAAACGGATACTCGGCGAGGTCACATGATCGGTGCGGTGGACGGCGGCGCCGGATGACCACCAAATGGAGGTCCTTCTGGCTCGGACACTCGACAGCTAGCCAGACGTCGCCCCGACGGGATCTTGCGGGGCGTGCCGCCGCCGGATGCTAGAGCCACTCGGCGGCCCCGAACAGCGGGAGCCGGCCGGACTCGACCATCGCGAGGAAGAGAGCGACGAGCTCCGGGTCGAACTGCGCGCCCGCGCCGTCGCGGAGCTCCTGCATCGCGCGCCCGAGCTCGACCGCCGGCCGGTACGGGCGGTCGTTCGCCATCGCGTCCCAGGCGTCCACGACCCGGACGATGCGCGCCTCGAGCGGGATCGCCGCGCCGCGCAGGCCGTCCGGGTAGCCGGTCCCGTCGAGGTTCTCGTGGTGCCAGCGGGCGATGCGCCGCGCCGTCTCGAGGGACGGGGCCCCCTCGAGGATCTCGCTGCCGCGCAGCGGGTGCTGGCGGACCAGCTCCCACTCGCCGGCCTCCAGCGGCCCCGGCTTCACGAGGACCTGGTCGGGGACCCAGAGCTTGCCGATGTCGTGGAGCATCGCGGACCAGGCCACGTCCGCGACGGCGTCCGGCCCGAGGCCGGCCTCGGCCGCGAGCGCGCCGGCGAGGTCGCGGCAGCGGTACAGGTGGTCGCCGGTGGTCGGGTCCTTGGCCTCGGCCGCGGCGGCGAGGGCGGTCATCGCGCCCTGGTGCTCCTCGGACGCCCGGACCGCCGCCGCGCGCCACGCGACGGTCGCCGAGCGGCCGCGGTCGAACAGCCAGCCGACGATCCCCCCGACCCCGACGAAGGCCACGCCCCGCACCAGCCACGGCAGGCCGAAGTCGCTGCGGGGGTCGACGAGCGACATCGCGGGCCCGAGCATCAGGGCGCCGGCGAGGGCGGCCAGCACCCCGCCGCGCGCGCCCGCGCGGTACGCCGCGATGACGATCGGAACGTACGCGAAGTGGCCGAGCGAGGTCGGCGTCCCGCCGGTGAGCACGATCACCAAGAAGACCGCCAGGCCGCTCGCCGAGGTTGCCCCCGCGGTCAGGAGCGACCGGCGGTCCAGCTCGGGCGCCGGCCGTGCGGCCGCGGGGAACCTCCTTGCGAGGAGCAACTGGGGCTGGGTGCGGGCTGTCATCGGCCGACTCTCCGGTGGGCGTCTAGAGCGATGCCGGCACGCGCGGCGGGCGCAGGGCGAGCAGGCCGACGAGCCCGAGGAGGGCGGCCGGGCACGTCAGGACGCCGGGGGCCCGGGCACGCGTCCAGGCCCCCCCGGGCGCCTCGGCAGTCCCGCCGGGCTCATGGGGCCACGCTACAGCCGCCCCGTGGCCGCGGTCGATGACCCGGAAGGGGCAGTACCGCTGGAGCAGTGCCGGCCAGGCCCTCGGGGCGCGGCGCCGCACGGGCAGGCCGGACCGGCGCGCCAGCCGGCCCGTCAGCCTCGGGCGCCCGCGCTAGACTCCCCCGCGTGCCCGCCGGGGGCGCTGCGGAGGAGTGCATGGACGCGACGGGGCAGGGACCCACGGTCGAGGACGAGATGGCGGCGCTGCTCCGGGCGCTGGCGCACCCTGCGCGCGTCGCCCTGGTCGCCGAGCTCGCGGGCGGGGAGGCCTCCACCGGCGCCCTCGCCGCGGCCACCGGGGAGGACCCGGCGGAGCTCGGCCGGCACCTCGCCGCGCTCGAGGCGGCCGGCGCCGTCCTGGCGTCCGCGGGCCACGGGGGCGCCCGGTACCGCCTCGCCGACCCCGAGCTCGGCGCGGCCTGCGCGTCCCTGCGCGGCGTGCTTACCGG
>JAJXTS010000129.1 GCA_021783595.1 Chloroflexota bacterium | reverse complement strand
GCGGCTCGCGGCCCCGGCGCGGCGGCGCGGCTCGCGGCCCCCCCGGCGCGGCTGCCCGCCGCGGCCTCGAGCGGTCGGTCAGCCCTCCCCTGCGTCGCCGATCAGCTGCTCGCGCAGCTCCACCTCGCAGTCGGGCCGCCCGATCGCGATCACCTTGTCGCCCTCGACGAGCACCGTGTCCGTCCGCAGCCGAGAGGGCGCTCCGTCGCGGATCACGCCGAACAGCGAGCAGCCCTGCGGCACGCGGAGATCCGATGCCACCTTGCCGATCGCCGGCGAGCCGGGCTGGAGGTGCGCCTCGATGATCTCGAGCTCGCCCTCTCCCAGGGCCGCGAGGTGAAGCAGCTCGTGGACCGGGATGTCCTGCTCGATGGAGCCCAGGATCATCCGCGTGGGGCTGATGATCTCGTCCACCCCGAGGTGCCGGAACAGCCCCTCGTTCTTCGGGTTGTTCACCCGGGCGATGGTCCGCGGCACGCTGAAGTGGTGCTTCGCCATCTGACAGATGACGAGGTTGTCCTCGTCATCGCCCGTGACGGCCGCCACGACATCGGCGCGGTTCGCGCCGGCCTCGCGGAGGTACTTGCCCTCACAGCCGTCCTGGGCAATCACCACGGACCCGATCTCGTCGCGGATGGTCTCCGCCCGAGTCCGGTCCTTCTCCATGAGCACGCACTCGTGGCCCGAGTCGATGAGCTCGCGGGCCAGGTAGTAACCGACCTTGCCGCCGCCGACGACCAGCACAAACATCGCTCAGGCCCCCAGGCTGCTGCGGGCGACGCCGCCGGGCACCCCGGTCTGGCGGCTGGGCACGCCTGCCGTCGCATCCGCCTGGCCCCGCTCCGGGACGTAGATCCCGGGCGCCCCGCTGGCCGCCTGGCCGAGGAACGTCAGGACCGCCGTCTCCATCAGGTTGGTGCGGCAGAGCGTGGCGATCCCAAGGTGGGCGTAGGCCTCGGCGCGGACCGGGTCGTTGATCTTGGCCACGACCCTGGCTGCGCCGAGCGCCTCCTGGGCGAGTTGGGCCGCCATGATGTTGCGGTTGTCCCCCTCGGTCAGGGCCAGGAACAGGTCGGCGCCCGCCGCGCCAGCGCGGCGCAGCGTGTCCTCGTCGGTCCCGTCGCCGCGGAGGGCGGTGCCCCGGAAGGCGGACGGCAGGCGGTCGAACGCAGCCGTCACGCGATCGATGATCAGGACCTGCCAGCCGGCGCGGTCCAGCGCGTCGGCCAGCCCGGCGCCCACGCGCCCGCAGCCCACGATCACGGCCTTCATGCTTGCTCCTCGGGCATCGCCTCGCGGACGACCCACACCGCGCAGGGCGCGTTCTTCAGGATGTACGGGATGGTGCGGCCGATCGCGAAGTCGCCGCCGAACCGCCGGCGGAAGGGCAGGCCGCAGATGATCATGTCCGCCTGGCGCTCGGAGGCCTCGTCCACGATCGCCGCCCCGACGTCGCGGGCCTGCAGCAGGACGGTCTCGAGCCGGTGGCGGGCTCCCTCGGCGGTCGCCTCGGCGATGTCGAGCACGCGCTGGGCGTCCTCGGAGCGGCCGGCGACATCGGCATCGAGGGGGAGGGTCCAGTCGATCTCCACCACGTGGACGCCGACCAGCTCGGCGTGGTGCTGGCGCGCGACCTCAGCCGCGAGCGCCACGATGGGTCGGTCGGTCCGAGCGCCCGACAGCGCGACGACCGCGCGCCGGAACGGGGGTGCCGACGAGTCGGCCACGGGTAATGCGCCTCCAACAAGACGGTCACGGCGACGGGGGGACCCCGGTGGCGTCCGGTCGGCCGCCGCGGTGCGTCACGATACCACCGGCGGGAACGCCTCAGACGCCACGGCAGGGACGGCCGCGGCCTCGCGACCCTGTGGTCAGGCGTCGGCCGGGGTGCTGCTCTCGGCGTCCAGCCCGTGGAATCGGTCCGCCTCGTCGCGGCGGTACGGCACGTCCACCACCACGGTGTGCGGACGCCCCACCAGGAGCGCCCGGAGCCGTCTCGCCGACTGGTTGTACAGGATCCGCTCCCACCAGTGCCGAGCCACGTACTCGGGGACCACCACGAAGGTGATCGGCTCCTCATGGCCCGGCGGCCAGGCGCGGTCGAGCACGTCGAGGTACGCCATGAACGGGCCGGCCAGCGCCCGGTACGGGGACTCCACGATGACGAGCTGGACGCCCGGCACCTGGCGCTCCCAGCGCTCGCGCATCGCGCGGGCATCCTCGGGATCGTCCGAAATGTAGACGGCGATCACGTCGTCAGCGACCGAGCGGGCCACGTTCACCGCCCGCACCACGGCCCGGGTGAGCCCGGGCACCGGCACGATCGCCCGCTCCTCGCGGAGCTTGGGCGGCAGGACGAACTCGGGCCGGACGGCGAGCTGGCGCGCGGACGCCCGGTACTGGCGCTGGATGAACAGCATCATCGCGACGAGCGTCGGGATGAGGACCGCCACGACCCAGGCGCCGTGCTCGAACTTCTCGGTGAGCACGATGACCAGGACGACCAACGTGAGCAGTGCCCCGAAGGCGTTGACGATGCCGCGCCACCACCAGCCGCTGTCGTGGGTGCGGACCCAGTGGCGGACCATGCCGGCCTGCGAGAGGGTGAAGCACACGAACACGCCGACCGAGTAGAGCGGGATCAGGTTGGTCGTGTTGCCGCCGAAGAGGACGTACAGGCCGGCGGCGATGGCCGCGAGGAGCACGATGCCCCAGCTGTAGGCGAGGCGGTCGCCGCGAAAGCTGAACTGGCGCGGAAAGTAGCCGTCCTCCGCAAGGATCGCCCCCAGGCGGGGGAACGCGTTGAAGCTCGTGTTCGCGGCCAGGAACAGGATCAGGGCGGTGGCCATCTGGAACACGTAGAACAGCGGGCCGTCCTTGCCGAACGCGGTCTGGGCCACCATGGCGATCACGGTCGGCCCGCCGGACAGGTCCTGCGACGGCACGATCTGGTAGGCGTGCGCGATCACGGTGACGCCGATGAAGATCGTGCCCAGCAGAACCGCCATGGCGAGCATGGTGTTGGCGGCGTTCTTGGCCTCGGGCGGCTTGAACGCCGGGACGCCGTTGGCGATCGCCTCCACGCCGGTCAGGGCGACCGACCCGCTGGCGAAGGCGCGGAGGATCAGGAACGTGCCGATGGCCTGCGTGCCCATCGGCGTGACCTCGGGCTGCGGCGGGAACGGGGTGACCGTGCCGGTGACCACGTGGAACACGCCCGCCATCACGATCAGCAGGGCGAGGCCCACGAAGAGGTAGGTCGGGACGGCGAAGATGTTGCCCGACTCCCGCAGCCCACGCAGGTTCGCGACCGTGATGAGCGCGATCACCACGACCGCGATGCCGATCCGCAGCCGGTGGTCCTGGCCGTTGTCGAGGACCGGGGCCATGGAGATCAGCTGGTCCATGGCGGACGACGTGGACACGGCCACCGTCATCACGTAGTCGATGAGGAGCGCGCCGGCGGCCACGAGGCCCAGGATGGGCAGCAACTCCTTGCGGGCGACCGCGTACGCGCCGCCGCCGCCCGGGAAGGCCCGGCAGACCTGGCGGTACGAGATGGCCACCACGGTCAGCAGGCCGGTGATCGCGATCGCGAGCGGGATCGACAGGAACAGCGCCCCGGCGCCCGCGAGCGCCAGGACCTTGAGGATCTCCTCGGTCGCATACGCGGAGGACGAGATGGCGTCCGAGCTGAAGATCGGCAGCGCCAGCCGCTTGGAGAGGCGCTCGCTGATCTCGTCCTCGCTCGCGAGCGGGCGGCCGATCAGCCACGCCTTGGCGCGGAGCCACTGGCGCCCGAAGCCGGAGCGCGCCTGCGAGGCCGCCGGCTTGGCCACGAGCTGGCCCGGGCCGGCGTAGCGGAAGTAGGCGGAGTGCGGTCGCTCGACGCGTACGCGCTTGTCTGCGAGCTTGCGACCCTGGATGGGACGTCTGCCACCGATCATGGGCGGGTTCGGCGGGACCTCGTTGGGGGACGCCCTCTGCGCCCCGGGCTGATGCAGGTTCCGACTCTACGGCACATCAGGCCCCGGCGTGCGGTGGTCAGGGCCCGTCAGAGGCCGTACGCCAGCCGGTCCACGAGGCGCACGGGCAGCGCCAGCGCCTCCATGGCGGCCTGGACGGACGCCACGTCGTAGGCGGTCCGGCGCCACGTGGCGGTGGCTGCTTCGGTGTCCAGGACCAGCCACGAGGCGGCCGGGATCCCGTCGCGCGGCTGGCCCACGCTGCCTGGGTTGAGGAGCGCTCGGAGGCCCTGCAGCCCCAGTTCGGATCCCGCGCTCGGACCCACCGTCGTGAGCGCGCCGCCCGCCTCGAGGAACGCCACCGGGACGTGCGTGTGGCCGTGGAGACCGTTCGGAGAGGCGAGGTCCCTGAACGCGGCCCGGGCCACCGACGTGGAGCTGACGTACTCGCGGATGGGGGAGCGCGGGCTGCCGTGGACGAGCGTCCAGGAGCCGCGGACCAGGCGCTCCGGCAGCGCGGCCAGCCAGGCCCTCGTGGCGTCGCCGATCGCGCTTCGCGTCCACTCCATCGCCCGCCGGGCGTCCACGTTGAACGACTCGATCTCGTTACCGCCGAGCGCGGCCAGGTCGTGGTTGCCGCGCACCCCGAGGGCCCCGATCTCGCGGAGGCGCGTCACCACGGCATCCGGCTCGGGCCCATAGCCCACGCAGTCCCCGAGCGCCCACACCTCGTCCACCGTCGGCGCCTCAGCCAGCACCGCGTCGAGCGCGACGAGGTTGGCGTGGATGTCCGAGAGCACGAGGACGCGCATGGCTTGAGGGTAGCCCAGAGGGTAGCCCGGCGGCAGTCGGCCGGGACCGTCAGAGCGGCTGCTGCCGGCGCTCGGCGGCCCCGCGCGGGAAGCGCGGGTCGATCGGGCCCCAGCGGGGGACCACCACCAGGCGATGGTCGGCAAGGCCCGGGACGGCCGCGTCGAGCAGCCGGACGGGCCCCGCCCGCAGCGCCCTCAGGGCCGGCTCGGCGGCGGCGACCTCGTCTTCGGCCGAGGCGCCCTTCCAGGCCACCAGGACCCCGTCCGGCGCGAGCAGGGGGAGGGCCAGCTCCACGAGCTCCGCGAGCGGCGCCACGGCACGGGCGGCCACCGCGGGCCACGCCCCCCGGTCGCGTGGGTCGCGCGCGAGCGTCTCGGCACGCTCCTGCTCCGCGGCAACGCTCCGGGCGAGGCCCGCCGCGCCGATCGCCGTGGCGAGGAACCTGACCTTCTTGCCCACCGAGTCCACCAGCAGGGCGCGCTCGAGGTCGAGCGCGGCGGCGAGCGGCAGGCCGGGGAATCCCCCGCCGCTGCCCAGGTCGAGGAGGCGGCGGACGCCCAGGCCGCTGAGCAGCGGCACGGCGGACAGGCTGTCCAGGACGTGGGCCCGCGCGATCTCCGCCGGGTCGCGGATCGCCGTGAGGTTGATCGCCTCGTTCCATGCGAGCAGCAGCCGGACGTGGGCGTCGATGGCCGCGCGGGCGGCCGGGCTGAGGCTCACGCCGAGCGCGCTGAGGCCCGCGTCGAGGGCGAGGCCGTAGGCGTCGGGCAGGGGGGGGAGGCCCGCGATACGCGTCGGGAGCGGAACTCTCGGCCGGTCCAGGGCACCCTCCTGTGGTCGAATGCCACGGCCCGTCCGGGAGCCGCTCCCGGCGTGATCTGTCGTCGCGGCCGGCGACTCGGCGGTGTCGCGTCGCCCGGTCGGTTCCGGCCCGGGTCTCCCCGGCGCCCCTTCCAGACGACGCCTCCCGCGGCGCTCGCGCCCCTGACGGAGTGCGGACGGTATGGCGCGCGCGGCGACGGGTCAAGGGCGGTTATCCACGAAACGCGGCGCACCGCCGAAACCGTGGATAACCCGGGGGACACGGCCCGGACGCGCTGCCGCGACGGGCCGCGCCGCGGCGGCTACCCGGAGCGCGAACCGGAGCGGATGGGCCGCCCGATCGTGCGCCGGACCACGTCGATCACCTCGTCCACGTACTTGTCGGCCTCGCCGCTGAGGGCCGCCGTCCGGACGCAGCCCTGCACGTGGTCCTCGAGGACCAAAACCGAGACGGCGTCCACGGCGGCCCGCAGCGCGGCCGTCTGCTGGAGGATGTCCACGCAGTAGTCCCCGCGCTCGATCATGCGGGAGATCCCCCGAACCTGGCCCTCCATGCGGGACAGGCGCCGGAGCAGCTGCGCACGGTCCTTGGTGTAGCTGTGCCGGAAGGTGTCGGCCGAGGACGGCTCGGGGCCGGCCGTCGCCCGGCTCGGAGTCTCTGTCATGGAGCAATGATACCCCTTGGGAGTATCGATCCTCCTGCGCTGCCCGCCCGGCCGCGACTCGGTAGACTGGGCGCGATGGACCACCGCGACCTCCGGGAGCGTCTTGTCGGGGCCGCCTGCACCTCGTGCGGGGCGACCATCCCCGGCGACGGCCTCGCCGTCCTCGCCGACCGCGGCGACGTGGCCTTCGTCGAGCTGACCTGCCGGGACTGCGGCAGCCGTACGCTCTCGCTCGTGGTCCGCGGGGCCGCCGGTCCGCGCCTTGACACTGCCCGCCGCCCGGAGCTCGACCCGGCCACGGCGCTGCGCCTGGGCGGCTCGCCCGCCTTGGCCGAGGCCGACGTCGAGGACATGCGGCGTTTCCTGATCGGCTGGCGCGGCGATCTGCGCACCCTCCTCGGCGACGGCGCGTGACAGCCGAGCCCGCTGCCGAGGCCGCTCGGCGCCTGACGCCATTCGCCCACGCGAGCGAGGCGGAGCTGGCCCGGATCCTCACCTACTACGACGTCGCCTGGGAGTACGAGCCGGACACCTTCCCGATCGGCTGGACGCTCGAGGGCGACGTCGCGGAGAGCTTCTCGCCGGACTTCTACCTGCCCGAGATGGACCTCTACGTGGAGCTGACCACGCTCAAGCAGAGCCTGGTGCGCAAGAAGAACCGCAAGCTGCGACGCCTGCGCGAGCTCTACCCGGACGTGCGCATCAAGCTGTTCTACGCACGGGACTTCCGGATGCTGCTGCTCAAGTTCGGCCGGCACGCCCTTGCCGACGCGCTCTCCGGGACCACCGGCCAGGCCACGCCGCCGCGCCCCCGGGCGGGCTCCGCAGGCTCTGCCTTCGAGGGTGCGGAGGCCGAGGGTCTCGCCACGACAGCCGCCGCCGGGTCCCTCGGATCTGCCGGTGCCGCCGACCCCGCCCGCGTCGCCGATGCCGGCCGCCGCCGCCGGCCCCGGCGCCACCGGTCCGCCGGCCGGGCCG
>JAJXTS010000128.1 GCA_021783595.1 Chloroflexota bacterium | reverse complement strand
GGCCAGGGGCTGGGGGCCGCCCTCGCGGAGCACGCCCGACGCGTGGCGGAGGCGTCGCACGTCGGGCTGGACCTCGCGATCGACCCGGGCGCCGCGTCGCTTCGGCTGGACCCGGTCGCGGAGGCCAACCTCTACCGCATCGCGCAGGAGGCGCTGACCAACGTCCGCAAGCACGCGGCCGCGCGCCGGGTTCGCCTGGAGGCGACCACGGCCGAGGGCGTGCTGACGGTGGTGGTGGCCGACGACGGGCGCGGGCTGCCGCCGGGCGGCTCGGGCGACCGCCCGGGCTACGGCCTCCGGGCGATGCGCGAGCGCGCGGCCCGGATCGGCGGGACCTTCGCGGTGGGTCCCGCCCCCGGCGGGGGCACCGAGGTTCGGGTGGCGCTGCCGCTCGCCGGCCACGAGCCGGAGGGGGCCGCGCTCGCATGGCCCGACGCGACGATCACCATGCCGATCCCGACGGGGGACGCCCCTGAGGCGCCCGAGGCGCTCGGCGAGCGGCCCCCCTCGGGCGCGGCGTCGCCGGCCGCCCGCGCGGGAGTCGGCTGAGCCATGCGCATCCTGCTGGCCGACGACCACACCCTGTTCCGCGACGGCGTCGCGTCGCTGCTGGGCGTCTGGGGGCACGAGGTGGTGGGCCAGGTGGCCGACGGCGACGCGGCCGTGGCCGCCGCGGTCCGGCTGCGGCCGGACCTGGTGCTGATGGACGTGGCGATGCCCGGTGGCGGGGGGCTGGCGGCCACCCGTCGGCTCGCGGCTGAGGCGCCCGAGATCGCCATCGTGATGCTCACCGCGTCCGAGGGCGTGGACGACCTGTTCGCGGCCATCAAGGCCGGCGCGCGGGGCTACCTGCTCAAGAATCTCGAGTCGGGGGAGCTTCGCGCCATGCTCGGCGCCGTCGAGCGGGGCGAGGCCGCCATCCCTCCCGCGATCGCGGCGCGGATCCTGGCCGAGCTGGCCCGCCCGCCCGCCGCCGCCTCGCCGGGGCCCGATCGCGACCGGCTGACCGAGCGCGAGCTCGATGTGCTGCGGCTGGTGGTCAGGGGCCTGCGCAACAAGGAGATCGCCAGCGACCTGGGCATCAGCGAGAACACGACCAAGTTCCACCTTCGGAACATCCTCGACAAGCTCCACGCGCAGAATCGCGCCGAGGTCGTCGCCCGGGCGATGCGCGAGGGGCTGGTCGAGGACGCGTAGCACTCGCCGGCGGCCGGGGCCGGTCGGCCGCGTCGGCCGTCCCGCTCAGGCGGCTCCGCGCGCGGGCCCAGCGTCGGGCGTCGCGTCGGCAGCGCACGCCTCGCACGTGCCGTAGAAGTTGAGCTCGTGGGAGGCCACCCGGAACCCCGCCGGCGCCTCCCAGGCAGAGGCCGCGCACGCGTCCACCCGGATCACCCGCCCGCAGCGCGTGCAGATCGCGTGATCGTGGTGCGATCCGCCGCAGTAGGCGTAGCCCACGGCGCCCGACGCGAGCGCCACGCGCTTGACGTGGCCGCCGAGGTCGAGCCGCTCGAGGGTCCGGTAGACCGTCGCGAGACTCGTGGACGGGGCGGCGACCCGCGCCTCGGCCAGGACCTGCTCCGGGGTCTGCAGCCGGTCCGCCGAGACGAGGGCATCCACGATGGCCCGCCGGGGCCCCGTCGTCGCGCCGCCCAGCGAGGCCAGCGCGTCGGCGACCCGATCCGGCTCGCCGGCCCGCCCGATCTGGTGGTGGCCCTGACCCGTCATCGCGCGCGCACCTCCACGAGCCCCAGCACCTGGGCACGGCGGATCGCCCGCACGAAGCTGCCGGCGGCGACCACCCCGACGATCATCGCCACCAGGACCAGCCCGGCGTTGATGCTGTCGAGGTTCGGGATCCCGAGACCTGTCGGCAGCCCGGCGTCGAGCGCACTGGCGATGCCGGGCAGGAGCAGCGACACCAGGCCCCACGCGGCGAACAGCACGCCGCCGTAGGTCAGGGTGTTGCCGGCGACGGCGCGCGAGACGTAGTTCATGGCTGCGGCGCCGAGGTTGCGGCGGCGCATCCACGCGCCGAGCGCCGCCCCGACCAGCGTCTGCACCAGCATCGTGCCGATCCCGAACAGGAGGCCCGGCAGGAACGCCAGCGCCGCGCTGGGCATGGCCGGCGCGAGGACCGTGTAGATGATGATGGCGAACGCGCCCGTCCCCCAGCCGGCGATGAAGCCGTGGACCAGCGTCATGCGCACGGGGATCGGCCCGCCGTCGTGCGACGGCATCCCGTCGGTCCCGTCGTGGCTGCCAACGCGGACCACGCGGTGGAGGAGCTGCTCCAGCCACTCGGTCAGGTGCAGCTCGCGGCCGAGGCGCAGGATGTACATCCCCGAGGCGGCCATCACGATGCCGACCAGCAGGTCGATCCAGGCGTTGAGGGCGCCGGACGCGAGGATCGGCGCCAGGGCGAGGTAGGCGAGCTCCGACGCGATCGCGCGCTGCAGGGCGAACGCGGCGGAGAACAGGAGACCGGCCTTCATGCCCTGCCTGCCCGTGGCCGCGCCGATCGCGTAGCTCACGGTGATGGGCCACGTGTGCTCGTCGGGGGTGACGCCGTGGAGCACGCCCAGCAGGAGCGACACGGCGAGGATGCCGAGCACGCCGGAGCCAGTGCCGGCCGCGATCAGCGAGGTGGTTGTCAGCATGGGGGTGGTCTCACGGTCCGAGGGGCGTCATTGCGAATGAGTCGCATTCGCTGACCGAAGTATGGCCACCGACCCGTTGGCTGTCAAGCCGTCGCGACGCCGCGGCCGCGACGGGGATGTCGGCCGGCCTTGCCGGGTGCCGCGGGACCCCTGCTGAAGGTCATCCCGGGCCCACCCGAAATGACGGGTCGCCTGCCCACTCCGGCGGGCGTGGTGCCCGCGCGCCTGTGAGCCCACCATCGGTCCAGCCACAAGGAGGCGGCGTATGGGCTATCGGATCGACATCAACCACGCGGGATGCATCACCTGCGGCATCTGCATGGACGTCTGCCCGGTCGAGGCGCTCGACATGAGTCGGCCCGACCATCCCGGGATCGAGACCGGGCCAGTGGGCGGAAAGCCCCTGCCGTGGGCCATGGAGCGCCCGCTGCAGGTGGGGGAGTGCATCGGGTGCGGCATCTGCGTGCGCGAGTGCCCGCCCGCCGTCATCACCATCGCCGAGCTGCGCGGCAACCCCACGCCCCTGGCCGAGCGGCAGGGGCCCATCGAGCGGCCGACGGCCGTCGCCGCCGACGAGGCCTGGCTGCCGCTGTCCGCCGTGACGCGCGAGGCCCTCAAGCCCACCCATCCCACGCCGTGGGGCGACCTCTTCCCCTGGGTGACCCGCAGTCGTCCGAAGCCGTGGCAGGCATGGATGACGATGGTGGACGACGCGCCGCCGCATCCCCACGCGCCCTGCCAGGAGGCGTGCCCGGCAGGCACCGATGCCGGCCGCTACGTGGGCCTGGTCAGCCAGGGCCGCTACGACGAGGCCTACCAGGTGGCCGCCGAGGTCAACCCCTTCCCGAGCGTCTGCGGCTGGATCTGCACCGCCCCGTGCGAGACCGCCTGCCGCCGCGGCGTCCTCGACGAGCCCATCAGCATCCGCACCATCAAGCGGTTCGCCGTGGAGCACGGCAACCTGCCGCCGGCCCCCAAGCCGGCCAAGAAGCGGGGCGAGAAGGTCGCCATCGTGGGCGGCGGGCCGGCCGGCATGTCGGCTGCGTGGTATCTCGCCCGCCTCGGCTACCCGGTGACCGTCATGGAGGCCATGCCGATCCCGGGCGGCATGATGGCGATCGGCATCCCCGAGTATCGCCTGCCGCGCGAGGTCCTCCAGGCCGAGCTGCAGCGGATCCTCGACGCCGGCGTGGAGCTGCGGCTGGACACGGCCATGGGCCGCGACTTCACCCTGCCCGACCTCGAGCGCCAGGGCTTCCGCGCGATCTTCCTCGCGACCGGGGCCTCGAAGTCGCGTCGCCTGGGCGTCCCCGGCGACGACGCGCGCGGCGTCATCCCCGCCACGCGGTTCCTCAAGGAGGTCAACCTCGGCGAGCACCCGACCCTCTCGGGTGACGTGATCGTCGTGGGCGGCGGCTCCACCGCGATGGACGCGGCCCGCTCGGCGAGGCGCTCCGGCGCCGCGTCGGTCTCGATCGTCTACCGCCGAGGGCGCGCCGACATGCCCGCCCAGGGCGAGGAGCTCGAGGCGGCCGAGCGCGAGGGCATCGCGATCCTCGAGGGGCTCGCCCCGTCGGAGGTCGTGGGCCGGGACGGCCAGGTTGTGGCGCTGCGCTGCGAGATCACGACGCCGTCCGGTCGCGCCGACGCCGGGGGCCGCACGTCCTGGGTTGCCACGGGCGAGACCCGCGAGCTCCCGGCGACCGCCATCCTGGTGGCCATCGGCGAGGAGCCTGACCCGTCGATCCTCCCCGAGGGCGCGGGAATCGAGGTCAGCGGCTGGGCCGGCATCGTTGCCGACCCGCGCACGCTGGCCACCGGCCGGGCCGGCATCTTCGCGGGCGGCGACGTTGTGTCGGGCCCCAAGACGATCATCGAGGCCGTGGCCGCCGGGCGCCGCGCCGCGGGCTCGATCCACGAGTACCTCTCCGGCGCCCGGAACGGCGAGGCCGAGATCATGCGGGCCGTCCGCGTGGCCACCCCTGCCGAGCCCACGCTGCGTCTGGACCTGGCCGTCCGGCCTCGGACGCACGCCCCGCTGCCGCTGGTGGACACCGGCCACTTCAAGGCGACGGCCGAGGGCTTCCCCGAGGACGCCGCCCGCGCCGAGGCGTCCCGGTGCTTCCGCTGCGACGCCGTGTACGGATGCCCCACGGTCCGGGTCGCCGCCGGTCGCGGCCCGGCCGACTCGCGCATCGGCGGCCCGTCCGCGAGCCACGCCCCGGTCGCCGCGCCGGGCCCGCTCACGCCCGCCACGCCCCCGTCCCGCCAGCTCACCCCCGGAGGAGCCCAGTGAACGCAGACCAGGTTGCAGGCCTCTTCAACGCCGGCGAGGCGTTCGTCGAGGGCACCATCGCCGCCGCCCTCGTGATCCTGTGGATCCTGACGGTGGCCCTCCATCTCGCCCGGCCGTACATGGCCAAGACAACCGGCAAGTTCACCCTCCGCCTCGGCGCGGACCTGTGGTGGATCATCTACGTGGGCCTGCGGGACATCATGCTGCTCCAGGTCTTCCTCGGCTCGTTCATCTTCTTCTACCCGGACGTCATCGGCAGCAAGCCGCTGCCCGTGACGGGCGGCCTGGCCGCGGTGCTGGCCTTCGTGGTCCTGCTGATGAAGCTCATGGGCAAGGGCGATGAGGACCTTCGCGGCATGCAGATCCAGACCGTCCTCCTGGGCCTGGGCGCGGCCCTCTACATCACGCCCTACCTGTTCGGCCCGCAGACGCAGCTGCTCACCGGCTCGCGCCTCCTCAACCTGTCCAACGTGCTGACCACGTCCCAGAACCTGGCTCTCGCGGAGCCGCTGGCCTACATCTCAGCCGCCCTCGTCGGCATCCTCGGGATCGTGGCCGTCGTCTACAACTTCCGGCTGTCCTACCGGCAGCCCCAGGCCCAGTAGGAGGAGCCGGTCCGATGCTCAACGGCGACCAGCTTGCCAATGCCATCACCAACGGCGGCGCCGATTGGATGGTGGCCTCCGTCGCGGCGGTCCTGCCCATCCTGTGGGCGTTCACCCTGTCGCTCCATTTCGCGCGGCCGTACGTGCTGCGCTTCCTGCAGAAGCTGACGCTCCGCTTCGGCGGCGACGTCTGGTGGCTCAGCTACGTCCTCACCCGTGACGCGCTCCTCGTGGTCACGCTTTGCCTGTCCGTGGTGTTCCTGTTCCCCGACGTGTACCTGCGCGGCGCCGGCCTCGGCGTCACCGCGCCCCTGGCGACCGTGATCCTGATGTGGGCCGCCCTGGTGAAGCTGCTCGGCGACCCTGACGACAGCCCGTCCGACTGGCGGCTCCAGAGCATCCTCCTCGTCATCGCGTCGGTCCTCTACATCGTCCCGCAGATCTACGGGATGGAGGCCGCCGACCCCTCCTCCGGCTTCCCGTGGAACACCGCGCTCGTCTCGATGACCACCGTGGTCCGCAACGGAGTGACCTTCGCGACGCCGCAGCCGTACGCGCCGGCCATCCTGTGGGTCTCGCTCGTCCTGCTCGGCGCCACCGGCGGCCTGGTCTTCGTGCGGTTCCTGCTGCGCCTCGGCACCCCGGCCGCCGGCGAGGCATCGGCGCTCGTGGAGGGCTGACCCGGCACGCCACGCGTCCTGGCGGGGCTCCCGCCCGGCCGCTCCCTGCTCCGCTCCCGCGCGTCCCCATGACGGCGCCACCGGTCCCCAACGGTGGCGCCGTCATCGTCTGCTCGCCCTCCGCCCGCACGCGCGCTCGGCCCGCCTCGGGCGGCCGCGTATCATTCGCACCCATGTGCGAGCAGTTCATCGCCCGGGCGGCCGAGCCGTTCCGCATCGACGAGCTCTGGGACCTCGCCGGTCGGCTCGAGCGCTTCGGCCTCGCCGGCTTCGGCTGGGGCGCGGCCTGGGTGGGCGGCGACGGGGCGCTCCGCACCTACCGAGACGTCCGCGCGTTCCGCGACGACCCGGGGAGGGACGCGCTCGGTTCCGCCGAGACCACCGCCCTCCTAGTCCACCTGCGGCGGCCGTCGCGGCTGTCCACCCTCCAGCTGCCGGACACGCAGCCGTTCGCCGACCCCGCCGGGCGCTTCGCGTTCAGCCACAACGGAGACCTGCGCGACTTCGCGCCCGTGCGGGCCCGATACCGCCGGCAGGACCGGATCGCGGGCCACGCGGACAGCGAGGTGGGCCAGCGCTGGCTGGAGGACGCGTGGTCCGAGGCGGAGCCGGCCGGCCACCTCCTGGGCGCCCTGCACGACGCCTTCGGCGGCGAGGCCAACTTCGGCCTGCTGACTCGCGACGGCACGCCCCACCACTACGCGGGCAATCCCCAGAACCCGGTGTTCGCGTTCCGCCTGGGGCGGATCGGCGTCGCCTCCACGGCGATCTACTCCGTGGACCGCTCCGTGTTCCGCTACTGCGCGCCGGGCGCGACCCACCGGGCGCTGGTGCGCCAGCGCACGACGATCGCGCTGGACCAGGCCGGCTGGCCAACCGAGGCCGTGGCCAGCCGCTGAGACGCCTGCCGGTCGCGCCTGACGGTCTCAGTCGCCGATCTGGACCGACTGCCGCCTGCCGCGGCGAGCCGCCCGGCGGGGCGGCGCGCTCGCCGGCGGCACCAGGCCGACGAACCGGGCCGCCTCGAGGGCGAGCCGCTCACGCGCCCGCGCGGCCGTGGGCCCCG
>JAJXTS010000127.1 GCA_021783595.1 Chloroflexota bacterium | reverse complement strand
GCCTCCCACCCGTCCGGCCGGATGCCGAACCGGCGGGCGAGCACGCCGATGACCGTCGCCGACTTGGCCTCGCCGATCCCCGGCAGCGCCCTGAGCCGCGCCCGCAGGTCGCGGGCGTCCAGCGCCCCGGTCCAGATCCCGGACGCGTCGTTGGCGTACTCGGTCGCCACCGCCGCGCACAGCGCCTGGACCCTGCCGGCCATCATGCCCGGGAAGCGGTGGAGCGCCGGCGGGGTCCGGAAGGCGATCTCGAGGTCCTCGGGCGACAGGCCGGCCACGGCGGCGGCGTCGAGCCCGCCCAGCCGGCGGGCCAGCTCGAGCGGGCCGGAGAAGGCCTTCTGCACGGTGACCTGCTGGTCGAGGGCGAAGCCCACGAGCAGCGCGAGCGGGCTCGACGCGAGCAGCGCGTCGGCCTCGGGGTTGCCGGTGAACGGGAGCGAGGTGACGGGGTCGGGCATGGGGTCATCGTACGCGACGCTCCCGCCGCACCGGCCCGGCGGCTCGCCCGGTAGCATCGGGCGCGTGGGCATCCTGGGCATCGACCACCTCGTCATCGCGGTCCGCGACCCCGACGACGCCGCCGCCGGCCTCGAGGCGCGGCTCGGCCTCGCGTTCTCGGGCGGGGGGCGCCACGCGTCGGCCGGGACGTGGAACCGGCTGGCGTTCCTGGGCGACGCCTACCTCGAGCTGATCGGCGTCTTCGACCGCGGGCTCGTCCTGGCAAGCCCCGAGTTCGCCGTCGGCCGGGCGGCCCTGGCCGTGCTCGACGCTGGGCGCGAGGGGCTGGCCACCTGGGCGGTGGCCGTGGACGACTGCGTCGCCGAGGCGGCCCGGCTGCGCGCGGCGGGCTCCCCGATCGGCGCGCCGGTCGGCGGCTCGCGCGTCCGGCCCGACGGCGAGACCGTCCGCTGGGTGACCGCGTTCCCCGTCCTCGGCCCCGACGCTCCGCCGTTCCTCATCGAGCACGAGATGGCCGGCGCCGAGTGGGGTGCCGAGGCCATGGCGGCGCGCCGGGCGTTCGCCCATCCCGGGCTCGGGCAGGCGCGCCTCGCCGAGCTGACGCTGCCCGTCGCCGACCCGGCCGCCCTCGCGGCCCGCTGCCAGGCGGTCGTCGGGATCCCGTTCGACGCCGGACCCGCGGGCTGGTCCGCGCGGGTTGGCCCGCACGCGGTCCGGCTGCTCGCGGGCGCCGACCGCCCTCCCGAGATCGGGCTGGCAGCGGCCGGGGGGCACGAGCGGAGCGCGGTGCGCCACGGGGTGGCGTGGCAGGTCCTCGGCGGCTGATCCCGGCCACCCGTACCATGCGGCGCATGGCGACCCGACGCGACTTCACCTTCCACGGCAACGGCCGCGAGCTGACGGCGTTCTACGCGGAGCCCGAGCAGCCGGCTGGCGCCGACCCCGACGCACCGCTGCCGCCCCACCCGGCGGTCATCGTGGTCCACGAGATCATGGGCCTCAACGACGACATCCGGCAGATCGCGACCCGCTTCGCGGACAGCGGCTATGTCGCGCTCGCGCCGGACCTGGTCGGGGCGGGGTTCAAGCCGCTGTGCATCGCGCGGTTCATGCGCGGCATGAGCCGGGTGGCTCACGGCCGTCCGTACCGGGAGATGCGCGCCTTCCACGACTGGCTGGCCGCGCGCCCCCAGGTGGATCCCGACCGCATCGGCATGGCGGGCTTCTGCGCGGGTGGCGGGTTCGCCATCCTGTACGCCGCGCGCGGCGGCCGCGAGCTCCGCGCGGTGGCGCCCTTCTACGCCGGGCTGCCGGCGGACATGTCGATCATCCCGGACGTCTGCCCCGTGGTGGCCTCGTACGGCGGGCGGGACCGGACCTTCGGCTCGAACGGGCCCGTCCTGGAGGCGGCGCTCGAGGCAGCCGGGGTCCCCCACGACGTCAAGACCTACCCGGACGCCGGGCACTCGTTCATGAGCCGGCACGACGGGCCCCTGATGGCGGCCATGGCCCGCGGCCCGATGCGCGTGGCGCACGACCCGGACGCCGCCGAGGATGCCTGGGGCCGGATGCTCGCGTTCTTCGGGGAGCACCTCGCCCCGCGGGACGTCCCCGTCTCGTGACCGCCGCGGGCTGACGGGCTGCCCTGGCCGGCTCGGCCCGGCCTCGGTCAGGTGGCCGGGGCCACCAGCCTCGCCCGCCGCCCGAGGCGCGCCGCCAGGACGAGCCCGATGCGGTACACGACGAGGAACGCCACGGTGCCCAGCGAGCCGAGGTAGATCCACTGCGCCCACGCCTGGCTGCTGTCGGTGCCGGCGGCGATGCCGTGCGCGGTGGCGCCGGCGAACGAGAGGAAGGTCACCAGGTGGAGCGCCCGCCAGGCCCGCTGGCCGATCCGCCGCCGGACGTGGAAGCTGGCCGTCACGATCGCCGCGAGGTAGAGCGCGACCTGTCCCGCGCCGACGGCGAGCGGCGCGTAGGGCGAGGCGCCGGGCACCAGTAGGCCCGCCAGGGTGAACGGCATCGACGCGTCGAGGCTCAGCAGGCCGGCGTGCAGGGCGGCCATCGCCAGGCCCGCGACTGCGAGGTCCTGGTGGAGCGCGAAGCTCACCGGCCGGTGGGCGATCGCGTCCAGCAGCTTGGTCGAGAGCACCAGGCCGTAGACCACCGAGAGCGTCATCGTGAGGTAGGCCAGCCAGGCGAACAGCCGCTCGAACAGCCAGGGCAGGCTGGTCGGGCTCGCCGCCAGCACGCCGGACACCAAGCCCGGCAGCGTCCCGCCGATCACGACGCCGGCGGCGATCGCTGGCAGGCCGAACCGGACGAGCGAGGTGCGAGGGTCCATCCCGCGCGCCGTCACGCCAGCCATCGCAGCATCTCCGGCGTGGCGCGGAGGTCGCCGCGCTCGGTGAGGATGAGGGCCCCCAGGACGCCGGGACGGTCGAGCAGCGCGAACGCCCGCGCCGTGCCGACGATCACGGCGGCCTTGGCGAGTGCCTCCGCCTCGCGGGCCGATCCCGCCACGACCGTCGCCTGGACGATGTCGCTGGTGGCAGGCTGCCAGGTCCGGGGGTCGATCAGGTGATGGGTCTCGCCGCGCGCGTGGGCCCAGCGGTGGACGCTGGTCCCCGACGTGGCCACGCCGAACGAGCCGGGAGCGCGCCCGGCGCGGAACTGGAGCACCGCCAGGAACTCCTCGGCATCGCGCGGGTCGGCCACGCCCAGCCCCCAAGCGTCGTCGGGGCCGGCCAGCCGCAAGGCGATGTCCCCGTCCGCGTCCACGAGGGCGGATCGGCCCGGGGTCAGCGCGAGGGCACGGTCGGCAAGCCAGCCCTTGGCCACCCCGTCGAGGTCGATCCGGACGCCGGGGCCGCGCCGGAGCACGCTCGCCCTGGGGCCGCGCTCGATCGACCAGCGGCGGCTCGCGGCCTGGGGCGGGCGGACGGGCGCGCCGGTCTCAGCCGCGAGGCGCGCCTCGAGCATCGCCACATCGACGAGGCCGTCGGTCAGGCCCTCGGCCGCGCGGGCCCAGTCGAGCACCGCCGTGAGCGTGGGCCCGATCCGCGCTCGATCCCCGGGGGCGGCGTTGGCGCGCACCAGCTCTGACCCCGGCTCGAACCGCGTCAGCCGGGACGCCCACGCCGCGAGCCGGTCGAGCACGGCGCCGAGCTGCGACCGCGTGACGTCGCCGGTGGCGTGGACGGCGACCTCGCCGCCCATCATGGCGCGGCGGGCCTCGGCGGTCGCGGGGACGGCGAGGTCGGTCACGGCTTGCCTGACTGGCGCGTGACGGTCTGAACGACGATCCGGGGCGTCGGCCGGGGCGTCGGCCGGGGGGTGGCCCCGGGCGGCGCGGCGTTGGCGCTGCCAGCCAGGGCGTCCGGCGGCAGGGTCTGGCCCGGTGCGAGGGTCACCACGCGCGTCACGTGGATAACCGACGGCCCGGGCGTCGGGCCAGGGTCTTGGGACGGCGCCACGTTGGCGGCCACGACATCTGCGGTCGTCGCCGCGACCGGCTTGGGAAGGATCGACGGCAGCATCGCCGTGGCCAGGGCGGATGCCGATGCGAGGCCGGCGAGGGCGACCACCATGCGGACGCCGCCGGGCTCTGCCACCCCGCGCCGCCTGCGGGCCTCGAGCTCCGCGCGGGCGGGGTGGCGGACGGAGAGGTGCGGGGGATGCGCGTCCTGCCTCGGGAGGGAGGGCGGCGGCACGGGACGACCGCCGGGCTGGCGGGTCTGGCGGGGTTCGGTCATCAGTCGTTGTCTCCGCCCTCGCCGCCGCCCGCGGGCGTGACGACCACGCGCTTGACGACGATGGGCGAGGGAGTGGGGGCAGGGGTGGGGTTGGGGCCCGCGGCGGCTGAGGGAACCACGTACACGGTGTCGACCTGCGTGACGGGCTGGGGCGGGGCGTCAGGGGCCGACGCCGCGGCAGGGGTGACCTGGGGGGAGGTTGCGGCGGGCCGGGCGGATCCCACGCCCGCGATCGCCAGCCCGAGGGCCAGGACGGCCGAGGCGGCCAGCGAGGCGGCGAGAAGCGCCACGCGAGTCAGCATGGAGTTGGGCCCCCGACGGGATGTCGAACGGTCCCCAGCGTGGCTCGCAGGCGCCGACCCCGCGCTGAGACCCGGGTGAGACTTCTCACAGACGCGCGGGCGGAGCCTCGACCTGCGCCCGCATCGGCCCCACAATCGTCCGCATGCGCATTCTGGTGGTCGAGGACGAGCCCAAGATGGCGGCGCTGGTCAAGCGCGTGCTGGTGGCGGAGCGCCATGTCGTGGACGTGGCGCCGGACGGCATCTCCGCGGTCGCGATGGCGGACACCGGGCCGCACGACGTGGTGGTGCTGGACCGGGGCCTGCCGGACATCGACGGGATGACCGTGATGCGCCTGCTCAAGGCCCGGGGCGTCACGGCGCCGGTGCTGATGCTCACCGCGCTCGGCTCGGTGGACGACCGGGTCGCCGGGCTCGACGCGGGCGCCGACGACTACCTCGCCAAGCCGTTCGCGTTCTCCGAGCTGCTCGCCCGCATCCGGGCCCTCGGCCGGCGTCCCGCGCCCTCGGCGGACGCCCGCCTGTCGGCCGGCGACATCGTGCTCGACGAGCAGCGCCATGTCGCCCAGGTGGGCGAGCGCACGGTGGACCTGTCCGCCCGCGAGTTCGCGCTGCTGGGGTTCTTCATCCGCCACGCCAACCAGGTGGTGACCCGCCAGCAGATCCTCGACCAGGTCTGGGGCGCCGAGCCCGACGTGTACTCGAACGTGGTGGACCTGTACGTCTCGTACCTGCGCCGCAAGCTGGGCGAGCTGGACCGCGCCGATCGGCTCAAGACGGTGCGCGGGGTCGGCTACTCGCTCAAGTCAGAGGGCTGACCCGCCATGGCCCTCGGGACCACCGAGCGCCTCATCCGGCGGACGCGCCGTCGGCTGTTCGCCGTCACCATGGCGCTGCTCGCGCTGCTGGTGGTGGGCGTGGGCGCCGTCACCGCCGTCGTGGCGCTGCGGGCGCTCGACAGCGACGTGGACCGGGCCGTGATGGACGCGGTCCAGGCCCAGCTCGTCGCCATCGGCAAGGAGACGGGCGGTGACAGCGGCGGCGTGGACACCGACGCCAACGCGGATCCAGATCGGCCCACGGGCCAGTCGGACACCTTCGTGCTGGTCGTCAACCCTTCGGGCACCGTCACCGAGAACCGGTCCAACTACCCAACCGTGGGCCTGCCCGACACGGCCGCCATGGCCTCGGCCGCCGCGAGCGGGAGCGACCTGCGCACGATCCAGGCGAACGGGGTGGACCTCCGCCTGTACACGCTGCCGATCGTCCGCAACGGGCAGGCCCAGGGGTTCGTCCAGGGCGGGATCCGCCTCGACCTCCACGACCGGATCGCCCGGACGCTGCTGCTCGCGATCGGCGCCGTCGGCGCCGTGGGCCTGGTCGGGGCGGCGCTGATCACGCTCCTCGTCACCGGCCGCGCCCTGCGGCCGATCCGCGAGGGCTTCGAGGCCCAGCGGCGGTTCGTGGCCGACGCCTCGCACGAGCTGCGCACGCCGGCCGCGCTCATCCGCGCCAACGCCGAGGTGCTGGAGCGGGAGAACCTGGTCGACGACGAGGGGCGGGACTTCGTGACCGACATCGTGGCCGAGGCGGACCGGCTTGGGCTGCTCGTGGGCGACCTGCTCCAGCTGGCGGCCTGGGACGAGACCAGGCTCTCGGTGTCGCCCGTCGTGCTCGACGTCGCGTCGCTCGCGGCCGACACGGTGCGCGGCGCCACCGCGCTGGCGGCCGAGCGCGAGGTGACGCTGGCGCACGAGGCGGCCGGGCCGGTCCTCGCCAGCGCGGACCGCGACCGCTTCGTCCAGCTGCTGCTGATCCTGGTGGACAACGCCGTAGACCACTCGCCGCGCGGCACGACCGTCACGGTCCGGGTCCGCCGGGCTGGGGCCCAGGCGATGGTCGAGGTGGAGGACCAGGGGCCGGGCATCCCGCCGGAGGCGATGGAGCGGATCTTCGAGCCGTTCACGCGCCTCCACGGGACCACCCGCCACGGCTCCGGGGGCACGGGGCTGGGCCTCGCCATCGCGCGCCGCATCACGGACGCGATGCGGGGCACGATCCACGCGTCCTCGCCCGAGGGCGCCGGCGCCCGGTTCACCGTGACGCTGCCCGCCGCGGACAGCCACGCCAAACCCGACGCGCCGGCCTGATCGCCGGGGGCCCACGGACTGGCGCCGCCAGGGGACGCGCCACCCGGGCCAGCCACGGGCGCCCCGCCGCACGGGCTGCTCCTTAGTCGATGGCGATCCGCACGCCGCCGTGCTCGTCGTCCACCACCAGCACGGGGCCCGTCAGGCCCGATCGGAGCGCCGCCCGCACGCGGTCCACCTGATCGCCCGACAGGCCGGGGACTCGGTCAAGCGCGTACTGGCCGAGGGCCAGGGGCAGGCGCAGGTTCACCACCGTGCGGGCGCCGTCCCGCACCTCGATGCGCAGCGACCGCGCGCCGGCGTCCCCCCCGGAGGCCGTGAGCCGACCTGCTTGGCCGGGCGCTGGGCCGGCCCGCCCCCTGGCCGCCCCCGTCCGGGGATCGAGCCGGGCGTCGAGCGCGGCCAGGATCAGGGTGCCCTCGTCAGCCGTGAGGTGACCCTCCGCCACCAGGCGCAGGACGGTGTCGAGCGGATCCTCCGGCACGCCTCAGGCCTCCGCCAGGGCCGGTCCCTCGAGGGCGGCCAGCCGATCCGCGGCCTCCGCCACCGTGACCTCGCCACGCTCCAGGGCGCGCAGGATCTCCAGGCGGCTCGCGTCCGGGTCCGCGGCGACCGATGACTCCGGCACCGGCGACGCGGCCTGGGCGGGCGCGGCTGGCGCCCCGGGCACGGCGGGCGACCC
>JAJXTS010000126.1 GCA_021783595.1 Chloroflexota bacterium | reverse complement strand
TGGTGAGCCCGCAGGGATTCGAACCCTGAACCTAGGGATTAAGAGTCCCCCGCTCTACCGTTGAGCTACGGGCCCAGAACCGGCCGAGAGGATAGCGCATGTGGGGCGCTTCGCGCGATGCCTGGTCCCGCCCCGCGGCGAGCGGGGATCCCCGCGACGTCGCCGTCAGCCCGGCTGGTTGTCGATCTGGGCGCGCTGGAGCCTGCCGCTGAAGTCCACGTACACCGCCTTCCACTCGGTGAACGTGTCGAGCGCCACGTGGCCCGCCTCGCGGTGGCCGTTGCCGGTGTCCTTCCAGCCGCCGAACGGCAGGTGCGTCTCGGCGCCCGTCGTGCCCGCGTTGACGTACACGAGGCCCGCCTCGAAGTCGCGCATCGCGCGGAAGGCGGTGTTCACGCTGTGGGTGAAGATGGACGCGGACAGGCCGTAGCGGGTCCCGTTCGCGGCCGCCATCGCCTCGGCGTAGCCATCCGCCGGGATGACCGACAGCACCGGCCCGAAGATCTCCTCCTGCGCGATGCGCGCCATCGGGCCGACCCCGGTGAAGATCGTGGGCTGGTAGAAGTGCCCGCGGGCCAGCTCGCCCGCGGTTTCACGCTCGCCGCCGCAGACCAGCTCGCCCTCGCCCCGGCCGACCTCCACGTACGACTCGACCTTCCGCACGGCCGGCGCGTTGACGAGCGGGCCCACCTCGACCGACTCGTCCAGGCCCGACCCGATCCGCAGCCGCTCGGCCCGCTGGGCCAGGCGCCGGACCAGCTCGTCGGCGATGGGCCGGTCCGCGATGACCCGCGAGCAGGCGGTGCAGCGCTGGCCCGTGGTGCCGAACGCCGACCACAGGATCCCGTCCACGGCGAGGTCGAGGTCGGCGTCGCGCATCACGACCACCGCGTTCTTGCCCCCGAGCTCGAGCGACAGCCGCTTGAGGCGCCGTCCGGCGCGCTCGGCGATGCTCCGGCCGGTGGCCGACGAGCCGGTGAACGAGATGACCGAGACGTCGGGGTTGTCCACGATGGCGTCGCCCGCCTCGCCGCCCGAGCCCGTGACCAGGTTGACGGTGCCCGCCGGGAAGCCGGCCTCCTCCATGAGCTCCACCAGGAGCGTCGCCACGTGGGGCGCGTCCGACGCGGGCTTGAACACGACGGTGTTGCCGCTGACCAGGGCGGGCATCATCTTCCAGCACGGGATCGCGATCGGGAAGTTCCAGGGCGTGACGATGCCCGCGACGCCGAGCGGCTGGCGCACGCTCATGGCCCACTTGTCGGGCAGCTCGGAGGGCACCGTGTCGCCGAACAGGCGGCGGCCCTCGCCCGCCATCAGGAACGCGATGTCGATGCCCTCCTGGACGTCGCCGCGCGCCTCCGCGAGGACCTTGCCCATCTCGCGGGTCATCGCCCGGGCGAGGCGCTCCTTGTGCTCGGCCATGAGGGCCGCAAAGCGGTAGAGGATCTCGCCGCGCTTGGGAGCGGGCGTCGCCTTCCAGTCCTTCGACGCCTCGCCCGCCGCCGCGACCGCCATCGCGACATCGGCCGCGCCGCCCGCCTGGAAGCGCCCGACCACATCGCGCGTGTCCGCCGGGTTGACGCTCTCGAATGTCTGGCCGGACACGCCGTCCACCCAGCGGCCGGCAATGAACAACTGGTGCGTGGCAGGCTCGGGCATCGGGGATCCTCCGGGTTGGCGACGACGCGGCGATCGTCGGATGCGGGCCGGGGCCGCGTCAACCGTGTGCCCGGGTCGCGGTAGGCCGTCCGGGGCTGCGGTCGCCCGGCGACCCCCCTGATGGTCGGCGTGTTCCGGCGAGTTCCGGCGTGTTCCGGCGAGTTCCGGCGACGCCCGGCCAGGCCCGGCGAGTTCCGGCGAGTTCCGGCGTGCTCCGGCGTGTTCCGGCGACGCCCGGCCAGGCCCGGCAAGGCCCGGCAAGGTCCGGCAAGGCCCGGCAAGGCCCGGCGAGCTCCTGTTCACCGCCCGGGGCGGTGCTGTGCGAGCCCCCTCGAGCTGTCCGCGCTCGGCGACGCGCTGGATACCGATGCCGGCGGTGTGCCGGCCCGAATCGATGGATTGCACCGCCCGTGGCGGTGCGGCGGACGACCTCGGGGGGGCGTCTGCGCGGTGGCCGTCATCGCTCACGGCCCCGCTGTTGCACCAGTCTGGGGACATGACCCCGGCGTTCCTTTGAGTCGCGTCAGACTCACCATGCCGCGATCCCCTCGGGACCGCGATGCGGTAGCGCGGCTTGGGCGACGCGGCACGCTCAGGCGCGCCCGAATTGAGTCTGTCGTGACTCCGGCCGCGGGGCGGGGCCGCGGGGCGGGGCCTCGGAACGCCCACACGGCGCTGACCCGTGAACGGCCCTGGGCGGGGCCGCGGGGCGGTGCCGCGGGGCGGGCGCTACACCCGCTCGAACGCCATCGCGACCGAGCCCCCGCCGCCCAGGCAGAGAGTGGCCAGTCCGTACCGCCCGCCGCGGCGACGGAGCTCGTGGAGCAGGGTCGCGACCACGCGCGCGCCGGAGGCGCCGATGGGGTGCCCTAGCGCAATCGCCCCGCCGTTGACGTTCACCCTGGACCAGTCGAAGCCGAGCTCGCGGCCGTCGGCGAGGACCTGCGCGGCGAACGCCTCGTTGACCTCGATGAGGTCGTAGTCCGACGGCGCGAGCCCCGTCCGGCGCTCGAGCGCGCGCACGCCCTCGACGGGGGCGAGGAACAGCCACTTCGGCGCGATCTCCGCCTGTGCGTAGCCGACGATCCGCGCCAGCGGCCGCAGCGCGTACCGCTCGACGGCTCGCTCCGAGGCGACCACGGTGGCGGCCGCGCCGTCGGTGATGCCCGGGGCGTTGCCGGCGGTCACGGTCCCCTTCGTCGCGTCGCCGCGGTCCTCGCCCTCCGGCAGCGCGAACACCGCCGGCAGCCTCGCGAGCGCCTCGGCGGTCGTGTCGCGACGGGGGCCCTCGTCCGCGGCAACGACCGTCTCGCGACCCCTGGCGTCTCGGACCGTGACCGGGGCCAGCTCGTCGTCGAAGCGGCCGGCGTCCATGGCCGCGACCGCCCGCCGGTGGCTCTCGAGCGCGAACGCGTCCTGGTCCGCCCGCGAGATGCCCGCGCGGATCGCCACGCGCTCGGCGTGAGTGCCCATGTGGACGTCCTCGACGGCGCACCACAGCCCGTCGCGCACGGCGGCGTCGTCCACGGTCCCCTGCCCCAGGCGATAGCCGAAGCGGGCCTTGCCCAGCAGGAACGGCGCCTGGTTCATGGACTCCATGCCGCCGGCCACGTAGACGTCGCCGTCGCCCGCCCTGACGCCCGCGGCGGCGTACATGATCGCCTTGAGGCCCGAGCCGCAGACGCGGTTGACGGTGGTGGCGGGCACCGTCTCGGCGAGCCCGCCGCGAAGGGCCGCCTGGCGAGCCGGGGCCTGCCCGACGCCCGCCTGCAGGACCTGGCCCATGATCGCCTCGGCGACCTCGGCGTCCGCCGGCAGCCCCGACCGCTCGACGGCGGCGCGGATGGCGGTCGCGCCGAGGTCCACCGCGGGAACCCCCGCGAGCGCGCCGCCGAACTTGCCGATGGGCGTGCGGGCGGCTGCCACCAGGTAGACCTTGCCGTCGGGGCCTGCGAGCTCTTCCATCGCCCGAATGTACACCGCGCCGCCCGGCGCGCCGCCTGCGTCTCGCCAGGATTCGGGTCGCCGCCGCGCATCGAGGGTGTCCGGACCACGTCGGCGGAGGCGGGAGCCGACCGCAGGGTGACCGGCCTGCTCAGCCCTCGCGGAGCCCGCCGTCCCGGTGGGCGACGGGGGCGGGATGGCGCATGACCTCGCCAACCCGCTGGGGGCGAGCGCGGGCCTGGCCGGGAGGCTTGCCGGCGAGCCCGTCGCGCCGGACGACCTCCGGGTGCCTGCCGGGAGCCTCGACGACCGCGCCGGGCGGGCACTCGCCGTCGTGAGGGCCTGTCCCGAGTGCGCCCGGCAGCGACCGGGACGACGGGTCGGGCGCCCGGTCCGCCTCGCGGTCGAGGACGGCGGGCCGCCCGTGCCCGAAGCGGAGCGCGCCGCGCCGGCGCCCGGTCAGCGCGGATACGTGTGAAAGCCGCGGCCCGTCTTCTGCCCCAGATGCCCGCCCGCCACGAGGTCCACCAGCACCTGCGGCGGCTCGAACTGCGGCCCGCCAAGGCCCTCGTGGAGCACCCTCATGATCCCCAGGCACACGTCGAGGCCGATGAAGTCCGCCAGCTCGAGGGGCCCCATCGGGTGGTTGAGTCCCACCTTGGCGCCCGTGTCGATGTCGTCCGCCGTGCCGGTCCCCTCCTCGTAGGCGCGCATCGCCTCGGCGAGCAGCGGCATGAGCACGCGGTTCACGATGAAGCCGGGGCGGTCGGCGCTGACGATGACCTGCTTGCCCAGCTCCGCCGACAGGGCCCGGATCGCCGTCTCGGTGGCGTCGTCCGTGGCCGCGCCGCGGATCAGCTCCACGAGCGGCATCACCGGCACCGGGCTGAAGAAGTGCATCCCGACGAACCGCGGGCGACGCGCCCCGGAGGTGGCCGCCGCCAGCCGGTCGATCGAGATCGACGAGGTGTTGGACGCGAAGATCGCCCCGGCGGGAGCGACGGCGTCGAGCGCGGCCCAGAGCGCGGCCTTGACCGCCTCGTCCTCGAACACGGCCTCGATCACGAGGTCGGCGCGGGCCGCCCCGTCGAGCGAGTCAGCGGGCGTGAGGCGGGCGAGCGTGGCGTCGCGGTCGGCCGCGGCGAGGCGTCCCTTGGCCACCGCCCGGTCGAGGCTGCCGGCGATGCGGTCGCGACCGGCGACGGCGCGGGCGAGGTCGGGCTCGTACAGGGTGACGTGCTTGCCGACGGCCGCGTGCACCTGCGCGATGCCGTGGCCCATGAGGCCGGCGCCGGCGACGAAGACGTGGTCGATGCTCATCGGGTCTCCTCCCGGCCGAGGGCGGCCAGCAGCGCATCCGCGGCGGCGTACGGATCGGTGTCGTGACGGGCGACCGCCTCGAGCGCGGCGTCGGTGGCACCGGCCAGCCCGGGCGCGGCGAGACGAGCCCACAGGCGCTCCACCAGCACGCCGCGGACCTGGGCGGCGGCGCGGGCCCGACGAGCCGCGGGCGTCGCCTCCCCGGAGCCCCGGGCCCGGTGGCGGTCGAGGGCGGCCAGGAGCGCGGGGACGCCCTCGCCGGACATGGCGGTGGTGACGAGCACCTCGGGGCGCCGGGCCGCCGGGCCGCTCCCCCGCCCCGCCTCGCCCGGCGGCGCCAGCATCGCTCGGAGCTGGGCGGCCGTGCGCTGGGCGCCGGGCCGGTCGCCCTTGTTGACCACGACGATGTCGGCCACCTCGAGCAGGCCGGCCTTGATCGCCTGCACCTCGTCGCCCATCTCGGGCGCCTCGAGCACGACGGTCGTGTCCGCGGCGGCCGCCACCTCAACCTCGCTCTGGCCGGTGCCGACCGTCTCGAGCAGGACGATGTCGAAGCCCGACGCGTCGAACACCGCGGCAGCCGACGTGGACGTGGCGGCGAGGCCCCCCGCGTGGCCCCGCGAGGCCATGGAGCGGATGAAGACGCCGTCGTCGGACGCGTAGGACTGCATCCGGACGCGATCGCCCAGGAGGGCGCCCCCGGTGATCGGCGAGGACGGGTCCACCGCCACGACCGCCACCGTTCGGCCCGCCGCGCGCAGCTCCGCGATCAGCGCCGCGACGAGGGTTGACTTGCCCGCGCCGGGGGGCCCGGTGATCCCCACGAGATGCGCCCCGCCCGCGAGCGGGTACAGGACCCGCAGCGCCTGCTCCGCAACGGCCGTGTGGTTCTCGACGGCGGTGAGCAGGCGGGCCAGCGCGCGCCGGTCGCCGGCCCGGGCAGCCGCCGCCAGGGCCGCGGCGCGTTCGGCGGGCGTGCCGACCGGCTCGGTCACGCCTCGCGCGGGGTCGCGCGGGCTCGCATGAAGTCGGCGACCTCGCGGATCGTGGTGCCGGGCCCGAACACGCCGGCCACGCCCGCGGCCCGCAGGGGCTCGATGTCGTCGTCGGGGATGATCCCGCCCAGGGTGACCAGCACGTCGCCCATGCCCCTCGCGCGGAGCTGCTCGCAGACCCTCGGCACCAGCGTCATGTGCGCGCCGGACAGGATGGACATCCCCACCACGTCCACGTCCTCCTGGAGCGCGGCCGTGACGATCATCTCCGGGGTCTGGCGCAGCCCCGTGTAGACGACCTCGAATCCCTCGTCCCGGAGGCCGCGGGCGAGCACCTTGGCACCCCGGTCGTGGCCGTCGAGACCCGGCTTGGCGATCAGCACCTTGAGCGGACGGTCGGTCATGGCCCGATTGTAGGCCGTGGCCCGGCCGCGGTTCGCGATCGGCGCGCGAGCGCTGGCCCTGCCGCCGGCGCCGCGATCAGCCCTCCGGTGACCGGCGCCCGATGTGGGCGAAGAACTCGGCCCGGGTCTTGTCGTTGCGGCGGAACAGCCCGAGCACCGCGGCGGTCGTCATCACCGTGCCGGGCTTGCGCACGCCGCGCATCGCCGCGCACAGGTGGGTGGCCTCGAGCACGACGCCCACGCCGCGAGGCTGGAGGCGATCCATCAGCAGCTCCGCGACCTGCTGGGTCATGCGCTCCTGCACCTGCAGGCGGCGGGCGTACATCTCCACGATCCGCGGGATCTTGGACAGCCCGATCACCCGCCCGTTGGGGACGTAGGCCACGTGGGCGCGGCCGAAGAACGGCAGCAGGTGGTGCTCGCACAGGGAGTGGAACTCGATGTCCTTGACCACCACCATCTCCGAGTAGCCGACCTCGAAGATGGCGCGGTTGATAAGGCGCTCCACGTCCACGTGGTAGCCCGCGGTCAGCTCCGCGTACATGCGGTGCATCCGGGCGGGCGTGTCCAGGAGGCCCTCGCGCTCCGGATCCTCGCCGATCTCCACCAGGATCTGGCGGACGGCCGACTCGATCCTGCTGCCGGAGCGATCCTCGGGCGGCGGGGGAAGCGCGTCCTCCCCGCCGGCCTCGATCTCGTCGACGATCCGGCGGACGTGGTCTGGCAGGGCGGCGGGTTCGTGCTGCGGCATCGGCCGATGGTACCCCCGCGAGGCGACCGTCAGACCGCCGACGCGGCCCACCCTGCGACCTGCTCGCGATGCGCGGACCAGGCCGCCCAGACCCCGCGGACGTAGGCACCGGTCGCGGCGTCGCGCTCGGGCTCCGGGGCATCGAGCGCCGCCGGCACGGGGTCGAACGGACGGCCCTCGGCGCCGCGCAGCCAGGCCCGCGCGTTCTCGCCCAGCGAGGGCACGTGGTAGCCGCCCTCGGCCAGGATCACCAGCCTGCGGCCGAGCGCGGCCACCCGGCGGCCCGCCTCGTGGAAC
>JAJXTS010000125.1 GCA_021783595.1 Chloroflexota bacterium | reverse complement strand
CGCGGCCTCGTGCGGCGCGTCCGCGTGCCCGACGACCGGCGGATCGTCCTCGTGCAGCCCACCCAGGCCGGGCTCGACCTGGTGGACGAGGTGGAGCTGGTCAAGAGCGACGTCATGGTCCAGGCCCTCGCCCGCCTCGACGCGGCGCAGCTCGAGCGCGTCCGGGCCGCGGCATCCGATATCGGGGCCGCGCTCGAACAGGAACTGGCAGCGGCAGGCGCCCTGGCCGCCGGCGCCCACGGCCACGCGCTCGGCCATGCCCACAGTCCAGCCCAGCCTCACCCGGACCAGCCCGCCCCCTGACGGGGAGGCCCGAGCACCGTTCCGGACCCGCCCCGCAGGCGCCCAACCTGTCCGAAAGGAAGACTTCTTGGAACCCATGCTGTTCGACGAGCCGGAGACGCCGGACCTCGCCCAGGACCCGGCTCTGGGGCTGCCCCGGCGCACCAAGTTCGAGATCCTGGGCGCCATCCTGCTGGCGATGTTCCTGGGCGCCCTGGACCAGACGATCGTCGGTCCGGTCCTGCCGAGGATCGTGGGCGACCTCAACGGGGCCGACTACTACACCTGGGTGGTCACGGCGTACCTGCTCACGAGCACGGTCACCGTGCCGATCTACGGCAAGGTGTCCGACCTGTACGGGCGTCGGCCGCTGCTCATGCTGGGCATCGTGCTGTTCGTGATCGGGTCGGCCCTCTCGGGCCTGAGCCAGACCATGTGGCAGCTGATCCTGTTCCGCGGCCTCCAGGGCCTCGGCTCGGGAGCCCTGTTCCCCATCGCGCTCGCGGTCATCGGCGACCTGTTCACGCCGGCCGAGCGAGGCAAGTACCAGGGCCTGTTCGGGGCGGTGTTCGGCGTGGCGTTCCTCCTCGGCCCGGGGCTGGGCGGCTACCTCACCGACACCCTGAGCTGGCACGCCGTGTTCTACGTCAACGTCCCGATCGGCATCCTCGCGCTGATCGTGATCGCCGCCCTGCTGCCCAACGTCCGCAAGGAGGGCGCCCAGGCGAGGATCGATGTCCTCGGCACGCTGACCCTGGTGGGCGGCCTGGTGCCGATCCTGGTGGCGCTGACCGTGGCCGAGAACGGCGACTGGTCCAACCCCTGGGTGTGGGGCGAGATCGTGCTGGGCGTGGTGCTCCTGGCCGTGTTCATCTGGGCCGAGCGCCGGGCAGCGGAGCCCATCATCCCGCTCCACCTGTTCCGCAGCCGCACCTTCAGCGCGTCAATGGTGGCGGTGTTCCTGGCCACCTTCGGGTTCGCCGCGGCGACCATCTTCCTACCGCTGTTCTACCAGGTCGTGGAGGGCGCCTCGGCCACCGAGTCCGGGTACAAGCTGCTGCCGTTCCTCGTCGGCCTCATCTTCAGCTCGATCCTGTCGGGCCAGATCGTGGCCCGCACCGGCCGCTACAAGTGGGTCCTGCTGGTGGGGATGGTGCTCCTGACGGTCGGCCTTGCGCTGATGACGCAGCTGCGCTTCGACACCCCGGACACGACCCTGTGGGCCTGGATGTTCGTGGCCGGCCTGGGTGTCGGCCCGACGTTCGCCGTGTTCACGATCGTGGTCCAGAACGCGGTGCCCTTCCACGAGCTCGGCACCGCGACCAGCGACCTGACGCTGTTCCGCCAGATCGGCACGACGGTCGGGCTGACGATGGCGTTCACGCTGTTCACCAACAACCTGACCTGGAACCTGCTGCGGACCGAGATCATCGGCCGCGGCGCGCCTGCCCAGTACGTGCCGGCGGCGGCGCCGGCCGGCTTCAGCTCCAGCGCGCTGACCGACCCGCTCGGGGCGACCAGCGCCCTGGGCTTCCTCGCCCAGCTGCCGTCCCAGTTGCAGGCGCTGTTCCTCCAGGGGTTCCACAGCGCCTTCACGATCGCCATCGCCAACTCGATGTGGCTCGGCGTGGGCGCCACCGTGGCCGCGTTCGTCGCCACGCTGTTCCTCCACGAGATCCCGCTGCGGGCCCACCACGGCCCGGCGCCGGACGAGGGCCGCGCGGAGGCCGGGGCCGGGGCCGGCTGACGGCGCCGGCCCCGGGACCGATCGGCCGGTCCCGGGGCTGGCTATGTGGAACCTCTCATCTTGGCCACACCGCCCGGCGATGCGGCGGGTCGATGCTCCTTCCTGTCCGGGGCGAGCGGGTCTCCTCCCCCACCCGGCCAGGACGAAGTGGCAATCTGCCAGGCTTCCGCAGGGCCTCGGCGAAACGCAAACGGCGCATCCCCCGCCTTCCCGGGATGCGCCGTTTTCGCGTCCGCGGCGTGCCGGCGCGGGGGCGGGGCAGGGGGGCGACGCAGGCGCGGCGCGGGCCGTGGGCGTGGCGCTTGGCGCGCCGCTACCGGTTGCGCTCGGCGAGCAGGATGCCGCCCAGCACGAGGACGGCGCCGGCGAGCTGGACCGGGCTGAACGTCTCGCCCAGCAGGACCCACGCGATCCCGGTGGCGATGATCGGCTCGGTCATGCCGACGACTGACGCCTGCGACGCCCGCAGGTGCCGCATCGAGAGGACCGCGAAGGAGAACGGGACCACGGTGCCCAGCACGACCACGTACCCGACCAGCAGCGGGATGGGCCAGGCGACGGCGCCGGTCCCCTCCACCAGCGCGGTGCCGCCCAGCGTCGACCACGGGTAGGACCACCACGGGTCCGCCACCGCCCAGAACAGGGCCGCAGCCCCCATGCCCCACATCGTGAGCGAGATCGGGTCACGCCGGTAGGGCCCGCGCACCTGGGCGTCGGCTGACAGGAAGTACAGCACCAAGGCCAGCATCGCCCCGAGCGCGGCGGCGAACCCGAGCGGGTCGAGCGTGAAGCCGTCCCAGACCTCGGCCACGATGGCGAGGCCAGCCGACGCCATGGCCAGGCCGACCCACACCGCGGGCTTGGTGGGATGACGCAGGCCGAAGCGGAACCACAGCGCGATCACGAGCGGCGAGGTGAACTCGATCAGCAGCGAGACCCCGATCGCGAGGCGGGTGATCGAGAGGAAGTAGAGCGCCTGGGTGGCTGCCACGCCGAGGACGCCGTACACCGCGAGCAGTGGGATCTCTCCGCGGCGAACGCGGAGCGCTCGGCGGTTGACCAGGGCGACGAACGCGAGCAGGACCACGAACGCGCCCGTGGCGCGCAGCTGTGACAGCCGCCACACGTCCACCCCGTTGGCCATGACCGTCTTGGCGACGGTGCCGTTGAGGGCGAACAGCGACGCGGCGACCAGGTACAGGGCGTAGCCGCGGGGCGCGCTGGTCCGCGGCGCGGCGGCAACCCCCGGGAGCGGCTCGGCGAGGTCGGTCACCCCTCGAGGCCGTTGGCCCGGGCGTAGTCGGCGATGATCGCCACCGCCTCGGCCGGGTCGTCCACGACACGCAGGAGATCGAGGTCCTCCGGCGCGATCGCCCCGGACGGCAGCTGGACATCGCGCATCCAGTTGACCAGGCCGTCCCAGTAGGCGTGCCCGACCATGACGACCGGGAAGTTGCGGATCTTGCCCGTCTGGATCAGCGTCAGGCTCTCGGTCAGCTCGTCGAGCGTGCCGAACCCGCCGGGCATGATCACGAACGCGTCCGAGTACTTCACGAACATCGTCTTGCGGGCGAAGAAGTAGTGGAACTCGACCGAGAGGTCCACGTACGGGTTGATGTGCTGCTCGTGGGGCAGCTCGATGTTGCAGCCGATCGACAGCCCGCCAGCCTCGTGGGCGCCGCGGTTGGCGGCCTCCATGGCCCCCGGGCCGCCGCCGGTGATGACCGCGAAGCCCGCCTGCGCGAGGCCGGCGCCGATCGCCCACGCCTGCTCGTAGGCCGGGGTGCCGGGCTGGGTCCGCGCCGAGCCGAACACGACCACGGCGGGACCGATTCCGGCGAGCGCCTCGAACCCCTCGACGAACTCCGAGAGGATCCTCAGGACGCGCCACGTGTCCTCCTCGAGGAAGTGGGGCCGCCCGGCCGGCCGGGCGGCGAAGAGCTTCTCGTCCTGGGTGCTGCGCGCGTGGCCGAGCCGTTCCGCCGTCTCCGGCCGCATGGCCACCCGGCCGCTGCGGACGGTCCAGGGCGAGGGCGTCAGGAAGGGGCCGTCGTGGTCTGCGTCGCTGCTCACGGGAAGGCAGGATGCCACGTCCAACGCGCGAGCGAGAGCGGAGTCCGCGCGGCGGGCGACGCCGCCCCGGTGGCGAGTTGACCGCGTCCTCGGTGCGAGGTTGCGCCCGGGGCCGTCGCGCCGCGCCCGTCGGCCCTACCGGGCGCGGGCCAGCCAGGCCTTCCAGACCTCCTCGGCCTTGCCGGCCGTCACGTCATCGCCGTACCGGACCAGCGGGAGCCTGAGCAGGCGCACGTCGGACAGGAGCCGCTGCGTGATCCCGGCCGCGTCTGTGGAGAGGTACGCGAGGCCCTGCTCCTTGTACGGGCGGCTCTCCGTGTCGAGGCAGGCGGCGGCGCCCAGCCCGTCGGTGAACCGGCGCAGCTCGCCCGGCGCGATGGGCTTCTTGCGCAGGTCCACGAAGTGCACGACGATCCGCCGCTCGCGGAAGAAGCGCAGGGCGGCCCGGGTGGCGTTGGAGTCCTCCAGGCCGAAGACCTGGATGTTGGGCATCTTCTTGGTGGGCGTGGTGCCGAGCGGGGCGGGCAAGGCGGTCAGGGCTCCTCGGGGGCGGTCGGTGCGGGGACCAGCACGATCACCGGGATGGTGCGGTCGGTGCGGGCGCGGTACACCTCGTAGCCCGGGTAGGCAGCCGCGGCGAGCGCCCACAGCCGCTCACGCTCCTCGCCATTGGCCTCGTGCGCCTCGACGGCCCACGACCTGCGGCCCACGCGCAGCGCGGCGCGCGGGCTGGCCCGCAGGTTGCCCGCCCAGGCGGGCTCGCGGTCGTCGCCCGCGTTGCTGCCGATCACGATGTACCGGTCGCCGTCCGCGATCGCGTAGAGCGGGACCTCGCGCGATTTGCCGCTCGTGCGGCCGACCATCGTGACGATCACGTTCTGGACGCCGAAATTGCGGCCGATGGGCCCTCGGCCGCCGGTCAGGCGGTAGACGTGCGGGTGCAGGCGCGTCACCGGCCGACTCGTGCCCACGAAGCCGATCACGCGGTACAGCGCGTCCGGCAGCCGCCTCACCATCGCAGCAGAGCACCATGGCAGAACGGCAGCGTGCGAGCATGGCAGCACGGTGCCGTGCCAGCATGGTGCCGTGCCAGCGTGTCAGCACGCGAGCATGTCAGCATGGCAGCGTGGCATCACGGTTCGACCCTCGCGTCACCATGGCAGCAGGGTAACGCGCCGCCCGCGTACCATGCGGGCAGGAGGTTCCCCGAAATGTCCGTCTGGTTCACCGTGCAGCTCGACGATCGCCCCGGGTCGCTCGCGCGGGTCGCGCAGGCGCTCGCCGACCGCAGCGTCAACATCACCGGCATCGTCGGCGTCGCCGAGGACACCGACGGCGCGCTCATGCTGACGACCAGCGACGCCGCCGCCACCCGCGAGGTCTTCGTCGGCCTGGGCATCTCGTTCGAGGACCACGACCCCACCGGCACCGACCCGGGCAGCCTCTCGATCTCCGACATCGTCGCCGGGCGCGTGGGCTGACGGATGCCGAGGCGCCAGCCGAACCCACTGCCGCCCACGACCGCGGCCCGCCTCGCCGTCGAGGATGAGCCGGGCTCGATCGCCGCGATCGCCGTTGCCGTGGCGGCCGCCGGGGGGCGCTTCCGCTCGCTGACGACGATGCGCCGCGCCGCGCCGCGGGACGCGGCGGGCGGCCTCGGCCAGGCGGAGGTCGAGGTGGAGGTGGAGGACGTGGACGAGGCCGGCCTGATCGCGGCCATCAGGCCGCTGCGCGAGGTCGTCGCCATCCACAAGACCCGGCCGATGGACAAGGTCTTCGGCAAGCGCGTCATCATCGTCGGCGGCGGGGCGCAGATCGCGCAGGTTGCGCTGGGCGCGGTCACCGAGGCGGACCGCCACAACATCCGCGGCGAGAAGATCTCGGTGGACACGATCCCGCTGGTGGGCGAGGACAACATCGCCACCGCGGTGCGCGCCGTGATCGACCTGCCGCGCGCGCGGCTGCTCGTGCTGGCGGGCTCGATCATGGGCGGCGACATCAGCCGCGCCGCCGACGAGCTGCGCGCCGTCGGCATCCCGATCATCGCGCTCAACATGGTGGGCTCCATCACCGAGCACGTGGATCTGGTCATCAGCGATCCGGTCCAGGCGGGCACGATGGCCGTCATGGCCGTCGCCGACACCGCCACGTTCGAGCTCGCCCGGCAGCGAGGCCGCCGGCTGTAGCCGCGCCGAGGAGGCCGCCCCGCCCGATGCGCATCGCCACCTGGAACGTCAACTCGCTCAAGGCCCGGATGGAAGCCGTCGAGAAGTGGCTCGATCGGGCCGAGCCCGACGTGCTCCTGATCCAGGAGACGAAGCTGGCCGACGCCGACGCGCCGGCAATGCCATTCTCGATGCTCGGGTATGAGCTCGTGCACCACGGCGAGGGACGCTGGAACGGGGTGGCGATCCTGTCGCGCGTGGGCGTGGCCGAGGTCGTGTCCAACTTCGGCGACGGCCCGGTCCGGGATTCGTCGCCCGGCGCCGTCATCAGCCTGGCCGAGGACGACTTCGACCCCCTGCACGAGGCCAGGATGGTGTCGGCGGTGTGCGGCGGCGTGCGGGTTGCCTCGCTGTACGCCCCCAACGGCCGCGAGGTGGACTCGCCGTTCTACGAGGGCAAGCTCGCCTGGTTCTCGCGGCTCCGCCGCTGGCTCGACGAGACGCAGTCGCCCGCCGCGCCGATCCTGCTGGGCGGGGACCTCAACGTCACGCCGGCCGACGAGGACGTCTGGAGCCCGGAGCGCGCGCACGGCGGCACCCACGTGTCGGAGCGCGAGCGCGATGCGCTGGCCTCCCTCCGCGCCTGGGGACTGCGCGACGTCTACCGCGAGCGCCATCCGGAGCCGGGCCGCTTCTCGTGGTGGGACTACCGGGCGGGCATGTTCCACCGCAACGAGGGCATGCGGATCGACCTGCTGTACGCCTCGGCGCCGGTGGCCGATCGGGTGGTCTGGGCGGAGATCGACCGCGAGGCCAGGAAGGGCCCGCCCACGCCGTCGGACCACACGCCCGTGGTGATCGACCTCGACGCGGCCGGCAAGGCGTTTGACCCGGGGTGGGAGGGCGCGCTTCAGCGCATCGCGGCCCGGACGAAGCCGAGGCCCTGAGGCTCCGTGCGGCCCCGGCCAAGGTCGTCGGCGGCTGCGAGCGCCGCGCCGGGGGAAGCGACCCCGCGCCGGGGGCGGGCGGGGCCGTCGGCCGCTGCGGGACTCAACGGTTGCGCGGCCGGCCGGTTCCGGCCGTTTCGGGCCGCGCCCGTCTCGCGGCGGGCGGCGCGGCGCGA
>JAJXTS010000124.1 GCA_021783595.1 Chloroflexota bacterium | reverse complement strand
TGCCGGCAGCCGGCTCGCCGGCGACGGCCCGCTGGGCGCGCCTCACCTGGCAGGCGGCCGACCCGGCGCGGCTGGCGGAGCGCCTCGCGGCGCGTCTGGGCCTGCAGCCGGAGGCGCTCGCGACCGGCGCCTGGCGGCTGGACCTCGGGGGCGAGGCCCTCGACGTGGTGCCGTGGCTGCGCGAGGGCCCGCGCGACGACCCCTCGCCCGAGGGGCGGCTCATGCTCGAGCCCATCCCCGGCGGCGGCCCGGTGCCCGTCGGCGACGCGGGGGCTCGACTCGCCCTGGTCGGGATCGCCTGGTCGGCCGTCGAGCTCGACCGGGCCGAGGCGGAGCTGGACCCCTGGCTCGCGCCGCCCGACACCGCGCAGGGTGACGGCGACGCGGCGACCGACCCGCATCTCGGGGCGCGCACGCGCCGCCGGCGGACCGGGGCCCTCCCGGGCGGGACGCTGGTGCTGGCCGAGCCCGGCACGGAGGGACGGCTGGCGGCCTCGCTCGCCCGCGATGGCGAGGGGCCGTGCGCGCTGTACCTCGCCGCCTCCGCGGGGCTTGACGCGTGGGTGGCGGAGGCCCGCGCCCGCGGCGTGCGGGTGTCCGCCCGGCGGCCGGGCCCGCTCGGCCCCGCTGTGCTCCTGCCGGGCGCGGCCGTCGCGGGCCCCCACTTGATCATCGTGGGTCCTCCCGCAACCGGCGCCAGCGCGAGTACCATCGCCCCATGAACGACGCCACAGTGATCGCCCGTCCCGCCACCCCCGACGACGCAGAACGCCTGGCCTCGCTGCTGACCGACGAGGGCTATCCGGCCGGCAGCTCGGACCTCGCCGTCCGCATCGGCCGGTACAGCGCGCTCGGCTCCAAGGTGATCGTCGCCGAGGCCGGCGGCGAGGTCGTCGGCTTCGTGACCGTGCTCGTCCTGCCGCGCTTCGAGGTGGACGACCTGTTCGCACGCATCACCAGCCTCGTGGTGGACGCGGGCGTCCGCGAGCGCGGCATCGGTCGCCTGCTGATGGTGTCCGCCGAGGAGCACGCGAAGGCCGCCGGCGCCGCCTGGCTCGAGGTCACCGCCGGCCATCACCGTCCGGACGCGCGCCGCCTGTTCGAGTCGCTCGGGTACGACCCGGGGGTCGCCGTTTACCTGCGCAAGCGGGCCTAGCGGACCCCGCCGCCGCGGCCCTGGCGCGGTCGGGTCTGCGTCCCGCCCATGAGCCTGCCCCGTCTCCGGCTGCGCGATGAGGTCGCCGGCCTGCTCGACCTGCCCTGGGAGCTGCCGCTCGCCGACTGGCAGGACACGGGCAGCCGGTTCCGCGAGCTGCCGGTCGGGCCGTCGCGGCACCTGGTCCGGTTCCTCGTCCACGCGGGCATCGCCTATGCGCTCAAGGAGCTGCCCGAGGCGGTGGCCGAGCGCGAGTTCGAGACGCTCCGCCACCTGGAGGACGCCCGACTGCCCGGTGTCCGAGCGGTGGGCCTCGCGGTCCGGCCGGAGCGGGGCGACGCGATCCTGCTGACCGAGTTCCTCCGCCACTCGATGCAGTACCGCCGCCTCCTGATGCGCCTGCGCGGCGTGTCCACAACCTATCGAGACCGGCTCCTCGACGCGATGGCCCTGCTGCTGGTGGACCTCCACCGGGGCGGGGTGTACTGGGGCGACTGCTCGCTCGCGAACACGCTCTTCCGCCGCGACGGCGACCGGATCCAGGCGTATCTCGTGGACGCGGAGACGAGCGAGATCCACGACGCGCTCTCTGACGGCCAGCGGGCGTACGACCTGGACATCCTCGTGGAGAACGTCGCGTTCGGCCTGGCGGACCTGGCCGCTTACCTCGGACGGCCCGACGAGATGGACGCGAGCGTCGAGGCCGCCGAGTCGGTCCGGACGCGCTACGCCGCCGTGTGGTCGGAGCTCCACGACCAGCCGGAGCTGGTGCGCGGCGACCGCCAGGCCATCCGCGCGCGCCTGCGTCGCCTGAACGACCTCGGGTTCTCGGTCGATCTCGAGGTTGACCCGGTGGCCACGGGAGCGGTGCGCCTCCGGACGAGCGTCACCACCCGCCGGCACCACGCGAACGAATTGGAGCGCCGCACCCGGCTCCGCACCCTGGAGGGCCAGGCGCGCATCCTGCTCAACGACCTCGCCGAGTACGGCGCCTGGCTCGAGCACGCGGAGGGACGCCTGGTCGAGCCGGACGAGCAGGCGGACCGCTGGCTGCGCGAGGTCTACCGGCCGACGCAGGCGAGGATCGCGCGCGAGGTCGGGCCGGACCGCGACCTGGTCCAGGCGTATTGCGACGTCCTCGAGCACAAGTGGCTGCGCTCGGAGCACGCGGGCCACGACGTGGGCCTCGACGCGGCGATCGAGTCCTACCTCGCGGCCGGGGCGCCCGCGCCGGAGGTCCCGGCCGGAGCCGACGGCACGGCCCAGGATCCACTCGAGGCGCTCGACCTCGAGGGGCCGATCAGTTAGTCGTCCGAGTCCGCTGGGCTTGCGGCAGTCGGCGGCGCCCAGCGCTCGTGGTGGACCAGGTCCTCGAACGGCTTGCGACCGCCCGCCCGGTTCGGCCGCGCCAGCACCTCGGGGTCCGCCGGGTAGCCGAAGGACAGCAGGAGCTCGCAGTGCATGTCCTCGGGGTAGCCGAGGATCTCCCGGGCCCGGTCGGGCTCGTACACCGTCGCGGGACAGCTCCCGACGCCGCGCTCCCAGGCGACGAGCATCATCTGCGCCGCCGCCCCGCCGAGGTCCCACATGATCGACAGCGGCGCCCCCTCCGCGCGGGGGTCGGGCGTCACCAGCGCGATCGCGGCCGCCGCCCCGGCCACGTGCCCGCACCACGGTCCCACCGCCGCCAGCGCGGCCAGGCGCTCGCGGTCGCGAACCACGACGAATGCCCAGCGCTGGCGGTTCTTGGCGCTGTGGGCGCGGCGCCCGGCCTCGAGGATCGCCGCCAGGTCATCCTCGGCGAGGGGCCGCTGGGCGAACTCGCGCACGGCCCGCTTGGTGTGGACGGCGTCCTGGACATTCACGGTCATGCCTCCTGGGTCGAGGGGTTGGGGCGCGTCGGGGGCTGGCGCCGGAGCAGGCGGAGGAGGGAGCGCAGCCCGCCGGGCTCCTCGTCCAGCACGGTCAGGCGCTCCGGCTCCGGCAGGCGGGCGACGGGGGTTGCGGCCGCTGCCCGAGCGGCGGCGTCGGGGTCGAGTGGCCCGCCGAGGGACGCGGCCAGGAAACGGGCCACGGCGGCCCTGACGTCGGCCGACTCGAACAGCCAGGAGTGCTCTCCCCCCGGCACGACGAGCGACTCGGTGACGGCGTCCGGCCTTGCCGCGCGGCGGATCCCGGCCAGCCGGGCGAGATGCCAGACGGGCACGACGCGGTCGGCGTCGCCGTGGACGAGCAGGACCGGCGCGGCGATGGCCCGGACCGCCCGGGACGCGCTGACCTCGCCGACCGTGTGGCCGCGCGGGCGCAGGACGACCCGGGTCGTGAGCCAGGCCAGCGGCCAGGCGAGGAGCCCGGGGATGGGCAGGCCTGCGAGGCGGAACGTCTGGCGCGTCAGGCGGTACGGGTCTGCCGGCGCGGCCACGGAGACCACCGCGCCGACACGGGGCTCGGCGGCGCCGGCCACCAGCACCCCGATCGCGCCCATCGAGTGGCCGAGCAGCCCGATCGCGGTCACCTCCGGGCGTGCCGCCAGCCAGCGCGCGGCCGCCGCCGCGTCGGCGGCGAACTCGCCCGCGGTGACCGGCAGCGCCTCCGGCCCGTTGCGGCCGTGGCCGCGGACGTCCACGGCGAGCACGTGGAAGCCGGCCGCGTGGAGGAACTGGGCATGGGGCAGCATCCGGTCTCGCGCCGATTCCCAGCCGTGGACGAGGCCGACAGCCGGGGCTGGCCCGGGTCCCGCGGGCACGAACCAGGCGGGCAGGCCGAGGCCGTCGCCGGTCGCCACGACAGCCTCCTCGTAGCGCAGCCCCAGGTCGGCGGGCGACCACAGCGGCTCGTGGCGCCGGGGGTGGCCGGTGCGGGCGCGATACACGAGGGCGAAGCGGCAGGCGAGCGCGGCCGGGACGAGGGCGGCCGCAGCGCCGAGGCCCGCGCGACGGGCGGCCGAGGAGGGGAGCATCCGCCTATCGGACCGCGCTCGCCGGAGCCTGTCAAGCGACGGCGGCGCGGCGGTCGTCCGCTGCCCGGCGGAGCGGCCGGGACCGGCTCGGTACACTTGGCGCGTGCCTGCCCGTGACCCCCATGACGTCCTTGGCGTGGACCCCGCGGCGTCGCCCGAGGAGATCCGGGCCGCCTGGCGCTCGCTGGCTCGCCGGCACCACCCCGACCTCACGGCCGACGACCCTGACGCAGCCCGCCGCGCGACCCGCCGGATGGCGGAGATCAACGCCGCGTACGCCTCCCTGGCGCGGCCCGGCGCCGGGCCCCGGGGCCACGGCCCCGCGGCAGGCAGGGAAGAGCCCTCCGCCCGCCGCCCGGCGCCCACGCCGCAACCCGGGGTCGGCGTGCCCCCGCCGCCGAAGACCCGGCCGGTGACAGGACGCCTCGACACCTCGCACACGTTCCGGCCCCGGAACCAGACGACGACGCCGCCGGGCACCCGCCTGCCCCTGCGCGGCCAGCCGCCGCTGCGGGTGGACCGTTCGCGCCCCGAGCTGCGGGCGTCCCAGCCGTCCGGTCCGCTGGAGCGCGACCGCCTCGCCGGCCACGTGCCGCTGTACGTGCCGACGCTCGACGAGGCGCTGGAGGTGGAGCTCGTGTTCGGCAAGTTCCACGGGCACATGCTGGGCGAGGTCGCGGCGTTCGAGCCCTCGTACATCGACTGGCTCGCGGGGACGCTCACGCGGGACCCGGACGTGACCATGGCCGCCCGGGTCATCCGCGACGAGCTGGACCGACGCGGCATCCGCCGCGAGCACCGGCCGGGACGCCCGGGCTGGCAGTCCAACCCGTACCGCTGAGGGCCATGGGCCCGCCGGCCGGCCCATCGCTCGGCCCGGACGTGACAACGCCCCCGGCGGAATGCCACCGGGGGCGGTCGAGCGCGGGATCGTCGAGCGCGGGATCAGTGCAGCCGCCCCACTCCCGGGCCTGATGGCCGGCAGATCCATGGTTACTCGGCTCGTGGCGGGGCTCCGGTTCCCTCGTGCCGCCGGGCGTCCCCGCCGGTCGAGTCGTCCTGCTTCCTGCCCGTGACCGACGCCCCAGGGTGGTCCCGGTGTGGCGTGGGGTCGGCGCGTTTCGAACGCAGGCCCACGGTAGCCTGCCACGGCCCGTCGGGTTAATGGCCCTGGGGTACGGCGCCGCCCGCCGATCGGGCGGGCGCTCCCGCGCACCGCGCGACCGGCGGGGCCGTGGCGGGCTCCGGGCCGTGGCGGGCTCGGGATGGGCGGGGCCCGCGAGGTCCCGGGACCGGCCCGCGCGGGAGGTGTAGAGTCGAGTTCCATGAGCGAGCGCCCTGGCCCCTGGGCCGACCGCCAACGCCGCTGGCGCATCGAGCGCCGGGATCCGTCCCTCGCCCGCCTGCCCGAGCGTCGCGACCGGTTCGCCACGCTGGGCGACATCCCGGTGGCGGGGCTCTACGGGCCGTGGGACCTGGATCCCGACGCCGGCGTTCGCAGCCCGGAGGACGCGGGCGCCGCCGCGGACCCGAGCGGCCCGGCGCCCGACGATCTCGCGGCGACCGGCCCCGGCGGCCCGACGGCGGTGGACCGCACGGGCGCGCCACTGCGCGACGGCCCCGGGCCCTACGCGCGCTTCGACCCGGTGCGCGACATCGGCCTCCCGGGCGAGCCGCCGTTCACGCGCGGAATCCATCCCACCGGCTACCGCAGCAGACCCTGGACCATGCGGATGTTCGCCGGCTTCGGCTCGGCCGAGGACACCAACGCCCGCTTCCGCCAGCTGCTCGACGCGGGCCAGACCGGCCTCTCGATCGCCTACGACATGCCCACCCTCTACGGCTACGACACCGACGACCCGGCCGCCGAGGGCGAGTTCGGGACGTGCGGCGTCGCGGTCAGCAGCCTCGCCGACATGGAGGTCCTGCTCGCTGGCCTGCCGCTCGACCGCGTCAGCACCTCGATGACGATCAACGCGCCGGCCGCGCCGGTCTGGGCGATGTACATCGTGGCCGCCGAGAAGGCGGGCGTGCCGCGCGAGCGCCTCGAGGGCACCATCCAGAACGACATCCTCAAGGAGTACGTGGCCCAGAAGGAGTTCCTGTTCCCGCCCGGGCCGTCGATGCGCCTGGTCGTGGACACCATCGAGTTCGGCACGCGCGAGCTGCCGCGCTGGAACACCGTCTCGATCTCCGGCTACCACATCCGCGAGGCCGGCTCCACCGCGGTGCAGGAGCTGGCGTTCACCATCGCCGACGGCATGGCCTACGTGGAGGCGGCGATGGCGCGCGGCCTCGACCCCGACGAGTTCGCGCCGCGCCTGTCGTTCTTCTTCAACTCGCACAGCGACTTCTTCGAGGAGATCGCCAAGTTCCGGGCGTCGCGGCGGATCTGGTGGAAGCTCATGAGCGAGCGCTACGGCGCGCGGCAGGAGCGATCGGCCTGGATGCGCTTCCACACCCAGACCGCCGGCGTCAGCCTCACGCCGCAGCAGCCCCTGAACAACCTCACCCGCGTCGCCACGCAGGCGCTGGCCGCCATCCTCGGCGGGACGCAGAGCCTCCACACCGACGCCTTCGACGAGGCGCTCGCGGTGCCCACCGCCGAGGCGGCGCTGCTCGCCCTGCGCCAGCAGCAGGTGCTGTTCGAGGAGACGGGCGTCGCGTCAACGGTGGACCCCCTCGGCGGCTCGTGGTTCGTGGAGGCGCTCACCAATCGCGTGGAGCGCGAGGTCTGGCGCTACCTCGACGAGATCGACCTGCGCGGCGGGATGCTCAAGGCCATCGAGGAGGGCTACCCGCAGCGCGAGATCGCGGACTCGGCCTACCGCTTCCAGCGCGAGCTGGACGCCCAGGAGCGCGCGATCGTGGGCGTCAACCGGTACCTGACCGACGAGCAGGTCCGGGTGCCGGTGCTGGCGGTGCCGGGGGGATCCCTCGAGCGGCACCTGGCGCGGCTGGCTCGCACGCGGCGCGAGCGTGACGGGGCGGCCGTGGCGGCCGCCCTGGCCGGCCTGCGGGACGCGGCGTCCCGGCCGGGCTCCCCGGAGACCAACCTGATGCCGCACTTCATCCGGTGCGCGGCCGCCTACGCCACCCTCGGCGAGCAGTGCGAGGTCCTGCGCGAGGTGTTCGGCGAGTACCGCGAGCCGGTGGCGGTGTAGGGGCGCCGGGCCGGCCCGCGCCCACCCCGTCGGCGACGGTCCACAGCCCGGACGCCCAGCGCGTGCCGACGGGCGCCATGGCGTCGCGCGCGAGGCCGTCGAGGACCAACACGCGCGGCAGGCGCAGCGGGCCCGGCGGGTGGGCGGCTACGATGCGGCCATGTACCTCGACGCCCTCTCCTTCCTCGAAGACGAGCGTGACGGCTTCCGCGCCTAC
>JAJXTS010000123.1 GCA_021783595.1 Chloroflexota bacterium | reverse complement strand
GCCCGCTCGAGCAGCGCCGTGAGCTCGGGTCCGGGCAGCGCGGTCGCCGGCGACAGCCAGCCGCGCGTGTCGTACGAGCCCATGCCGGGGGTGCCGGCGCCGGCTATGAGCCGCCGCAGCCACGCCCATCCGTCGGCGCGGATCATCGCGTCCCAGACCTGCCACGCCTCCCGCAGGCCCGGCGGCACCTCGCGGCGCACGATGGCGCCGGCCTCCGCCAGCGCGCTGACGGCCGCCTCGACCGCGGCCGCAGTGGCCGGCGTCGGCGTCCGGATCCCGTTGTCGGCGAACGCCACGACCCGCAACCCGCGGACGTCGCGCCGCTCGAGGTCCGGCATCGGGACGGGCGCCACCTGCGGGTCCTCGCCGTCCGGCCCGGCGATCACAGGCAGCACCAGCGCGAGGTCGTCCACGCGCCGCGCCATCGGGCCGAGCTGCGTCAGGGGGCCCAGGATCCCCCGGTAGTCCGGCCAGTGGCCGGTGCGCGGGACGCGGCCGCTGGTGGGCTTGATCCCCGCGATCCCGCACACGTGGGCGGGCTGGCGGATCGAGTCGCCGGTGTCGCTGCCGATGTCGAACGGCGAGCCGCCGGCAGCGACGATGGCGCCCGGGCCGCCGCTCGACCCGCCCGGCGTGCGCTCGAGGTCGTAGGGATTGTTGGTCCGGCCGTACACGTCGTTGTCGGTCTCGTCGGACCAGGTGAACTCCGGCGTGTTCGTCTTGCCCAGCAGGATGGCGCCGGCGGCCAGCAGCCGCGCGGCCACCGTTGCGTCGCGTCTCGGCACCCGGTGCCGCCAGCCGACCGTGCCTGCCGTCGTGACCAGGCCGGCGGTGTCGATCGAGTCCTTGAGCGTGAACGGGACGCCGTGGAGCGGCCCCAGCGGCTCGCCGTGCGCGAACGCCTCGTCGGCGGCCCGGGCTCGGCTCCGCGCGTCGGGCGCGAGCCGGACCACCGCGTTGAGCGCCGGGTTGACCTCCTCGATGCGCGCGAGGCAGGCGCCCACGGCCTCGACGGAGCTGACGTCGCCGGCGCGGATGCGTCGCGCCAGGTCAGCGGCGGGCAGAAAGCAGAGGGCGTCGTCGTCCATGCCACGAGTCTACGACTGCCCGGACCCCAGCTCGGGCCCGCGCGCCCACTCGGGACCGTCGAACAGCTCCGGGCGATGCGTCAGGACCAGGAGAGTCCGGCCCGCCGCCGCCGACGGCAGCTCCGCCGCGAACGCCCGGGCCGCGGGCTCGTCGAGATGCTCGGTGGGCTCGTCGAGGATCAGGACGCGCACGTCGGCGAGCAGCGCCCGGGCCAGCGCCAGCCGCTGGCGCTGGCCGCCGGACAGCCTCGCCCCGTGCTCCCCCACCGGCGTCGCGAGCCCGGCCGGGAGCGAGCGGACGAACCCGAGCAGCCCCGCCGCGGCGAGGGCCGCCGCGAGCTCGGCGTCGGTTGCGGCCGGCCGGGCGAGTCTCAGGTTGTCGCCCAGCGTCCCGTCGAACACGTGGGGGTCCTGCTCGCACAGGCCCGTGGCGCGCCGGACGTCGTCCCCGGCGAGCGAGGTGACGTCCACGGCCACGCCACCCGAGCCCACCAGCGCCAGCGAGCCGCCGACCGGGTCGAGGAACCGCAGGCACGCGGCGGCGAGGGTGGACTTCCCGCTGCCGCTGGGCCCGGTCACCACGAGGCGGGACCCGGCCGGCACGTCGAGGGCGAGCGGCCCGAGGGCATCGGATCCGGCGCCCGGGTACCGGACGCGCAGCCCGCGGGCGCGGAGACCGAGCGGACCGTCGGGGACAGCGGCCGGGCTCGCCGGCTCGCGGACCGGCTCCGGCCGTGCGAGGAGCTCGATGACACGGCCGGCCGAGGCGGCCAGACCGGGCAGGAGCCGGGCCGCGGGCGCCAGCGGGGTCACCACCTCGTGGACGGCGATCGGGGTGAGCGCCACCACGGCCAGAGCGACGCCGTCGAGGCTACCGGCCCGCACCGCGGCGATCCCGGCCGCCAGCGACAGCCACACCGCGACACCCGACGCGATGCCGGCGACCAGCGTCCCGGTCCCGGCGCCCAGCGCCGAGCGCCGTTCGGCCGCGGCGAGCCTGGCATCGGCAGCCCGCACCGTGTCCAGCGCCCGGGGGGCGGCGCCGAGCGCCATGAGCTCGGGCGCGCCGCGCAGCGTCTCGAGCGCCGTCTCGGCGAGCGCGCCACGGGCCGGGGCCAGCGAGCGCTCCGCGCGGCGGGCCACCAGCGCCGCGGCAGCCGGGCCGCCGATCGCGGTCAGCAGCACGGTCAGGGCCAGCACCACGCCGGCCGCCGGCAGGAGCCCGCCCACCAGCAGGACGGCGCCCGCCGTCGCGATCCCCGCCGACGCGCCGGGGAGCAGGACGCGCAGCCACAGGTCGGCGAGCCCGTCCACGTCGCCGACCAGCCGCGCCAGCAGGTCGCCGGACCGGAGCTCGGCCAGGCCCGCGGGCGCCAGGCGCGCCAGGCGCGCGTACGTGGCCCCGCGCAGCTCGCCCAGGACGCGGAACGCCGCGTCGTGCGCGGCGAGCCGCTCGGCGTAGCGCAACACGCCGCGGCCGATGCCGAACGCCCGGACGGTGGTGACGGCGAGCAAGAGCGCGAACATGGGCGGCTGCTCGGCCGCCTTCGAGATCAGCCAGGCCGATGTGGCCGAGAGGCCGATGGCGCAGGCAGCCGCGCCGGTCCCGGCCAGGACGGCCAGCAGCAGCCGTCCGGTGACAGGGCGACCGAAGCGAAGGACCGCCACGAGCGCCGTCATGCGGGCACCGCCCCCGGTGCCGACCGGCTGGCCCCGGGTCCCGCCGCGTCGCCCTCGGCGGCAGGCCCCGCGAGGGACGCCCAGCGAACCGCGACGGTTCGGTCGGCCTCCGCGACGGCTCCCGGCCGGTGCGCGACCAGGACGACGGCCGCCCCGCGAGCCGCCTCGGCGCGGATGGCAGCGAGCACCCGCGCCTCGGCCTCGGCGTCGAGGCCGGCGGTGGGCTCGTCGAGCAGGAGCAGCGACGCGCGCCGGACGAGCGCCCGGGCGACGCCCACGCGGCGCCGCTCGCCGCCCGACAGGCCGGTTCCCCGCTCGCCCACCAGGCGGCCGAGCGGCAGGTCGCCCAGGCCGACCGCGGCAAGCGCCGCCGCCACGGAGCGGTCGTCCGCGTCCGGCGACCCGAGGCGGACGTTGTCCGCCACCGACCCGGGCGCGAGGTACGGGACCTGCGGCACCCAGGCGATCCGGTCCTGCCAGGCGCGCGGGTCGAGCGCCGCGACGTCCGTGGCGGACCCGTCGGCGCCGCGCACGGTGACGCGCCCGGCCGTGGGCGCCGCGAAGCCCAGGATCGTCGCGAGCAGGGTGCTCTTGCCGGCCCCGCTCGGCCCGGTGATCGCGACCAGCTCGCCGGGCCGCACCTCGAGCGTGGCGCCGGCCGGCGCGACCAGCTCGCGCCCCGGCTGCGCCACGGACACGCCCTCGACCGTCACCGCGTCCAGGCGGTCCGGCGGTCGCGAGCCGCCGTGGCGGTCCCGTGCGACGGCGGCGGCGTCGAGCAGGGCGAACGCGTCGCGGGCGGCGGCCACGCCCTCCTCGGCCGCGTGGAACTCGGATCCCAGCCGCCGCAGCGGCAGGTAGGCCTCGGGCGCGAGGACGAGGGCGAACAGGCCCACCTCCAGACCGAGCTCGCCGTTCTGCAGGCGCAGCCCGACGCCCACCGCCACGAGCGCCACCGAGATCGTCGCGAGCAGCTCGAGGACCATCGCCGACAGGAAGGCGACGCGCAGGGTGGCGAGCGTGGAGACGCGGTAGGCGTCGGTGGCCTGCCGGAGAGTGGCGACCTGCGCCTCCGCGCGACCGAACGCGCGGAGCGTCGGCAGGCCGGCGACGACGTCCGCGAACCGGTGCGCCAGGCGCCCGAGCGCGGACCACCGGCGGTCGCGATGGGTCGCGGACATCCGGCCGATGAGCGCCATGAACAGCGGGATGAGCGGCACGGTGAGGGCCACGGTGAGGGTGGCCACGAGGTCCACGAAGGCGAGGCACGCGATCACGGCGACCGGCACGATCACGGCCAGGACCAGCTGCGGCACGTACCGGGCGTAGTAGCCGTCGAGCGCGTCCAGGCCGCGGGTCACCAGGAGCGCCGTCTGGGCGGTGGAGCGGTCCGCCGCCAGGCGCGGGCCCTGCGCGACCGCGGCGGCCAGGACCCGCGCCCGGAGGTCCGCCTTGACCCGGCCGCTGATCCAGACGGCGACCAGCTCCGATGCCCACGCCAGACCGGCGCGGCCCGCGAGCACGAGCGCCAGCGGGGCGAGGGTCCAGGCGAGGGACGCCACGTCCGCCTGGTGCAGGAACGCCGCGCTGATGGCGTGCGCCAGGAGCCACGCCTGCGCCACGGCGAGGGCGGCTCCGAGAACGCCGATCGCCACCGCCCCGACGAGTGCGGCGGTGGCGATCCCACCCGCGGTGAGGAGACGGAGGTGCGTGGTCATCGGCCGGGGACGCGGCCGCGGCACGTCAGGACTTGACCGGGGTCCGGTCCACCGAGACGCGCTTGCGGAAGATGTAGTAGGTCCAACCCTGGTAGATCAGGACGATGGGCGTGAAGATCACCGCGACGACCGTCATGATCGTCAGGGTGTAGGGCGTGGACGAGGCGTTGGTGATCGTCAGGCTGTAGGCGGGGTTGGTCGAGGACGGCATGACGTCGGGGTACAGGGCGGCGAACAGGCTCACCACCGCCAGCGCCAGCGTCACGCCGGTCAGGAGGAACGCCCAGCCCTCGCGCTTGACGCGGTTGGCGACCAGCGCCACGACGAGCGCGAGCGCCGCCACGACCGACGTCACCTCGGACAGCGTCGAGCCGCGCTGCGCGTTGGCCCAGCCCAGGAACGCCACGGCGATGACGGCCGCGGCGATGCCGACGGGCATGACCATCGCGTTGGCCCGCGCCCGGAGGTCGCCCTCGGTCTTGAGCGCCAGGAACGTCAGGCCATGGGTCAGGAACAGCGACAGCGTGGTCAGGCCGCCGAGCAGCCCGAACGGGTTGAGCAGGGTGAACAGGTCGCCGGTGAAGTTCTTGCTGGCGTCGATCGGCACGCCGGCCACGATGTTCGCGAACGCCACCCCCCACAGCAGCGCGGGGATGAAGCTGCCGAGCGCGATCAGCATGTCCCAGCGCGTGCGCCACGCGGTCGAGCTGCGCTTGTTCCGGTATTCGATCCCGATGCCCCGGACGATGAGCCCGACGAGGAGCAGGAACAGCGCCAGGTAGAAGCCCGAGAACAGCGTCGCGTACCACTCGGGGAACGCGGCGAACGTGGCGCCGCCGGCGACGATGACCCAGACCTCGTTGCCGTCCCAGACCGGGCCGATGGTGCGCAGCAGGGCGCGCCGCTCGGACTCGTTCTTGCCCAGGAACGGCGCCAGGATGCCGACGCCGAAGTCAAAGCCCTCGAGGAAGAAGTAGCCGATCCAGAGGCCGGCGATGAGGGCGAACCAGACGGTGGTGAGGTCCATCTCCGCGTCCCCTAGTATCCGAAGCCGAGGTCTGCCTCGGCCTCATGCTCCAAGCCCTGGTCGGCGGCTGCCTCCGGCAGGCCGTCCCGGACGCGGCGGGCCATCAGGCCCACCATCACCACGGCCAGCGCGCCGTACAGCACCGTGAAGCCGACGACGGTGATCAGCACGTCCAGCGTGGTCGAGGTCGGCGACACGCCCGCGGACGTCTGCATCAGGCCGAACACGATCCACGGCTGGCGGCCGATCTCGGTGAACAGCCAGCCGAAGCTGTTGGCGGCCAGCGGCAGGAAGGGCAGCGCCAGCGCGACCGTCACGGCGCCCTTGGTGGGCAGCTTGCCCTTGCGCATCCGGAACAGGAACCACGCGGCCGCCAGGGCGGCGAGCGTCCCGGCGCCGATCATCAGGCGGAATGTCCAGTAGGTGACCGGGATGTTGGGGACGTAGTCGCCCGGGCCGTATGTCTGCTGGTACTGCGCCTGGAGATCGTTGACGCCCTGGACCTTGCCGTTGAAGTTGCCCGTGGCCAGGAACGACAGCACGTTCGGGATGCGGATGTCGACCAGGGTCTGGGTGCCGTCCAGCGACTTGATGGTGATCAGCGAGAACGCCGCGGGTTGCTCGGTGTTCATCAGCGCCTCGCCCGCGGCGATCTTCATCGGCTGCTCGGCGGTCATGAGCTTGCCCTGCATGTCGCCCGTGACGGCAACTGCGAGGCCCGCGATCAGCAGGATCACGGAGCCCACCTTCGCCGTGGCCCGGAATGCGCCGTCGTCCTTGCCCGGGTGGCTGACCAGGCGCCACATGGCGACGCCCGCCACCAGCGCGCCGGCGGTGAGGAACGCCGCCGCCATCACGTGGACGAAGGTGATGACCGCCGTGTCGTTGGTCGCGACCGCGAGGAAGTCCTTCAGCTCGGCCCGGCCGGCCGCCGTGTTGACCTCGTAGCCCACCGGGTGCTGCATCCACGCGTTGGCAGCGAGGATGAGGTACGCGGAGAGCGCCGTGCCCAGCGCGGCAATCCAGATCGTCGCGACGTGGACGCCCTTGGGCAGGCGGCCCCATCCGAAGATCCACAGGCCCAGGAACGTGGACTCGAGGAAGAACGCGAGCAGCCCCTCGATCGCGAGCGGGGCGCCGAAGATGTCACCCACGAACCGGCTGTAGCTGCTCCAGTTCATGCCGAACTGGAACTCCTGGACGAGGCCGGTGACGACGCCGATGGCGAAGTTGATCAGGAACAGCTCGCCCACGAACCGGGTCAGGCGCAGGTACTGCTCCTTCCCGGTGCGGTACCACGCCAGGTGGAAGCCGGCCGTGATCCACGCCAGCCCCAACGTCAGCGGGACGAAGAAGAAATGGTAGACGGTGGTGATCCCGAACTGCCATCGGGACAGCATCAGCGGATCCACGGGCGGCCCTCATCCTCCCCGAGCCCAACGGACTCGATCTCGCGCAAGCATATCGGGCGCCACCAGTCAACCCCGGACGCCCAGCATCTCCGGTGCGTATCGTGCCCGGGCCGCCCGCCGAAACATGGTGCGGCTGCACCATGTTTCGGTCGAGTCTCGGCCCGCCGGCCACCGCGTGCCCGGCTCAGACCAGCCCTCGGCGCATCGCCAGCAGCACGGTCTCGAGCCGACTGTGCGCGCCGAGCTTGCGCGCGATGCTGGCCGAGTGGTTGCGGGCGGTGAGCGCGCTGATGGTCAGGCGCGCGGCGATCTCGTCAAGCGTGGCCCCCTGGGCGAGGAGGCGCAGGACCTCCAGCTCGCGACGCGTCAGGGCCTCGGCCAGGGGCTGCTGGTCCGGCGCCGCGGGCGCCGGCTCCGCGGGCCTCGGCACGGGGGCGGCCATCGGCGTGTCGCGCAGCAGGTGGACGACGTGGAAGGCGCCGTCGTCCTGGCCGTCGATCACCAGCACCGTGTTCGACAGGCTCCGCGCGGCCCCGTCGCGCGCGTGGGCGACAACGTCGTAGCTGGCCGTCCCCCGCAGTCGGCGGGCGTTCCGGGTGACCGAGCAGTTGCGGCCGCAGACGGGGTGGCCGTCGGGCTCGCGACCCATGACGACCTGGTAGCACGTGCGCCCGATGGCCTCCTCGGGCGAGAAGCCCAGGA
>JAJXTS010000122.1 GCA_021783595.1 Chloroflexota bacterium | reverse complement strand
GACCCGCGCGCGCTGGTCACGGCAGCGACCTCTGCGGCCGAGAGCTCAGAGCCTCCCCGGCCAGCACCGGCCGGGCGCTCGGGGCCCCGGTCCTCGCGGCGCGGCCCGCGGTCGTGGCCCCGGTCGCCGCGGCGAGGCCCTCGATCCGGGCCGCCGTAGCCGCCGCGGCTTTCCCGGTCGCCGAACGGGCGGTCCTCGCGCGGGCGGGGCGCGGGGAGCGGCGCGGCCTCGGCCGCTTCGCGCTTCGGCACCGCGCCACCGAGGGCGCTGCGGGGCGCGGCGACGATCCGGGCGGGCTCGGCGCCCATGCCAAGCACGCCGCGGCTGCCGGAGGTGAGGATCTCGAAGTCGATGTCCGAGAGGCCCACGCCGAACTGGTCGCAGGCTGCCTTGATGGCCTCCTCGACCGTCTTGCCGGTGAACTCCTGGTACTCGCTCATGTCAGCGTCGTCTCCCTCGTCGACCGCTCCTCGAGCGGTTGTTGGGGTTGGGCCGGATCGTCGATAGGGCGGAAAGGTCCCGATCGGCGGCCTTCGCGCGCTCCGCCGCGCTCGAGGCATTGCCGGCGTTGGGCTTGGGCTCAGGCACGGTCACGTGGTAGCGGGGCCGGTACTCGCGAGCCCGCCGGGGATACCAGCCGAACAGCGGGAAGATGCCGCCGAAGCCGACGACGAGGAACTGCTGGGCGATGGCGATCGCCGAGCTCGCGATCCAGTAGAGCATCAGGCCGGCGGGCACGACACCGCCGTACAGGATGGAGATGAACGGCAGGAAGTACGCCATCTGGCGCTGCGTCTTGACGCTGGGGTCGTCCGACGTCCGGGGGTCGTGCGGCGGCAGGAGCTGGCGGGACGAAACGAGCTGCACCAGCGACGAGATGATCGCCAGGACGCTCAGGCCGAACCCGAACACGAACAGACCGGTGGTGAACGGCTCGGGGATGCCCCAGTCGATGCCGAAGATCGTGGACGTGCTGCTGAGGCAGGCGTTGGTCACGTAGCCGTGGACCGGGTTGAACTGCGGCCCGTTGACGGCGCTGGGGCAGGTGATGCCCAGCAGCTGGCCGAAGTCGACGGGGCCCACTCGGAGCATGCGGGTGATGTCGTAGTTGGTCAGGCCCTGGCTGAACACCGAGTACATCGGGATCAGCAGGCCGGTGGTCGCCACCATGGGCAGGCAGCCGCCGGCCGGGTTGATGCCGCGCTGGCGGTAGAACTCCTGCGTGGCCGCCTGCTGCTTGACGCGGTCGCCCTTGTACTTGCGCTGGATCTCCTTGATCTCGGGCTGCAGCAGCTGCGTCTGGCGCGAGGCAACCAGCTGCTTGCGCGTGATCGGCATCGTGATGAGGCGGATGATGACGGTCAGGGCAAGGATGGCCAGGAGCATGTTGCCGAGCAGCTTGTCCAGCACGACGAGCGCGATGAACAGCGTCTGGAAGATCGGCGTGAACAGCCAGGCCAGCAGGTCGAACGGCGACGCCCCCAGCACCGCGGGCTCCAGGGGAGCCTGGGAGTGCACGGGGGTGGCGGCCGGGGATCCGGAGGCGCCGGCTCCGCCGGTGGCCGGGGCGCAGGCCGCCACGAGCACGAGGACGGCGCCGACGAGCAGGATCGGCGCGAGCCGGGCGAGGAGGTGCTGGAGGCGAGTCACGCGGTCGGTCTCGTATCCGCTAGGGGACGGGGTCATAGCCGCCCGGGTTCCATGGGTGGCAGCGCCCGATGCGCCTGGCGCCCATCCAGCCGCCCCGCAGCAGCCCGTACTTGGCGATCGCCTGTTCCGTGTAGCGCGAGCAGGTGGGCTCGAACCGGCAGCTGGACGGCAGCCAGGCGAACACGATCCGATAGAGGCGGATCAGCCGCGTTCCGAGCCAGACCCCAACTCCGCTCACGTATCAGACCGACCTCCGAGGACTCCTCCGGAACGGAGGACCCGCTGCAGCGCCCCGACCAGTGCGTCCTGGTCGGCTTGGACGAGCGCCGGCCTGGCGATGATGAGGACGTCCCAGCCGGGCTGGAACGAGGGCGCCATCGCCCTGAGCTCCTCGCGGATTCGGCGTCGGACTCGGTTCCGGACGACGGCTCCTCCGAGCCGCTTGCCGGTGGCGAGACCGAACCTGGCCTGGTCAAGGTCCGTCCGCGCGAACCGTCCGACGAGCAGGGGGTGCGTCTTGGCGACGCCCCGCTCCGCCAGCCTGGCGAAATCGCCCGGTCGGGAGAGCATGACGAGCCGCAGCGGATTGTGACTGCGCCCGTCAGCGGTCAGGCGCTGAGCACTTTCCGGCCCTTCGCCCGGCGCAGCGCGAGAACGCGTCGGCCGCCCGCCGTCTTCATGCGGGCGCGGAACCCATGTTCCTTCGCGCGGTGGCGCTTCTTGGGGTGAAACGTCGGCTTGCCCATCGGGACTGTCCGTGATCCTCTCCATCAGCCTTGGGACCCGGATGCTCCGACCCCTAGAGGCACGCAAACGCGCCGAGCGCCCGAAAGCGCGGCGGCGCGTGTTCGTCTCGCGGATGATAGGGCGCCACGCGGAGGGGTGTCAAACGCCCGAAAGCACCCTGCGGCGCCGCCGGTGCGGCGGACAGGGCCGTCTGGAACCACCGTGCAGGACGTCTGGCGTTCGCCGGTCGGGCCAGCGCTCGATACCCCCAGGGGGTATATCCGAATCGCCTTGCAGGGCCTCCGGGGGCGGTGTATTGTTCCCCAGCCTCAGGCCGCCGGGAGGCCTCCGGAGGGCTCTTCAAGAGCCCTGTCGGGGTCTCGGCCCAACTCGATACCGGCTGCTTGGGAGCGTCGGCGCCGGGGGGGTCGCCCTCGACGTGACCCCCTATCCGGGCACCGCATCAGGCCCTACCTATCGACCTTCGGCAACTAGGGGCAACGATCGCAGGATGGACGCGAAGCAGGTCTGGCGCGCGGCCCTCGGAGAGCTCCAGGTGTCGCTGTCGCCTGCCAACTTCGAGACCTGGCTCCGCGAGACCCAGTTGGTCGAGGTGGACGAGCAGCGGTTCCGGATCGCCGTCCCCAACGCGTTCGCCAAGGACTGGCTCGAGGGTCGCTACCGCTCCCTGATCTCCCAGACCCTGGCCCGCGTGGTGGGCTACAGCGTCCAGGTGGAGTTCGTCGTGGCGGCCGGCGACGCCCTCGCCGAGCAGGCCGCGGCGGTCGCCTCCCAGCCGGTGCGCCTCGAGCCCACTCGTGTGGGCGCGCCCGAGGGCGCGGCCGCCGGCGCCTTCAACCTCAACCCGCGCTACGCCTTCGCCAACTTCATCGTGGGCTCGGCCAACCGGCTCGCCCACGCCGCGGCGCTCTCGGTGGCCGAGCGGCCGGGCCACGCCTACAACCCCCTGTTCCTGTACGGGGGTGTGGGCCTGGGCAAGACCCACCTGATGCACGCCATCGGCAACGCGGTCGCGGCCAAGTTCCCGCGCAAGCGCGTCGTCTACGCCACCAGCGAGAAGTTCACCAACGAGTTCATCACCTCGATCCAGCAGGGCAAGATCGACGAGTTCCGCGCCCGGTATCGCCGGATCGACCTCCTCCTCATCGACGACATCCAGTTCATCGCGGACAAGGAGCGCACGCAGGAGGAGTTCTTCCACACGTTCAATGCGATCCACGAGGACGGCAAGCAGATCGTGCTGTCCTCGGACCGGCCGCCCAAGGCCATCCTCACGCTCGAGGAGCGGCTCCGGAGCCGCTTCGAGTGGGGGCTGATCGCGGACCTGACCGTGCCGGATCTCGAGACGCGCATCGCCATCCTGCGCGCCAAGGCGGAGGAGCAGGGGACGCCGATCGGGTCGGACGCCGTGGAGTTCGTCGCCCGCAAGGTCGTGTCCAACGTCCGCGAGCTCGAGGGCGCCCTCAACCGGATCGTGGCCTACGCGTCGATGGGCGCCATGCCCATCTCGATCGACCTGGCCCAGGCGGTTCTGTCCAACGTGCTCTACAACCCCAAGAAGCGGCAGGTCACGCCGGAGCGCATCGCCAAGGCCGTCTCGGACTACTACGGCGTGGGCATGGACATGCTGCGCGGGCAGAAGCGCGAGAAGAGCATCGTCATGCCGCGGCAGATCGCGATGTTCCTGATGCGCGAGGAGACGGACGTCTCGCTGCTGCGGATCGGCGCCGAACTGGGCGGCCGGGACCACAGCACCGTTCTCCACGCGTGCGACAAGATCAACCGCGAGATCCTGGTCAACGACGAGCTGCGCCGCGAGGTTGCCGCCGTCCGGGAGTTGATCTACTCCGAGTAGGCGGCCAGCCGTCGCGGCTCTGCCGGGCGTTTGGCGCCCCGGCGCCGCCCGAATCGCTCGATAGCGGTGCGCAAGACGGACCCGTGCCGCTGTCAGGTGCCGCGATCGGCTGGCCGGGTCGGCGGCCGCCCGGCGAGGAGCGTCAGCGGGGCAGGGCGGGAAAACACCGGGATCAGCCGGGTCGGGAACGCGTCGACAACCGGTGGACAACATCCGCCCTCCGTGGACGGAACGCCTCTCGGCGGGGACGGGTCTCCGGACAAGCTGACCGTTCCGGGGTGCCGGCGCGGCCGCCTCGGGGAAACCCCGTCTTTCATCCACGCTTCCATCCCCCGCGAATCACCGGCGCGCCCACCGCTGTCCACAGCCCGCGGGGTCTCACCCACACCTCGCTCGTGCGGGGCCACGAGGCGCAATCCCCAGCGTCCACGGCATGATGACGGTGATGACGGAATGAGAAGATAGGGCACACTTCCACCAGAAGACCCACACCGCGCGCCACCCGCTCCCCACCCAGCCTGGAGCGCCGCGCGCCACCGGACGACACGGCCGCCGGCACCCACGCAGCGGAGACAACCCGACGTGAAACTCTCGGTCATGCAGGAAAACCTGGCGCGCGGCCTGTCGGTCGTGTCGCGGGCGGTCTCGTCCCGGAGCACGCTCCCGGTGCTCGCCAACGTCCTGCTCCGGACCGAGGACGCGGGGCTCAAGCTCACGGCCACCAACCTCGAGATCGGCATCACCTGCTGGATCCCCGGCCGGATCGACGCCGAGGGCGCCACCACGATCCCCGCCCGGCTGCTGACCGACCTCGTCAGCGCCCTGCCCTCGAGCGAGCGCGTGGACCTCGAGCTCGTCGGGACGGACACGCTCCACATTCGCGCCGGCCGCTTCGCGACGCACGTCAAGGGCATCGACGCGGAGGAGTTCCCCACCATCCAGACCGCTGGCGAGCGCCCGACCACGCGCATCAGCCAGAAGCTGCTCCGCAAGGCCCTCTCGGAGACCACCTTCGCAGCGGCGAGCGACGAGGCCCGGCCGATCCTCACCGGCGTCCTGGCCAAGTTCGAGGGGGACCGCCTCACCCTCGCGGCCGCGGACAACTACCGCATCGCGGTCCGGTCGATCGACATCCTGGATCCCGTCGAGGCGGTATCGGTGGTGATCCCGGCTCGCTCGCTCCACGAGCTCGAGCGCGTCCTGGCCGACACCGACGACCCCGTCGAGCTCGTGCTCGCCCAGGCGCGCAACCAGGTGCTGTTCCACCTCGAGGGCATCGACATCGTGTCGCGCCTGATCGACGGCCAGTTCCCCAACTATCAGCAGGTCCTGCCGGCCACCCACGCGACGACCGTCGAGCTCGATCGCGAGGAGCTCCTGCGCGCCGTGCGCCCGGCGGCGCTCATCGCCAGCTCGTCGGCGAACATCGTCAAGCTCCAGATCGGGGGCGAGGGCGCCGGCATCACGGTCACCGCTGCCGCCGAGGTGGGCGACTACACCGGCGAGGTCGAGGCGACCGTCGAGGGCGATCCCACCACGATCGCGTTCAACGCGCGCTACCTCAACGACGTGCTCAGCAACGTGACGGCGGACCGCTTCGCGCTCGAGCTCAACGGGCCCCTCTCGCCGGGCGTGTTCCGGCCCCTGGGCGACGCGGCGTACGTCCACGTCGTGATGCCCGTCCGGACGACCTCCTGACGGACGGGGCGGGCGCCGCCCGGGCACCTCTCGACGCGCCGATCCTGCGCGGCCTCTCGATCCGCGACCTCCGCGGCTACGCGACGCTCGACGCGGTCTTCGAGCGCGGGCCGCAGCTGGTATACGGGCCGAACGCGGCCGGCAAGACCAGCCTGCTCGAGGCGATCGTCCTGCTCGCCTGGGGGCGCTCCCACCGAACGGGTTTCGAGGTCGAGCTGGTTCGGTGGGGTCGGGAGCTGGCGCGGGTCGAGGCCCGCGTGGGGCGTCCGGACGGCCCCCCCGACCTGCGCGACGCGATCGAGGTGGCGCTCGTTCGCACTGCCTCGGGCGGCGTCCGGAAGCGGATCCGCGTCAACGGTGTCCCGCGCCGCGCGGCGGCCCTCGCCGGGACGCTCCGCACCGTCATGTTCGCGCCGGAGGACATGCTGCTGATCTCGGGCTCCCCGTCGCTCCGCCGGGAGGCGCTGGACGCTCTCGCGGGCCAGCGCTCGCCCGGGTACGCCCGATACCTGACCGCGTACGGGCGGGCCCTCCAGCAGCGCAATGGCCTCCTGCGGCTCATCCGCGAGGAGCAGGCGACCCGAGACGAGCTCCGGTTCTGGGACGCGCAGCTGCTCGAGTCCGGCGCGGCCGTCCGCGAGGAGCGCCAGCGCCTGCTCACGGCGCTCGCCGAGCCGCTGGCTGCAGCCCACGCGGAGATCGCCCCGGACGAGGCGGCCGGGGGTCGGCTGGAGCTCGCCTACAGCACGAACGCCCCGCAGGCCGCGGGCGAATCGGTCCGCGACGCCCTGGCCCGCCGCCTGGCCGAGACCGCGGACAAGGAGGTCTGGAACGGGACCACCCTGGTGGGCCCGCACCGCGACGACCTGGTGTTCGAGATGGCCGGCCGGCCGCTGGCGACATTCGCCTCCCGGGGCCAGCAGCGCACCGCGATCCTCGCGTTCAAGCTGGCGGAGCTGGACATGCTGACGGCCGTCGACACCCGGCCGCCCCTGCTGCTCCTCGACGACGTGTTCAGCGAGCTCGACCCGGATCGGCGCGCCCACCTGGTCCGGAGGATCGCCGCGCTGCCCCAGGCCTTCGTCACCACGACCACGCTCGAGGACATCGACCCGGCCCTGCGCTCCATCGGAACCGCGTGGGAGGTTCGCCCGGCAGCGGACGGCACGGCCGTGCTGGAGCGGGGCGCGTGATCCGCCCCGCGGCGGGCGACGCCGCATGAGCGGCGACGACCCCGAGTCCCCGTCCCGTCGCCGGCGCCCGGACCGTGTCGCCGACCTGCTGCCCGAGGCCGCCCGCCGTCTGGGGCTGGAGGAACACCTGCGCCTCGCCCGGGCCATGGCCGCATGGGACGCCCTGGTCGCCGAGCGGGTGCCGCCCGCCGTCGGCGCCTGCCGCCTCGTGGCCCTCGAGCGCGACACCGCGGTGGTCGAGACGGACGAGCCCATCGTGGCCGCCGAGCTTCGGATGCGGGCCACGGAGCTGCTCGCCGCCTTCTCGGCTGCTCCGGGCGGGCACGCGGCTCGCCTGCTCCGGCTGACCTCGGCGTCGAGCGGCGGGCAGGGGTCCCGGGAGCCGCGCCGACCGCGGGTATAATCCGGGACCACCTCGCGGGGCGGTGGCGCGCCGCGTCACCTGACGGCCCCGGCATGCGTCGCTGCACCAGTCGTCGCGAATCCAACGAGGCCTGCCTTGGCTGTCCGTCTCCAGTTGAAGCTCGGCGCCGTCACCGGCGAGGACCG
>JAJXTS010000121.1 GCA_021783595.1 Chloroflexota bacterium | reverse complement strand
GGGCGGCCGCCGCCGCGTCCCCCTCGGCCGCCGGCCGCGCGCCGGCGGATCGGGGCCGGCTCCTCGAAGCGCGGGTCCCGGCGCTCGTCCGCCTCGTCCGCGCCGTCCGCGCCGTCCGTGTCTTCGGCGCCTGCCGCGCCGTCGCCACCCGCCTCGTCCGCGCCGGGAGCGTCCGCAGCGGCTGCGTCCTCGGCGTCAGGGTGGCTGGCGTCACCGTGCCCGGCCCGGCCATCGGCCTCAGCCCGACGTCGCTCGATCTCGCGCTTGAACTCGTCGAAGAGGTCGCCCATGGCAGCGAGTCTATTCCCCCTGCAGCGCGACGGGGCGTGTTCCCCGCCGCGGCAGCACCGCCCGGGGGGCGTGACGCCGGGCAGCCAGGCGCCTCAGTTGCGGCGCAGCGATTCCACCGCCTGGCGAAACGCGGCCAGCACGCGATCGGCGAGCTGGTTGGAGCCGAGGGTCGCGGCGAGGGCGGGCTCGAACTGGAACGCCGAGCGGATGACGAGCGGGCAGCGCCAGGGCTGGCTGTCGTCCTCGGGCAAGTAGAGCGGGACCAACTTCATCGCCCAGCGGCCGTCCACCTCCCGGATCAGCCCGGACAGATTGCCGGCCAGCGTGGGGCCGAGATGGTGCAGCGGCGGCTCGGGCGGAGGGCCAGCGTCCGGGCCCACCTCGCGGAAGCTGACCACGCCGTCCTCATCGGTCACCCACAGGACCGCGAGCCACCAGTCGTCAGGACCGGCCTGGGGTCGGCCCATCCCCGCGCGCAGCCGTCGATCCCCGACGCGAACCTCGTGCTCGCGGACGTAGGACGGGCCGGGATGGGGAAGGCGTTCGGGCATCGGCCGAGGATACCGCCCGCGGTCGGCGGCCCGGACTGGCGGGACTCAGCGGCGCAGGCGCCTCAACGCCCCGACGCCGGCCCCTCGGGCGCGTCCGCTGGCGGCGATGCGATCGGCCGGCCCTCCGCCACGGACTCGTACTCGGCCTCGGCCTGCTCCTCGATGGCGTTGAGCTCGTCGAGGTGGGCACCCCGCTCGGCGAGCGCGTCGGACCGGAGCGCCACGGACTCGGCGACGGCGTCGGCCTGCTCCGCCTCGAGCTGGAGCCGCAGCATCTCGCGGCGCACGGCGTCGTCGGGCGGGGCCAGCGACTCGGCCGTGTCGCCCGCGTCGATCTCCGGCAGGTCGCGCCCGGTCAGGAAGCCCAGGATGCCGCCGCGAGACCTGCCCGCCGCGGACCGGGCGCGCAGGATGGCCTCCGCGTCCAGCGCGGTCACGCCCGGCAGGCTGGGCTCGGCCCCCGACGCGCGGACAAGCTGGGCGCCGCACGACGGGCACTTGTCCACCGCCGGGTCGGGCAGGGCGGCGGAACACCACGGACAGCGACTCTCGGGCGTGCTCATCTCATCGGCCATGCGCGCATTGTGTACCCCCTCACCCCTGCGTCTACCCCCTAATCGGTCAGGGCGTCATTCCCACTCGATCGTCGCCGGCGGCTTGGACGAGATGTCGTACACGACGCGGTTGACGCCGGGCACCTCGTTCACGATGCGCGACGAGATCTTGCCCAGCACGTCGTACGGCAGCTTCGCCCAGTCGGCGGTCATCCCATCCTCGGACGTCACGGCGCGGATCGCCACCACGTTGGCGTAGGTGCGCCCGTCGCCCATCACGCCAACCGAGCGCACCGGCGTGAGGATGGCGAAGGACTGCCACACGCTCCGGTAGAGCCCGGCGGCCTTGATCTCGTCGATGACGATCCAGTCGGCCTCGCGCAGGGTGTCCAGCCGCTCGGCGGTCACCTCGCCGATGATGCGGATCGCGAGGCCCGGCCCGGGGAACGGCTGGCGCTGCACCATGGCGTCCGGCAGCCCCAGCGCGGTGCCCACCAGGCGCACCTCGTCCTTGAACAGGTAGCGCAGCGGCTCGATCAGCTGGAACCGCAGGTCCGCCGGCAGCCCGCCGACGTTGTGGTGGGTCTTGATCTTCTGGGCGGTCTTGGTCTCGGGAGCGGTGCTCTCGATGACGTCCGGGTACAGCGTTCCCTGGGTGAGGAAGTCGATCCGGCCGAGCAGGGTCGCCTCCTCCTCGAACACGCGGATGAACTCGTCGCCGATGATCCGGCGCTTCTCCTCCGGGTCGGTCACCCCGGCGAGGCGGGCGAGGAACCGCTCGCGCGCGTCCACCATGACCAGGTTCATGCCCAGGTTGGCCTCGAACGTGACGCGCAGGAGCTCCGACTCCTTCTTGCGCATCAGCCCGTGGTCCACGTAGATGCAGGTCAGGCGGTCCCCCACGGCGCGGTGCACGAGGGTGGCGGCCACGGCCGAGTCCACGCCGCCCGAGAGCGCGCAGATCACCTTGCCGTCGGAGCCGGTCTCGCGGGCGTGCCGGTCCACGCGGTCGCGGATCTCGGCCACGGTGGTGTCGATGAAGTTGGCGGGGGTCCAGGCGGGCGGGATGCGCGCGATGCCGGTGACGAAGTTGCGCAGCAACTGCTTGCCGCGGGGCGTGTGCGCCACCTCCGGGTGGAACTGGATGCCGTACAGGTGGCGGTCCGGCGCGCGCAGGCCGGCGAACGGGGTCGAGTCCGTCTGCGCGGTGGCCTCGAAGCCGTCCGGCAGGCGCGTGATCGAATCGCCGTGGCTCATCCAGACGGGCTGCTCGCGGTCCAGGCCGGCGAACAGGCCGTCGTCGCGGGTCACCTGGACGGTCGCCGGGCCGTACTCGCGCTTGGACGACGGCTGCACGTCGCCGCCGAGCTCGAGCGCCATGAGCTGGGCGCCGTAGCAGATGCCCAGGACGGGGAGCCGGCCGCTCCAGATCGAGGCGTCGGCCTTCGGGGCACCCTCGTCGTAGACGGAGTTGGGACCGCCCGAGAGGATGATCGCCCGTACGCCCCGGCGCTCCAGCTCGGCGAGGGGCGTGTCGTGCGGGAGCAGCTCCGAGTAGACGTTGAGCTCGCGCACGCGGCGGGCGATCAGCTGGGCGAACTGGCTGCCGAAGTCCAGGATGGCCACGACGCCGGGCTCGGGCTCGAGGGCGGCGATCGGCGGGTCGGTGGGGGCGCGCTCGGGCGCGGGCGCGTCGAGCGCCACCTCGAGGTACGCCTCCACCTCCGCGTCGTCCGGCGCGAGGACGCGGTGGCCGGCGTTCGCTGCCTCGCCGTGGACCGTCTTGCCACGCGACGTCGCGCCGCCCGGCGCGTACCGCGTCGCGGCAACCGGCTCGGCGCCGGGGGCGCGGTCCGGCTCGGCGCCGGGGGGGACCTGTGCCCCGGCCGCCGGTTCGGCCCCGGGGGGGACCTGTGCCCCGGCCGCCGGTTCGGCCCCCGCGGCGGGCCGCGACTCCGAATGCTGGTTCTGGTCCGGCTCGGCCAATGGGCCCTCCCGAGGTTGCTTCGATCGTGTCCCGCAAGTCTACCGAGCCCATGGTTGCGGATCGAGGCCAGCGAACCGGCGCGGCCGCCGGTCATCGGCCCGGATGCGGGCCCTCGTTCATAGGTCCGCGCGTGGGCCCGCTCGTCGGCCCGCTCGTGGGCTCGCTCGTGGGCCCGCGGTCCACGGCAGCGCCGTGCATCGGTCCGCCTGGGCCCGGCCACGGGCCCGTGGCCGGGCCCAGGCCTACGGTCGCCGGCTCGCTGCCGGACCGACCCGGTGTCGCGCCACGTCCAAGACCCAACCGCAGAACCTGCCGGGACACCGCCCCCGGCGGTGCAACACGACGCCCACCGGCCAGCCCACGACCGGCCCGCCCGCCGGATACCGCCGCAGGCGGTGTCCGGGCCCGGCGGGGTTCATTACACCGCCGGGGGCGGTGACCCGGCCCGCAAGGGCCCGGCGGGGTTCATCGCACCGCCGGGGGCGGTGACGCGGCCCGCAAGGGCCCGGCACCGTTCATCGCACCGCCGGGGGCGGTGACCCGGCCCGCAAGGGCCCGGCACCGTTCATCGCACCGCCGGGGGCGGTGACGCGGTGACGCGGCTGGCCCGGCTGGCCCCGGCCCGGCGGGGTTCATCGCACCGCCGGGGGCGGTGGCGCGGTGGCGCGGTGACGCGCCCCGGCCCGCAAGGGCCCGGCACCGTTCATCGCACCGCCGGGGGCGGTGGCGCGGTGACGCGGTGGCGCGGTGACCCGGTGACGCGCCCGTGCCCGGGCCGTGCCCAGCTACTTCCCGCGCAGCTGCCAGGACTTGCCCTCGGTCACCACCGACGGCGCGTACACGATCTCCACCCCGTGCATGTCCGCGATGGTCCGTGCGCCGAGCGCCGCCATCGACTGACGAAGGGCGCCCATCAGGTTCTGCGTGCCGTCAGTGACGTGCGAGGGGCCGTAGAGGATCTGGCCCAGCGGGCCGGCGGTCCCCACCTTGATCCGCGTGCCGCGCGGCAGCACCGGCGACGGGGCGGCCATGCCCCAGTTGGTGCCCCGGCCGGGCGCCTCCGCGGCCCGCGCCAGCGGCGAGCCCAGCATGACCGCGTCCGCACCCGAGGCGATGGCCTTGGCGATGTCGCCGCCGCGCTTCATGCCGCCGTCGGCCACCACCGGCACGTACCGCCCGGTCTCGGCCAGGTAGGCGTCCCGCGCCGCGACCACGTCGCACACGGCCGTGACCTGCGGCACGCCGATGCCGAGCACCTCGCGCGTGGTGCACGCGGCCCCGGGGCCCACGCCCACGAAGATCGCGGCCGCGCCCTGCTCCATGAGCTGGAACGCAGCGTCGGCGTTGGTGGTGTTGCCCACCGCGACCGGGATCGGCATTCGGCGCGTGAACTCGTCGAGCGACAGCGGGCTGTACCCGGACGCGACGTGGCGGGCGGAGCTCACCTGGCTCTGGACGAGGAACAGGTCCGCGCCGGCCTCCGCGCACAGCTCGCCGAACCGCAGGGCGACCCCGGGCGTGGCCGAGAAGGCGGCCTTCGAGCCCGCGGCGTGCAGTTCGGCGATGCGCCGGGCGATGAGCGCCTCGCGGATCGGTGCCAGGTAGGCCTCGGCGAGGACGTTCTGGATCTCCCCGTCCGGCGCGGCGATGATGCGGGCCAGCACCTCGGCCGGGTCGTCGTAGCGGAACTGGACGCCCTCGAGGTTGAGGACCGACAGACCGCCGAGACGGGCGAGCTCGGCCGACAGCCGCACGTCGGCCACGGCGTCCATGGCGGCGGCGATGACCGGAATGCCCAGCGGGAGGCCGCAGAACGACTGCTCGAGGACGACGTCGGCGGGGTCCACCGTGTCGGTTCCCGGGGCGAGGGAGACGTCCTCGAAGCCGTAGGTCGGGCGGATCGTGTCCACCTTCGAGCGGAAGACGCGGCGGTTCGCCAGGGTCTCGGTCATGCTGTCGTCCTCACGCGATCTCGGGTCCTCCGCCGGATTGCCGACAGTCTACCCGGCAGGCGGCTGGGCCGGCCGACGACGCCCTGATCGCGATCGGGCCGGACGAGACCGAGCTCGAGGCGAGGCAGCCGCGCTCGGAGAAGCGCTGCGGCGAGCTGGCGAGACTCCGCTGGAGCTGTCCAAGCCGCAGGAGTGGGTCGGGCCAAGGGCCTCAAGGTGGTGACCGTCTTCGAGGGCCGCGACGCGACGTGCAGGGGCGGGGCATCGGGACGATCGCCCTCGGGCTCAACCCGCGCGCGGCGCGCCTGGCCGCACTCCCCGCCCCCACCGAGCGGGAGCGCCGCTTCCGGGCGCGGATCGCGGACCCCACCGAGCGCCCGAAGCTCTCGCCGACGGACCTCCGGGCGCGTCACCGGGGCCGCGTCCCGCACGGCCCTTGCGCCAGGCGGTCCATCCGTGCGCTCGCCGCACAGGCGCGTGCGCTCGGGCAGCGCTCGTGCGGTGGCGAGCCCGGACCGGGGCCCGGCGCGCACGTTCGTGTCGCGGGGGGATCGATCTGTGCCGGCAGCGCACCATTGCATCGCCACGCGAAACGCGCGCGGGCCCCGGCGGGGCGCAGGAAGCAGTGTCCAGGCGATGCCGGCGGGCGTCCGGACGCGGTCACGCGAGACGCGCGGCGCTGACGACACGACGACCGCTCAGGCGCTCGGCAGCCGCGCGACCCGCCGCCCCTCGGCGTCCAGGCGGAACCAGCGCTCGCGGGCGGGGTCGGCCAGCACCTCCGTGATCCGCCGCACGGACTCCGCGTAGGCGGGCCAGACGGCGATCGCCGGGACCTCCGGGGCGGGCACCCAGCGCTGGGCGTCATGCTCGTGCGAGGGACGGGCCTCGGCGTCGGGCCGCACGCGGACCGCGAAGATCGCCGAGAACGTCACCCCGTCGGACGCCTCGTTGTACAGCGGGGCGATCTGGTCGAGGTCGTAGAACGCCTCGATCTCCGCCTCGCCCAGGCCGGTCTCCTCGCGCACCTCGCGCAGGGCCGCCATCGGCACCCGCTCGCCCGGCTCCACCCGGCCGGTCACGCACTGCCACAGCCCGGGGAAGATTCGGTGCGACGCACGCCGGCCCAGCAGGATCTCGACCCCGTTCGCCGGAGTCGCGCGGAACACCCAGCACTCGACGATCGAGGCTCGCATGACCGGGACGGGTTCGCTGGCCGCCATGCCTGCCGCTCCTGTGCCTCCGAGCGCCGCCGGTCACGGGGCGGCTCCGCGCGGCGCGGGGTCCGGAGCCGAGACCGCGGCACGCGATGGGCGACGCCGCCTCCCCAGACTACCCGGACGGCGACGGGCGGGCCGTGGCGACCGGGGCCAGCGACACGTGGCAGGCGTCGAACCGCATGCCCGTGCGGTCGAGCGATCCGGTGACGATCACCGTCTGGTCGAGCCAGGCCTCGGTCGGGTTCGGCTCGCCGGGCGCGGACAGGCCCGCGAACGGCAGGAACCGCACCGTGGTGCCCGTTGGCCAGCGAACCGCGGTGTTCCCCACCCAGGCCACGCGCGGGTCCCACGGCGCGCCCCGCAGCGGCCCCGCGATCGTGCTGCGGCAGTCGTTCCCGCGAGCCGTCTCGCCGCCCACGGGCAGCGGCAGCGACGGGCGGCCCAGCGCCTCGAGCGCGTCGCTCGGCAGCATGTCGGGCGGCGTGGCGGCGAGCGCGTTGGTCGCCTGGTCCACGGTGACCGCCCGAATCTCGCCGAGCGACCCGGACCAGCCGGCCGGCACCCCGATCAGCGTGAGCGGCATGGCGAAGCAGCCGTGGGAGTCGATGCACGACGGCACCGCCCCCACGAGGTCGCCCCCAGGCCGGATCAGCCCCGGCACGCCGCGGGCGACCGGCAGCAGGTCCAGGCAGGACGGCACGTTCAGCCCGGCGCAGGCCACGGCGCGCAGGCCGTCAACCTCGCCCGGCGGGCTCCAGGGGTCGCACGCCCCGGTGCCCGCCGCCTCGTCGTTGGCCATCACCCACGCCGTTCGGCCGGCGGGCGTGGCGATGGGCGCCCAGCGCGTGGCGCCGGCCGGCCCGCCCAGCCAGACCACGCCCGCCGGGCTGATCGCCACCACGGGCTGGCCCACGGCGAGCGCCAGCGCGACCACGTCGTCGCCCAGCCACGCCTTGGTCGAGGCCTGGGGGCCCGGCGGCACGAACAGCCAGCCCGCATCGCGCCCGGCGGCTGCCGCGGCGGCATCCACCGCCGAGCCGCGGACGGGCGGGACGAGCGGCGAGCCCGTGGAGCGCACGATCGCCCGACACCCCGTGAGATCGGCGAGCGCGGCCACGGGGTCGGCCACGCCGCGCAGGACGACGACGGTGCTCGCGGCGCCGGGCGGGGACGAGGCGCCGCCCGCGGGCTCCGGGACGGGCGTGGCGGACGCAGCGCCGGGCGGCGACGGGACGCCGGGTGCGAACGGCGACGCGGCCGCGGCGCCAGGCGGCGACGTCCTCGCGGCTGCCGGCGACGGAGCCGGCGAAGGAGCGGGCGACGG
>JAJXTS010000120.1 GCA_021783595.1 Chloroflexota bacterium | reverse complement strand
CGGCCGCCGGGCGTCAGGTGAGACGCCGCCAGGCGGCCCCCAGGGCCGACGCGGACGGGCCCGGCGTGGGGACGGCCGTCGGCGGGGCCGTAGCGACCGGCGTCGGCGGGGCCGTCGGCGGCGGCGGCGCCGTGGGCGGTCCCGGGGGCTGGGCGCCGCCCGAGTCGGACGGCAGCGGGAGCGACGAGCCGGCCGGCGTCGCGGAGGGCGACGGGCAGGTTACCGGGGGCACCACCGGCACGCCCGACGCGCCCGGCACCACCGGCACGCCCGACGCGCCGGGCGCGACCGGGACGCCCGAGGGCAGCACGCCCGAGGCGCACGGGTTGACGGTCGGGCTGGGCGACGGCGAGGCGCAGGCGCCCCCGCCGACGAGCGGGCCCCACGACTTGCCGTACGGGGTGAAGGCGCCGCTGTAGAAGTACGAGGTCTTGGTGCCCTTGGGACCGCCGCCGACGCCCGGGCCCTTCTGCGCCCGCTTGAGCCACGCGCGGTCGGCGGCCAGCCACTGCGGGTTGGCGCCCTCGAACCCGACCGAGGTCAGGACCGCGTCGCCGCAGGTCGTCGCGGGGAGCGTCGCGGTGGGCGCTGTGCCGGGCAGGAACAGCTGGCTGACCGACGGGCCGCTGCCCGAGGCGAGCTGGCCCGTCCACGGGTCCACGGTTGCCTGGACGAGGCCGCCCGGCCGCGAGAACTGGTTGATCGTCCAGCTCTTGGTGGCCTCCTCGAGGAAGCCCTGCCAGACATACGTCGTGACGCCGCTGGAGAACACCGGGTCCGACGGGCTCGACACGAGCGAGTTGTCGGAGTTGCCGTTCCAGGCCCCCACCGCGAGCGCGTACTCGCCCTTGGACCGGTCGGCGGCGGACGGCACGCCGATGTAGCCCCACGCGTTGAGGTCCTTGGCGTCGTCGTTGGTGCCGGTCTTGAGCGTCGCCGGGCGGTGCTGGCCGGAGGCGCTGACCAGCTGGAAGACGCCCCAGTACGGGTTGATCGACGGCTGGGTGTTGCCGGCGAGGGTGTCGGTGATGATGTAGGCCGCGCCCGGGTCCAGGACCTGCTTGGCGGTCACCTTGGTGATGTCGGTGTGGTCGATCAGCACGCTGCCGGTGGGATCGGTGACCTTGAGCAGCGTCGTCTGGTCCACGAGCTGGCCCCCATCGGCCAGGGTGCCGTAGGCTCGGACCAGATCGATGCTGTGCACCTCGGACACGCCCAGCGCGAAGGACAGGCCGGCGTTCGTCGGGCCGTTCTGGAAGTTCACGCCCATCGCCACGGCCTGGGCCTGCACGTTCGGGATCCCGATGACCGACAGCGCCTTGACGGCCGGGATGTTGAGCGAGAACCGCAGGGCGTCCTGCATGCGGACGGGGCCGCGCTCCAGCATGTCGGCGTCAGTGGGGATGTAGCCGCCGCCCATGTCCGTGGTCACGTCCATGAACACCGAGGCGGCCGTGATGGACCGGTTGGCGATGCCCGTGGCGTACATGATGGGCTTGAAGGCCGAGCCGGGCTGGCGCCAGCCGTCGGCGAGCACGTCGAACTGGGGCTGGAACGTCTTGGTGGCCTTGGTGGCGGTGGCGTCCGCCGACCCGACGTAGGCGATGATCTGGCCCGTCTGGTAGTCCTCGGCGATCAGCGCCCCGTTGTACAGGGTCTTGTTGACGAGGTTCTTCATCCACGGCTGGTAGGGCACGCCGATCTGCTTGGCGTAGGCGGCGGGGTTCTTCTGGTGGGGCAGGATGGCGGCCGCCTTGACCCACTTCTGGGCGATGGCCTGGAGCTTCGTGTCGAGGGTGGTCGTGACGGTCAGGCCGCCCCGCTCGAGCACCGGGCAGGTGGCGACGCCCTGGCCGCACAGCTGGCTCGTGAGCTCCTTGCGGACCTGGTACACGAACTGCGTGTCGGCCCACGGGCGGTTCTGCTGGGAGACCAGGACCACCGGCTCCTGCTTGGCGGCGGCGAAGTCCGCGGCGGTGGGCTGCTGCCCCCCGGCCGTGAGCAGCGGCGTGCGGCCCTCGGCCATCAGGTCCAGCACCTGATTGCGCCGGATGACGATGGGGGAGCTGGCGGGGACCTCGAGCTGGGTCTTCTTGCACGCGGGGTCGGTGGCGTCGAGGGCCGGGTTCGACACGCAGACCTGCTGGGCGTTCTGGACCAGGTCGTAGAAGTCGGGAGCCTGGGGCAGGGCGGCGATGATGGCCGCCTGCGCCAGCGTCAGCTTCGACGCCTGCGCGGGGTCGGTCAGATCGATCCCGAAGTAGCCCTTGACCGCCGCGGCGATGCCGTAGCTGTCGTTGCCGTAGTAGTTCTGGTTGAGGTAGGCGGCCATGATCCGCTGCTTGCCGGCCACCCCCGGATACGCCTGCGTGACCCGGATCGACTGGATGATCTCCTTGATCTTCCGGGTGAACGTGGGCTCGGTCTGGGCGGTGCCGCTGGCCGTGAGCAGGCGCTGCCGGACCAGCTGCTGGGTGATCGTGGAGCCGCCGCGGACGTGGCCGCGGAGGGCGTCGATGCCCGAGGCCACGATCCCCACCGGGTCGAAGCCGGCGTTCTCCCAGAAGGTGTTGTCCTCGACCGCGGTGGTCGCGTCCACGATGACCGGTGGCACCTGCGAGAACTGGAGCACTGTCCGGTTCTCGGTGCCGAAGGCGGCCAGCTGCGTCGTGCCGTCGCGCGCCAGGATCACCGACTGCTGGATGAGCTGCATCTGCTCGAGGGCCTGCGGGTCCGGCAGGCGGGCGCTGAGCGTTGCGTAGAGGCCGACGGCGGCGATGGCCCCGGTCGCGCCGAGCAGGGCGAGCACCGCGAACAGGAACAGGCCCGCCCTGGCGGCCGAGCCCATGCCGCGTCGGCGTCGTCGGGGGCGATCGGGAGCGGCGTCGGCCCAGCCGCGGGGCGTCGCCTGGTCGTGGTACTGCATCGGCGCCAAGGATGCCGCGCCCGCGCGGATCCTGCTGGGCCGGGCCGATGGCGGCGGGCGCGGGCCGGGCCGCCGTGGGGGCAGCCCGGCGCTGGCACGGCGCGGCCACGGGCTCCCGCCGCCCACGCTGGCCCTACAGCCCGAAGCGCTCGATCGCCTCCCCGGCCAGCCGGCTGCCGATGGCCAGCGACGACGTGGCCGCGGGCGACGGCGCGTTTCGAACGTGGAGGACGCGGTCGCCGCCCGCGAGGTCGAAGTCGTCCACCAGCGTGCCGTCTCGGGTGAGCGCCTGGGCGCGCACGCCTGACGGGCCGAAGGCGACTTGGCCGGCGCGCAGTTCCGGCAGGTAGCGCTGCATCTCGCGCACAAACGCGGCCTTGGACCAGTCGCGCCACATCTCCGCGGCGCCGGTCCGCCAGAAGCGGCGCGCCAGGCGTCGGAAGCCCGGGTTCGCCAGCGTCTCCGCGAGGTCGCGCGGGGAGAGGTCGCGGCGCCGGTAACCGGTCCGGCCGAAGGCCAGCACCGCGTTCGGCCCAGCCCAGACCTGCCCGTCCACGCGCCGGGTGAAGTGGACGCCCAGGAAGGGGAACCGCGGGTCCGGCACCGGGTAGATCAGCCCGTTCACGAGCGGCGCCGCCTCGGGGGCGAGCGTGTAGTAGTCGCCGCGGAACGGCACGATGGACGGGCTGTCGGGCGTCCGGTCGCCGGTGAGCGCGGCCACGCGGTCGGCCCACAGCCCGGCGCACGCCACCACGGCCCGCGCCTGGACGGGGCCGCGCGGGGTCGCCAGGACGAGCGCATCGGGTCGTCGCTCGATCGCGGTCACTGGCCGCGCGAGCTCGATCGCCCCGCCGTGGGCGCGGACGTCATCCGCGTAGGCTCGGGTGACGCGCGCGAAGTCGGTGATGCCGGTGCGGGGGCTCCAGAGGGCGCGGACGCCGCGGACGTGCGGCTCGATCTCGCGGATGCGCTCGGGGCCCACCTCCTCGAGGCCGTCCACGCCGTTGGCGAGCCCGCGCTCCTTGAGGCTGGCCAGGCGTGGCAGCTCGCTCCCGTCGAGCGCCACCACCAGCTTGCCCGGCCAGGCGATGGGGATGGCGCGCTCCTCGCAGTAGCGCTCGAGGAGTCCCTTGCCCTCGCGGCAGAGCAGCGCCTTCTGCGAGCCCGGCGCGTAGTACAGCCCCGCGTGGACCACGCCCGAGTTGTGGCCCGACTGGTGCGCGCCAACCGTGGCTTCGCGCTCGAGGACCGCGAGCCGCAGGTCCGGCCGGCGCTCGAGGAGCCGGAGCGCGGTGGCGAGGCCCACGATCCCGGCGCCGATGATCGCGACGTCCACCCGCTCCGGGGCGCTGGCGGCGGGCGGCGCCGCGGCGGTGCTCATGGGCCGAGGGTAGCGCGGCGGGCGGCCGAGCCTGCGGCGATCCGGCGGGAGGGGCCGGCCGCCGCTCTGAGGGGGACTCGGGCGCCGGGTCGGGCGCCGGGTCGGGCGCCGCTCGCGAGGCGGCTGAACGGACCGGCGTCGCGTGCATCCCGCTCGCATGGTGGGTGCGGTGACCGCGCCACCGCTCGTCTCGCCCGCCGTGCGGGCGGCTCGGCGTCACTCGCGTTCCGCTCGCCCGTCGCGCGGTCAGGTGCGGGCGAGCGCGGCGAGCAGGCGGTCCACGAACTCGGCCTGCGCCGGGTTGAGCCGCCGGCGCGCCTCGGCGGGGTGCGCCCACATGACGCGGTCGATCTCGGGAACGATCACGGTCAGACCCGTCCTGGGCGGCCACTCCACCTCGGCCTCGATGCTGGCGAACGCCCTCGGGTCCAGGTTGCCCTCGTACGCCCACGCGTGGACGACCTTGCCCGAGCGCATCCGCACCTCGCCGAGGTCGATCGGAATGCCGTCCGGGGCCGGGTGGCCGGTCTCCTCCTCGAACTCGCGCCGGGCGGAGACGAGCAGGTCGAGCTCGGAGTCGAGCGGGGCGCCCTTGGGGATCGACCACGCCGCCGTGTCGCGACGCGCCCAGATCGGGCCGCCCGGGTGCGCGATCAGGACCTCGACCGAGTCCCCGGCGCGACGGTAGAGCAGGACGCCTGCCGAACGCTTGGCCATCGTGGGGGTGAGTGTGACGGGTCGGGACGCACGGCGGGCGGCGTTCCCGCAGCGCACACGGAAGTGCCCGAAGGAACCCTGTGCGTCGATCTCACCGACGACCTGACCGGGCGAACCCGGCCCTTGTCGCCAGCGGCCCCGGCTCCGTCCACCTCAACAGCCTTGCGGCTCCGTGGCGGAGGTTCCAGAGACCCGGCCCGGTGATTGCTCACCGGCCCGGTGTCGATGCTACCGGCCCCTTCGGGCAAGCCGAACGATACGCAGCCGGTACCCTCGATGGGAAGTGGGTTGTCCACCAACTTGCGGCCCGGGCAGGGCGTCTTGTCCACCTTCCGGGCGGCCGGTGGACGGCCTGTGGAGAACTGGCGCGACGGCGCTCGCCGGGCCTGGGGTCAGTCCCCGTCGGCCACCACGCCGCGCGCGGACCGGGCGGGAGCCACCTCGTGGTGGCGCAGGCAGCGCGCCTCATACGTCTCCACGGCGGGCGCGTCGAACCCCCCGATGATGATGAGCGGGTCGTCCACTGCGGCCGGCCGGCCCCCGACGAGGCGCTGGGTCCGGGTTGCCGTCTCCCCGCAGACCACGCAGATCGCCGACAGCATCGTGATCTCGTCGGCCAGGGCGAGCAGCTGCGGCATGGGCCCGAACGGGCGCCCGGCGAAGTCCGTGTTGAGCCCGCTCGCGATGACGTGGCGCCCGCTCTGCCGGAGCGTCTCGGCCACGCTCACCAGGCTGGAGTCGAAGAACTGCGCCTCCTCGATGCCCACCAGGTCCACGTCCCGCTCGCGCGCCAGGGCGAGGATCCGGACGGGCTGCTGCCGGGGGACCGGCGTTGACGGGTAGCGGGCCTTGGACCGGCTCTCCGCGTACTCGGCCGGGGTGCGGTCGTCCACGTCGGGGCGGACCAGCAGGATCCGGCGGCGCGCGATCTCGGCACGGCGGAGCAGGCGCAGCAGTTCGTCCGTCTTGCCCGACGACATGCAGCCGGCAATTACGTGGAGCCAGGGGTCGGCGCGGTACAGCACGCATCGATCCTACCGGCTCGCCGCCGGCCCGCGCAGCCGCTACGATCGCGAACGCCCCTCGCGGCGGCCGCTTGGCAAAGGAGCACCGCATGGACCGTCCCCCCCCGCTCGGCATCGGGCTGAACCTCCCCACGTGGCCGCGGGCCGACGGGTCTCGCGCCTCGTGGCCGGAGATGCGGTCGCTCGCGCGCGATGCCGAGGCCCTCGGGATCGAGCGGCTGTGGGTGGCCGACCACTTGGTGCGGGTGCTGCCCAGCGGCCACCGCGTGGACTTCCGCGAGTGCTGGACCATCCTGACGGCCGCCGCCGAGGCCACCACGCGGATCGGCATCGGCTCGTTCGTGGCTTGCACCGGCTTCCGCAATCCCGGGCTGCTCGCCCGCATGGCGGACACGCTCGACGAGGTGAGCGGCGGCCGACTCGTCCTGGGCGTGGGCAGCGGCGTCCCGTCCACGGACACCACCTGGCGCATGTTCGGGTTCGACGATGCGCGCCATGTCGGTCGCTTCGCCGAGTCGGTGGAGGCGATGGGGAGGCTCCTGCGGGGCGAGACGGTGACGCTGGCGGGGGACTACGTGCGCCTGGAGGCCGCATCGCTGGACCCCGCCCGCGACCCTGCGGCGCGCGTTCCCCTCTGGGTCGCGGCCAAGGGCGAGCGGACCATGGGGGTCGCCGCCCACTGGGCCGATGCGGTCAACGTGAACACCGGGCTGGCGTCTGCCGCCGACGTGGTGGCCGTGGCCCGGCAGGTGGCCGCGGCGTGCGAGCGCGAGGGCCGGGACCCGGCCACGCTGCCCGTGACCGGGCTGGGTCGGATCGACCTGGCGCGGGACGGATCGGGGGCCGCTCGCCCCGGCTGGCTCTCGGGCCCGCCTGCCGCGATCGCCGACACGCTCCGCGCCATGGCCCAGGCGGGGCTCCGGCACATCTCGCTCTACCTGGGCGCCGACGGCGAGGCGAGCCCGTTCCCGGCGCTGACGGCCCGGGCCCTCGATCGGTTCGCGCCGGTGCTGGAGGCGTTGCGGGCGGACTGACCCTGACCCCGGGTCGCGCCGTCGCCTCGCGCCGGCCTCGTCGGGGGCCGTATGCTCGCCGGGGCGCTGCCGCAGACATCGGGAGGGCGGCTCGCCGAGACCGAGGAGCACCATGCCGGGGTTCACGCCGTTCACCAACAACTACTCCGACCTGTCCGACCACAACGGGTACCAGTTCGAGTTCCGCTGCGATGTGTGCGGGTCCGGCTACCGGAGCGAGTTCCAGCGGTCCGCCCTGGGGACGGCCGGGAACCTGCTCGGCGGCGCCAGCAGCCTGATCGGCGGCTTGTTCGGTGGTGCCGCCAGTGCGGCGGACCGCGTCCGGGACGTGACCGACCGGGGCGCGCGGGACGAGGCGCTCAAGAAGGCGGCCAACGAGATCATGGGCCTGTTCACGCGGTGCCCGCGCTGCAACAAGTGGGTTGACGAGACGTGCTGGAACGGCGCGCGGGGTCTGTGCGTCAGCTGCGCTCCCCACCTGGCGGCCGAGATGGAGGCCGAGCGGTCCTCGGTCGAGCTCCAGCAGATGCGTGCCGCCATGCAGCAGGAGACGGTGTTCGCCGGCGACACGGGCGCCAAGCAGACGGTGTGCGCGACCTGCGGCAAGCCGGTCGGCGCAGAGCGCTTCTGCTCGAACTGCGGCACGCCGACGGGTCAGAGCCACTGCACGCAGTGCGGGGCCGAGCTGGCCGCCGGGGCGCGCTTCTGCGGGAGCTGCGGCGCCAAGGCGGGCTGACCGGTCGGCCGCGGCGGTCGGCCCGCCTGCGCGGCGGGCGGGCGGGACGGCTGCCTCAGCCGGCGGGGGTCCCGCAGGCGGCGCAGAACCGCG
>JAJXTS010000119.1 GCA_021783595.1 Chloroflexota bacterium | reverse complement strand
GCACGCCGGGGCATCGGGCCCCGGCCGTTGCGCCCGGGCCTGCGCCCGGGCCTGCGCCCGGGCCCGGCCGTTGCGCCCGGCGATCCAACGGTGCGCCCGCCGCACAAATGCGCCGCCCGGCGCAGCGATCGTGCGCTCCGGCGCCCGAGGCGCGCCGCGGAGCGCACAACTGCGTCGTGGGGCGACCCGATTGTGCACGCACCGCACCGTTGCCTCGCTGGCGGATACACCCGGCGCCGTGTCTCCGGGCTGGCGTAACAGCGGGGCCGTTAGCAGGTGCGGCCACCGCGTCATCCTCGCGTCGTTTGAGTAGGAACCGACGACACGGAGGGACGCCACGGTGGCCGCCGACGGCATGTCCCTGCTCGAGATCCTGCGCGAGGTGAGCGGCGAGGGCGAGCGGGATCCCGACCGCCGCCTCACGTGCCGCAACGGGTACCGCGAGCGCCGCTGGGACACCCGGGTCGGCACGATCCCGCTCGACGTCCCTCGCGTCCGCGACGGCGGCCACCCGCCCAGCCCGCTCGACCCCGGCGTCGCGCGGAGCGGGCCCTGCTCGCGGCCGCCCGGGAGGCGTGCGCGTCCGGCGTCAGCACCCGCCGGGCGGACGACCTGGTCCGCGCCCTGGGGATCACCGGCATCAGCCGGAGCGAGGTGAGCCGCATCTGCGCCCCGCTCGACGCCGAGGTCGCGGCGTTCCGCTCCCGATCCCTCGCCGGGATGGCCTGCCTCCATCTCTGGCTCGACGCCACCTACCTGCGCGTCCGCGAGGGCGCGCAGGTCGTCTCGATGGCCGCGCTCGTGGCGACCGGCGTCGCCGACACCGGCGGGCGCCGGGTCCCGGGTCTCGAGTTGCCCCCGGCAACGACGAGGGCAGCGCCCGGCCCCGGTTCGCCTGCTCGCCCGTCGAGCGCGGCCTGCGCGGCGTCCGGCTCGTCATCAGCGACGATCAAGCGGGCCTCGTGAAGGCCATCCGGCCGGTGATCGGGCAGCCCGGCGCCCGGCCCGCCCGGGAGCAGCCCGAGCAGGTGATCGACGGGATGCCCGCGGGGTGCGCGAGGGTCGCGGCGCCCCCGCCGACGCCCAGCCCGACCTCCTGGCGCAGTTCGCGTTTCCCGAGGCCTACCGAGCCGCATCCGCAGCACGAGCCCGCCCGAGCGGCCCGACAGGGAGATGTAGCGCCGGGCGGGCGTGGCCGAGGTCTTCCCGCACCGGGCCCTGTCGGGCGCCGAACGGCCATCCACCCTCCCCCCGGCCGATGCCTGTTGGCTGAGCGCCCACAGCTCCGTTCCCGGGAACCGGTGGAGACGACCCCGCACGACGTGGTGCGCCTGGGCGACGACCCGAACGTCACGGTTCGCCCGCGGGGGCCGCTGGTCCTAGGACCCCGCCGCGCCGCCGTTCGGACGGTGCTCGAGGCGGCATCGCGTCTCGCCCGTGAACCGAGCGCCCCGCTTCGCTCCCGGTCAGCGGCGGCTCCTCGCACCGCCTCCGGCATCCGCCTCCCCGCGCAGCGCCTGCCCGACCGCTCGCGGGCCCGCGGCCGCAGCGCGCGCTGGCCCGGCCGGCCGCGCGTCAGGTCGCTCTGGTACCGATGGCGCCATGGCTGCAAGGGGGATAGCAATGTCGGCGTGCGAGGGTAGCGGCGCCGAGAAAGGCCGACTGCCTCTCGCGGCTGTCGCGAGCGTCTTGGGGGAGTGGTCGGGCCGTGATCGGAGCGGGGTGGCGCAAGCCAATCCAACGCGGGGTGTCCGCAAGGCGGGGGCAGAGCCTGGCGGAGTTTACGCTCATCCTGCCGCTCCTCCTCCTCCTCCTGGTGGTGGGCGTTGACTTCGGGCGCATCTTCCTGGGCTGGGTGGAGCTGAACAACGTCGTCCGCGAGGCCGCGAACTTCGCCGCGAACAACCCGACGGCCTGGAACTCGGTCAACCCGGACCCGAACGCGCAGGCGCAGTACCAGAGCCTGGTGGCGAATGACGCGGCGACGATCAACTGCCAGCTGCCGACGCCCAGCCCGGCCCCAACCCCGTCCTTCCCGAACGGTCCCGACGGGCAGAACGCCATCGGCGACCCGGTGAGCGTGAGCATCACCTGCCGGTTCAGCGTCATCACGCCCATCGTCTCCTCGATCGTCGGGGGCACCGTTCCCGTCACGGCGTCGGCCGCCTTCCCGATCACCAACGGGCCGATCCTGGGCCTGAACGTGGCCAACCCGAACCCGACCCCGACCCCGACCCCGGCTCCGACCCCGACGCCCGGGCCGACGCCGACCCCGACGCCCGGGGCAACCCCGACGCCCAGCCCTACGCCCGCGATGTGCACGGTCGGCAACTATCTGGGCGTCACGACCCAGCAAGCGCAGACGAATTGGCGGCATGACGGCTTCTTGACGGCCGTCAAGTTCGATCCCCTGAACCCGGCCAACAACTCGCTAATCACGTACCAGTCCCTGAACCCCGGGATCTCCGCCCCGTGCGACACGGCGGAGATCACGTTCGGGTACTCGGTGCCGGTGCACTAGCCGTGGTCAGCGTTCGGCGATCTGGCCTGCGCGCCGTCGTCCGATGGGGCCCCCGTGGCGCCGGCCAGACGCTGGTCGAGTTCGCGCTCGTCATGCCCGTCTTCATGCTGATGCTGTTCGGCCTCGTGGACATCGGGCGAGCCGTCTACGCGTACACCGCCATCGCGAATGCCGCCCGCGAGGGGGCGCGAGTCGCCGCTGTCAACCAGATCGACTACACCGGAGCCGCCTGCAACGAGAACATGCCCGTCGAGAACGTCTCGAGCCCGGCCTGGTCTGCGCGCCCGTGCGCTGCCGCCTCGGCCGTGTCGCTGGGCGTCGTGCCAGGCGACGTCAGCCTGAGTTACGCCCCGCCCGCCGGCACGACCCTGAGCTGCTCGCCGGTCCTCCACGTCGGGTGCCTGGCCACCGTCTCCGTCAACTACACCTGGTCGGCCGTCACGCCGGTCATCGGTCGCTTCATCGGCCCGATCACCATGTCGTCCACGTCCCAGATGCCCATCCAGAACGTGTTCCCATGAGCGGCAGTTCGGCCGTCTCGCATGAGTCGGAAGGTGCGGTATGAAGCTGCCGATGCGCATGGCGACCCCGGGCGCCCGGACCGTCAGCGGCGCCGCGGGCCAGGTCCTCGTCGTCATGGTGGGCGGGCTGTTCGCCGTCATCGCCGTCGTTGCGCTGGTGGTGGACGGCGGCAATGCCTGGTCGAACCAGCGGATCGTCCAGAACGGCGCTGACGCGGCCGCCAGCGCGGGAGCGGTGGTCATGGCGAAGCGCCTCGCCTACCAGACCACCGGCACGCCCGACCCGGCTGGCGGTTGGGACCCGCTCGTCCAGAGCGCGATCGCGTCGAACGCCGCCGCCAGCGGGATCACCGTGACCGCCGCGTACTACACGGATATCTGCGGCATCCCGCTGAAGCCGGACGGCACCGCCTCGCTCAACGGCGACGGCAGCTACGACTTCGCGGATGCGGCACGGGTCGGATCGGGCACGCTGCCGGACGTGCTGAGCGTCACGCCGGTCTGCCCGACCCGCGTGTCCGGCCCGCCAGCCGGCGTGATCGTCCTGGGCACCAAGAACGTCGGCACCTACTTCGCCGGTGCGATCGGCCTCAGCTCGATCACCGTGAGCGCCCAGGCCACGGCAGCCGCGGGCTGGCTCCAGGAGCAGTGCGACGCGACCCAGGGGGTGGCGTGCGCCCTGCTTCCGATTGCCGTCCCGACCCTGACGGTGACGTGCGCGACGAACGGCAAGGCCATCCTGGGCGACTTCCCCTGGCCCGCCGACGGCACGACCGTCGTGTCCGTCCCGCTGTGTAACGGCTCCGGGAACGGCAACGTCGGGTGGATCGACTGGTACGTCAGCGGCGGTGCGAGCACCGTGCTGAACGAGATCATCACACCGAACAACCCCGCCATCACCCTCCCCTCCTGGCAGTACGTGGCGCAGACCGGCGGCCCGAACAGCCAGAACATCCAGACGGCACTTCGCGCGTACGACGGGCAGACGGTCCTGATCCCGCAGTTCGACCAGACCTGCGGGCTGCCGCAGAGCCAGGGTTCGCCCAGCGACGCCTGGATCTCGGACCCGGGCGAGAACTACGGCTGCCTCAACGCGTCGAGCAACTACCTCAACGGCAACGGCCAGAACACCTGGTACTCCATCCCGAGCTTCGCGCACTTCCAGCTGTGCGTCAGCACCGACCCTGCCTGCGCTGCCTACGGGGCCACGTTCGGCCTGACCGCCTCGCAGGTGTACGGCGCCTACACGAACGGAAGCGATCCGGGCGGGATCTGCGGGACCGGGACCAACCAGTGCCTGGTCGGGAAGTTCGAGAGCTTCACCACGTCGGGCGTCATCGGCGCCGGCGGCGGGGGCTCGGCAGGCGGCAGCGTCGCGATCGGCACGCAGTTGATCAAGTAGGCCGGACCCGGCCGCCCGCGGGGCCATCAGCACTGAGGGCGGCAGGCATCCCGCCGCAGCGCGCGCTCGTCAGGGCTCGACGGCAGCCTCGGCCGGGAGCGTGATCGTGAACGCGGCCCCTCGGCCCGGCACGACCGGCTCCAGCACGAGCTCGCCGCCCATCGCGCGGCACAGCTCGCGGGAGACGTAGAGGCCCAGGCCGCTGCCCTCGCCCGTGGGCCGGCTGGCGCCGCGCTCGAAGCGCTCGAACAGGCGCTCGCGGTCCGCCTCGGCCACGCCGGGCCCGTGGTCCGCGATGGTGATCGTGAGCTCGCCCGGCACGTCGCCGGCGACGACCGAGGCGTGGATCGCGGTCCGCCCGCCGTAGACCACCGCGTTGTCGAGCAGCGCCCACAGGACCTGGTCGAGCTGGTCCGGGTCGGCGAGGGCCAGCCAGCCCGATGACCGGTCGTCGAGCGTGAACGGGACGTCCGAGACGCCGAGTGCCTCCCAGGTGCGCCGGACGCGCGGCGCCGGGGAGAACACCTCCTGGCGCGGGCGGAGGGCGCCCGACTCGATGCGGCTGACGGTGAGGAGCTGGCGGACCATGCGCGAGAGGCGGTCCGCCTGCTCGGTGATGATGCCGAGCCGCCGGTCGGGGCGCTCGGCGGCCAGCTGCTGGGCATAGCCGCGGATGCTGGCCAGCGGCGTCTGGAGGTTGTGCGAGACGCCGCGCAGGAAGTCGTCCTTGGCGGCGTCGAGCTCGACCAGCCGACGGTTCTGCCGTTCCACGCGCGCGTACAGCTCGGCGTTGCGGACGGCGGCCGCCACCTCGAGGCCGAACAGCTCGAACAGGTCCTGGTCGGCGCGCTCCCAAGGCCGGGTGGCCGGCAGGTGGCCCACCGCGACGCCCTGCGTCTCGCCGTTGGCCACGAGGACCGCCCGGACCGGGATCGGCTCGCCGGGGACGGCGGCCTCGTTCGGGATCTCACGCGGGTCCACCAGCAGGACCTGGCAGTCGATCATGCCGAAGGCCTCGCGGGCCTGCGCGGCGGCCCGGGTCGCGAGCTGGCCGGGCGCCTCGCCGAGCGTGGTGGACTCGAGGATGTCGAGGACGCGGCGCAGCTCACGCGCGCGGCGGGCGAGGTCGCGCGCGAGCCGTCGGTGGCTCTCGGCCAGGCGGCTCAGCTCGTCGTCGCCAGGGAGCTCCGGGCTGGCGGGCTCCTCGCCGGCGGCGGCCCGCTCGACGGACCCGGCGATGGCGCGCAGCGGCGACGACAGCTCGGCCGCGAGCAGCAGCGCCAGCACGACCGCGAACACGACAGCCACGGCGACCACGAGGATCAGGACCCGGGCGACGGCGGCGCCCGGGTCGCTGCTGCCGACGAACAGGAGCGCGACGCCGCCGAACGCCGCCACCGGGAGCACGGCCGCGGTGACCAGCGCGAGCGTCAGTCGGCTGCGATAGGAGATGCGCCCGCCGCGATAGGGCGGGGGCGTGGGCTCCCGGACGGGCGGCAGGCTCATGCCGGTCGGGTGCAGGCTCATGCCGGTCGGGTGTCGGGCGCCCCGACCAGACGGTAGCCGATCCCCCGGACCGTCAGCAGGTGGGCTGGCCTGGCGGGGTCCACCTCCACCTTCTGGCGCAGCCGTCGCATCGTCACCCACACGTAGCTCGGGTCGGCGTCGTCGGTGTCAGCCCAGCCGCGCGCGAGGAGCGTCTCGGTGGCCACCGTCTGGCCGAGGTTCGCCGCCAGCGCGTACAGCAGCCGGGATTCGGTCGGGGTGAGCGAAACGGGCCGGCCGGCGACGATGGCCTCGCGGCGGTGCAGCTCGAGGGCTAGGTTGGGCCCGAGGGTGAGGCGCTGGCGCGGGACGCGGTCGCCTACCCGGCGCAGGACGCGCGTGATGCGGGCCCGCAGCTCCGGATAGTGGTAGGGCTTGGTCACGTAGTCCTCCGCCACCTCCTCGAGCAGATCCGCCTTGGAGTCCGCGGTGTCGATGGCCGACAGGACGATGATCGGGAGGTCGGCGCGCGCCTTGACCTCGCGCGCGAGCGTGAGCCCGTCCATGCGCGGCATGAGCATGTCGATGACCAGCAGGTCCGGCCAGGCGATCGCCAGCCGACGCAGGGCCTCCTCGCCGTCGCGGGCGGTCTGCACCTCGTAACCGTCGGCGCGCAGCTGCTCGGCGAGGATGACGAGCAGGTTCGGGTCGTCGTCCACGATGAGGATCCTCGGCGCCGGGGCCAGGGGCAACATGTCCGGAGCATAGCGGGGGACGGGTCGGGGATCGAGCCTGCCGGGGCGCCGTGCGCGTGGCGGGACGCCGTGAGTGTGGCGGGACGCAGTGGGGGCGTGGTAGGGCGAGCCGCCCCAAGCCGGCCGGCCGCTGCCCCCGGGCCGGTTAGGCCCGTCAGCTGCCCTCGGGCCGGCCTGGCCCGTCAGCTGCACCGCCGCGGGCGGTATCGAGCGAGCGGCCCGAACGCAAGGAGCCGGATACCGCCCCCGGCAGTGCAATGAAACGCCGTTCGCCTGGCGCCCGCACGGGGCGCTCTCGGACACCGCCCCCGGCGGTGTCCAGGCTCCGACCGGCGCATAGCACCGCCGCGGGCGGTATCTCGGGCACCGCCGCGGGCGGTATCTCGGGCTCCACCGGACGGGCGCGCTGCCGGGCTCCGCCTGTGCCACGCAACGCCCCCGGCTGGCCCCGGGACCCGCGACGCACCCAGCGGGTGAACGGGCGGTCAGACCGTCGGGCCGCCCGTCCCATGCCGCATCGGACAGTCCGCTGGGCGCCCCAGCCCCGGGTGAGGCGCCGGCCGGCTCGATCGGAGGCTCGCCCTCCCGTTCGCTCGCTGGGTGCCACATGCGGGTGACGAGGCCGGCACCCGCCGGGCGGGCGCGCTGCCGGGCGCCGCCTGTGCCACGCAACGCCCCCGGCTGGCCCCGGGACTCGCGACGCACCCAGCGGGTGGACGGGCGGTCAGACCGTCGGGCTGCCCGTCCCATGCCGCATCGGACAGTCCGCTGGGCTCCCCAGCCCCCGGGTGAGGCGCCGGCCGGCTCGATCGGAGGCTCGCCCTCCCGTTCGCTCGCTGGGTGCCACATGCGGGTGACGAGGCCGGCACCCGCCGCGCCAGGCATCCGGGTCATGCCCGGCGTTCGCGAGCCCCGGGGCCCGTCGCCGGCAGACCCGAGGACCCATCGCAACGGGCCACTGCCAACTCGGCCGATACACTAATCCCTCCGATGACCGACCTGCCGATCCGCCCCTATGAGCGCCGCCCCGCCACGTGCGATCCGTGGGACCCGCGCACGGTCGGGGTGGCGCGCGACCTTGCCCGCCTGATCGACGCCGCGCGCGTCGGCACGGTCGTCCACCACATCGGCAGCACGGCGGTGCCGGGTCTGCCAGGCAAGAACGTCGTGGACCTGGCCGTGGAGGCGTCGCCCGACGAGATCCCGCAGGTCGTCGAGGCGGCGCGCTCGCTCGGGTTCGCGCCGCAGGCCGGCCCCGGCGCGTTCCCGCCCGCGCGGCCGCTGCTCTTGGGCACGGTCCTCCACGATGGAGCCGCGTTCGCCGTCCACCTCCACGTCATGCCGGTTGGCCGCGGCGAGCTGACCGAGCTG
>JAJXTS010000012.1 GCA_021783595.1 Chloroflexota bacterium | reverse complement strand
TCGGCGCTGCTCCAGCAGCGTGCCCCCGGCCGTGCCCAGCGCCACCACGGCACGTGTGGTGGCCGTGTCGATGAGCAGGATCGGCCCGCCCTCGGTCATGCCGCCGCCGCCAGGTACCGCGTGTACGCGTCCGACCCGGCCCGCAGCGTGATCGTCCGGTCCTCGTCGCCGGTCCCGTCGATGCGCACGTCGAGCCGCCCCGCAGGCAGCGCGTCGCCCAGCCGCTCGGCCCACTCCACCAGGACCACGCCCTCGAGCTGACGCTCGTCGAGGAGCCCGCCGGCGAGCGCGTCGGCGGCGTCCGCCAGGCGGTAGAGGTCCAGGTGGAACATCGGGATCCGGCCCGCGTACTCGGCCATCAGCACGAACGTGGGCGAACTCACGACGCCATCGACGCCCAGGCCGGCGGCGAACCCCTTGGCGAACTGGGTCTTGCCCGCGCCGAGGTCGCCCACCAGGCACAGCAGGTCGCCCGGGCGGGCCGCGCGGGCGAGCCGCGCGGCGAGATCACGCGTTGCCGCGGGGTCGTGCGTTTCGACGACGCGCTCGCGGGGGGCAGGGTGGGGCATCACGCCGGAGGGTAGCCGAACCGGGCGACGGGTGCGGCGGGACGGGCGCCCGGCGCGTCAGCCGAAGCGCTCGAGATCGCACAGAGGCAGGACGACCGGGCTCGGCTCGCCGTCGAGCTGCACGCGGGCGGCCTCGAGGTGGACGCCGCCAGCGAACCGCCACAGGCCGGCCGGCTCGAGCACCCGCCCCTCGGCGCCCAAGTTGGGACCCGACCGCACGCGGACCCAGTCGGGCCCCACCTCGGGCAGATCGATGGCCGAGCCGTCGAACACGAGCGCCGGGGGGTTCACGAGGAGCGCGACCTCGTGGCCGGCGAGCCGCTCGAGCAGCGCCGCCACCGGGGTCGCGATCGGGCGCCGCAGCGCGCCGTCGAGGGCGAGCACGCCGAACGGCTCGGGCATGTGGAGGGCGGCCCGCTGCCGACGCTCGGAGGCCTGGAAATCGCGCAGGTCCTTGCCGGCGATCGCCGCCACGATGATTCCCCGAACGCCCATGGCGCGCGCCCGGGTGAGCGCCTCGGCGTCGATCCGCGAGCCGACCACCAGGATGCTGCCGGTCCGCCCCACGTCGATGCCTCCGGGACGGAGCTCGCCGAACGGGTCCGTCGCCAACTCGAGCCGACCGCGCGAGGTCGCGCCGGCCGCGAGCGTTCCGCGGAGCGCCAGGCCGGCGACCCGGAGGCGGATCATGGCGCCGGGACGGACCTCGGTGACGATCCCCGACACGGCGGACGTGGTCGGTGCGCGGTGGTCGCCGGTGACCAGCCGCCAGCGCGTGGCCTTGCCGGGCACGGGGACCAGCAGCTCCCCGTCGGCTGTTCGGTCGGCGTGGCGGCGACGGCCGGGCACCGGGGCCCAGCGGCCGCCCGCCAGAGGGCGCTCGCCCTCCGGCAGCCGCACATCCACCTCGTCCACCCTCGGATCGCGCACGTGCTCGAGCAGCAGGTCGCCCGGCATGACGGCCGTCCCCGGGCCCACCAGCGGCCGGTCGCCAGGCGGCAGCGGCACGGTCGTCTCCAAACCGGCCTCCACGAGCGCCCTCCGGGGAATCTCGTCGCGCCAGTCGGTCGCGGGCTCGCCGGTCACTGGCCGAGCCCCGGCCACGTGGGCGCCTGCCATCCCGCGAGGAGCTCCCGCCGCGGCTCGAGCCGATCCGGGAGGCGCATGGGGATGTCGCGCAGGTCCACGATCAGGCCCCCGAGGCCACCGGTCACGCCGAGGTCCACGCGCTTGGTCCGCGTGCCGACGTCCACCGGGTCGCGGAAGCGGAACTCCGCGGTCGCCCGCTCGCCGGGGGGCACGTCGATGAGGTCGATGCCGCCCGGCTGGAGCTCAACCTCCATCGGGTCGCCCGACCCGCGGACGACCAGCGTGCCCACGCTCCGCGGCGGGCGCAGCCCGGCGACCTGCACCACCGTGCCGAGCGGCACCAGCAGATCGTCGAAAAGGTCGGCCATGAGCCGCAGGCGAGCGTCCTCGTCCTCGAGCGTGCCGAGCGGCGCCAGCGCGCGCGCGTGGTCCAGGCCCAGGGCCCGCGCGCCGGGGCGCCGGACGACGTCCGCGAGGGCGAGGGCGGTGGCGGGGGCGGGGGCCGCCTGCCAGGCGCCGCCGGAGGCGATGACGATATCGGCCGCGGGCAGGCCGTCCATCGCAGGCGTGCGCGCCAGCAGGCGCGCGGCCGCCGCCCGGGCTGCCGCCAGGCGGAGGACGGCGCCGTCGCCGGCGGCGTCGCCCCACGGGCAGGCGGCCATCTCGCGCAGGCGATCGCGCGTGCGCAGGCGATCGAGCGGGATCGGCAGCCACCTGATGATCTCGTCGAGGATCTCGTCGGTGAACGATCGGGGGAGCAGCGCTGCCCGCGCCACGGAGCCCGTCCTGACCGACGCCCGGTCGCCCGGACGCCACGACGCCAGGGTCCGCGAGCCGCCCGCGAGCCCGATCTCGACGACCTCGATACGGCGGCGAAGCACGGTCGCGAGCGAGCCGGCGGCCACCGCGAGAGCGCGTCGGCCGTCGTCGCCACCGCCCCGCAGCCCGTCGAGGATGGCGCGCAGCGGCTCGCCGTCGGCGTCGGTCGGCGACGGGGCGAGGACCGTCGCGCCCGGGCGGCCCTCGCGGAACAGCGACTCGGTACGGCCGCCGGGCGTGGCGAGGCCCCCCGCCAGCACGGTGACGAGGTCGGGGCGGCGCTCGGTGGCGGCCGCGACCAGGTTCCCCAGCTCGGCGACCAGGTGCCGCTCGTCGGCCGCGGGCGGCTCGGAGGCACCCGCGAGGATCGCGTCCACGCGGCCGTCGGCAAGCGAGGTCGCCAGCTTCAGGATGTCTGCCCCCTGGACCACCAGGGCCCGCACCTGCCAGCCCGCCGTCTCCGCGACAGCCGCGAGCGGCCGCAGCGCGCGCTCGGTGACCGCGATGGCGGCAAGCTGCGGCGGCGGGGCCGTCCGGGAGGCGAGCCGGGGGACGTCGGCGGCGGACCCGGGGAGTCCGATGCCGAGCGCCTGGGCCAGGTCCGGGTCCGCTCCGGCGACGCGGCGGCGGACGCGCTCGAGCAGCGCCTCGACGGGCGTGCCGACCGGCCCGGCGGTGGAACCGAGCAGCCGATGCCGCCCGCCGGCCCTGCCGATCAGGGAGACGGCCGCGGTGGCCGTGCCGCTGTCCACGGTGGCGAGAACGCGTGACGGGGTGCTCACCTGCCCGATCCTAGCAGCGACGGCGGGGACGCACCGCGCCCGGCCAGGGAGGGTGCCGAGGCGCGACCGAGTCCGGGGGCCAGCCGGGGCCCCGGCTCGCCCCCGAGCTAGGCGTCCCAGTCGTCAGGCTCGTCCAGGTCCTCGAGCCGATCGATGAGCGCCTCGATCCCGACGTCGTCGCGGAGGAGTTCCGTGGCTGACGGGGTCTCGCCGCCGAACAGCTCCCGCACCCGCGGGTCGAAGAACAGCATGGCGGGGGCGCCGAGGGGCCGGTACGGGCGGCTCGCCTCGAGGAAGTGCACCGCGGGCCCGGTGAGGCCCCGAAGGCGGATCTCCCGCGCGACGGCCTCCACCAGCGCCTCGCGACGCTCGTCCACGGGCTCGGGGCTGAAGCTCATGCCCGCGCTCCGTCCTGACGGATCCCGAGCGGGGGCGGCGGGGTGGGCCGGGTTTCGGTCAGGGCCCGCTCGAACGCCGCGTAGGCGGCCGCGCCGCGGAGCGCGAACACGACGCGCTCGAGGGACGGGGCGGAGGCCAGCTCGTCTCGCACGGCCCCCACGACGATTCGCGCGGCGTCATCGAGCGGGAACCCGCCGATCCCGGTCCCGAGCGCGGGGAACGCGATGCTCGCGAGGCTCAGCTCGGACGCGCGGCGCAGGGCGCTGCGGGTGGCGGCGTCGATGGCGGCCGCGCTGGTGCGCCGGTCCCGCTCGAGGGACACGGCATGGATCACCACGTGCGCGGCGAGCCGTCCGGCCGGGGTGACGATGGCGTCACCGAGCCTGGCGGGGCCCTGACGGACGGCGGCGAACTCGATCGCGTCTCCACCCGTTCGCTTGATCTCGCCGGCGAGGCCCGCGCTCATCCAGAGAGAGGTGGCGGCGGGGCTCACGATCGCGTCGACCTCCAGGTCGCAGATGTCCCCGTTCCACAGCTCGATCCTGGCCACTCGACCTCCCCTAGACGAGGGTTCGGACCCCGACGGGCGAACCGGCGGCATGGTACACCCGTGCCAACCGGCGAGACATTCCGGTCAGGACCTCGTAGCTGATCGTCCCGCCTGTCGCGGCGAGCTCGTGAGCGGTGATCCGCCCCCCGCCCTGGGCCCCCAGGAGCACGAATTCGTCGCGCTCGGTCACCGGCTCGCCGGGCACGTCGGTCACGTCGGCCATGACGGCGTCCATCGCCACGCGGCCGACCAGCGGGACCCGGACGCCGCGCACGAGCGCGACCGCCCGGTCCGAGAGGAACCGGCGCCAGCCGTCGGCGTAGCCCAACGGCAGGGTGGCGACCCGCGTCCGCCGGGCGGTCACGAACGAGGGCCCGTAGGACACGCCGTGGCCCGCCGGCAGCTCGAGGACGCGCACGGGCCGGGCGTAGGCGGCCATCGCCGGCCGAAGCGCCCCGGCCGCCACGGCGGTCGAGGCGGGAGGGACCAGCCCGTCGGGGACGAGGCCGTAGACCGAGAGGCCGGCTCGCACGGCGTCCCAGCGCGGCACCGCGTCGCTCAGGACACCGCCGCTGCCGTTGAGGTGCCGGCGCACGCCGAGTTGCGGCGTGCCGCCCCAGATCACCGCGCCCGCGCGCGGTGCCAGCGCGGCCGTGAACCGGCGACCCTGCGCGACCGTGAGCGCCGTGTCGTCAGCCGCCGCGAGGTGGGTCCACACGCCACCGAGGCGCACGCCCGGCGTGGCGAGCACGGCGTCGATCGCCTCGGCTGCGTCCGTCGGCAGCACGCCGCCCCGCCCGAGGCCCGTGTCCACCTCGAGGTGGACCTCGAGCGGCGGCACGTCGCCTGCCGCGGACGCGCGGGCGGCGGCCAGGGCCTCGGCCGCGCCCGCTCCGGCACCGAGGGCCACCGCGATCCCCCGCCGGGCCGCCTCGCCCAGCCACGCGACTGGCACCGGGTAGATCACCAGCAGCGGCAGCGTCACTCCCCCGTCGCGCAGCTCCACGGCCTCGTCCATCGTTGCCACCGACAGGCCGTCGGCACCGGCCGCCTGGAGCGCCGTCGCCACCGGCACCGCCCCGTGGCCGTAGGCGTCCGCCTTGACGACGGGCTCGACCCGAACCCCCGGGCCGACGGCCGAACGCAGAGCTGCCAGGTTGCCGCGGAGTGCGTCCAGGTCGATCTCGAGCCACGCGTGGCGGGCGAGGGGCGGCAGCCCCGCGTCGCGCAGGCGCTGCTCGATGGGCGCCCGGGGCTCGGGCGGCCGGGTGTCCGTCATGGCGGTCCCTCAGTTGCCGGTCACGGGTGCGGCGGGCCCAGCACCCGCATCGTGGCCGTGGTGCGTTGCGAAGCCGAGCCGGCGCCCGTTGCGCAACCGCTCGGCGATCCCGGCGAGGCGCTTGCGCACCATCGGCAGCGCGTCGGGCAGGTCGCCGGCGAGCAGCCCGGCGTCGCCCAGCCGCTCGCGCACGAACTCGCCCGCGCCGCCGTGCAGGTAGACGCCCAGCCGAGCCGCGTCGAACGGCGCGAGACCCTGCGCCAGCAGAGCCCCGATGGTCCCGGCGAGGACGTCGCCGGTGCCCCCGGTGGCCATGGCCGGGTTCTCGAAGGGAGCCATCGCCGTCGTGCCGTCCGGCGCCGCGATCACGGTGTTCGCCCCCTTGAGCACCACGACCTGGCCCCACTCGGCGGCTGCCGAGGCGGCAGCGCGCGCACGGGACTCGTCGTCCTCGTTGAGGTCCCCGTCCTCGGCCGGGTCGTGGCCGCTGCCGGCGCGGAGCCGGGCGAACTCCCCGGCGTGAGGGGTCAGGACGCAGGGCCGGGTCACGCCCGTCCACCACTCCCCCACCGAGGCCAGGGTGCGCAGCGCCTCCGCGTCCACCACCGCCGGCGGGTTCACGCCCTCCTCGGGCTGGGTCAGCAGCAGGCGCAGCAGGTCCGCGCCGGCGAGCGACGGTCGCAGTCCCGGTCCGATGACCAGGGCGTCGTGCTCGTTGTCGAGGATCTTCGCGAGGGCGGGCTCGGGATCCACCTCCTCGACGTCGTCCTCAGGCAGGGCCATCGTCGTGGCCTCGACCACCTTGGACGCGAAGAGCGGCTGCAGCGACTCCGGGACGGCGAGCGTGACGAGGCCAGCGCCGGCGCGGCCCGAGGCCCGGCAGACGAGCAGCGCCGCCCCGGCGAAGTCGAGCGAGCCCGCGACCACGAGCAGCTTGCCGAACGTCCCCTTGTGGCCGCGCCTGCTGCGCTCGGGCAGCAGCAGCGCCATCGACTCGTCGTCGAGCAGCGCCGTCCCCGGGGGCGGCGTCGTTCCGCCGCGGTCGTGCCGCCCGAACCCGACCGGCCGCTCACCCATCCGCCGCCTCCTCGCCCTGAACCCGGCCGCCCTCGGCCGGGGCCGCCGCTTGCCGGCTCGCCGCGTGGAGCGCCGCCAGCCGCTCGAGACGCGCCAGAAGCTTGCGCTCGCGCTCGTCGAGTCGCTCGTCGATGTCGAGCGGAAAGACGTACCGCCCGCCCGCGGTCCGGACGCCGAACGCGACCGCCACCGCGAAGTCCGCCTCGTGGGTGATCGAGAGGGCGACCCGTCCCATGCCCAACTGCTCGGCCCGCCGGGCCGCGCGCCCGTGCAGGCGCACGGAGGGCTGGCCCGTGGGCAGGCGCTGGACCTCGATGTCCCGCCAGCCGATTCCCCGCACGCCCAGGCCGAGCACCTTGGACACGGCCTCCTTGGCGGCCCACCGGCCGGCGAACGTTTCCGGGCGGCCCCGGACGTACCGGCGCTCGCCGTCCGTCAGGACGCGCCGCTCGAACCGATCGCCGAACCGCTCGAGAGCGGCGCGGATGCGCTCCACCCTGACGATGTCCACGCCCAGCTCGGTCGTGCCCTCCGGCACCAGGCCCGGGGGCAGGCGCGGGTCGCCGTCGGCGGCCGGCACGGGCCTACTCCACCGTGACCGACTTGGCGAGGTTCCGGGGCTGGTCCACGTCCGTGCCGCGCGCCACCGCCGTGAAGTACGCGAACAGCTGCAGGGGGATGACCGCCAGGGCGGGCCCAAGGGCCTCGTGCGTGGCGGGCACCCAGAGCACGTCGTCGGCGAAACGGTCGATGGACCCGTCGCCCTCGGTCGCCACCGCGATCACCTTCGCGTCGCGGGCGCGGCCCTCCATGACGTTGCTGATCAGCTTGTCGTACACGCGGGACCGGGTGGCCACCGCCACCAGCGGGTAGTCCTTGTCGAGCAGCGAGATCGGCCCGTGCTTGAGCTCGCCGGCCGGGTAGCCCTCCGCGTGGACGTAGCTGACCTCTTTGAGCTTGAGCGCGCCCTCGAGCGCGCCCGGGAGCGTGTATCCGCGGCCGATGAACATGAAGCCCCGGGCGCCGAGGTAGCGCCGCGCCAGGTCGGGCACGCCCGCTGCCAGCTCCAGGGCGCGGGCCGCCTGCTCGGGGAGCGCGCGCAGGGCCCGGCCCAGCTCCAGCTCCTGCTCTGGTCCCAGCGCGCCCCGCGCTTTGGCGATCGAGGCCGCCAGGACGATGAGCGTGGTCACCTGGGTGACGAACGTCTTCGACGCCGCCACTGCGATCTCCGGCCCGGCCTGGAGGAACATCACCGCGTCGGCCTCGCGCGTGATCGCCGAGCCCACGGTGTTGGTGACCGCCACGATCGGGCAGCCCTGCTCGCGTGCCAGGCGCGTCGGGGCGATCGTGTCGGCCGTCTCGCCCGACTGGGTTACCGCGATGACGAGCGTGCTGGCGTCGAGGGGCGGCGGCGCATACCGGAACTCCGAGCCCACGGTCACGCGCGCGGGCAGCCCGGTCCACTCCTGGATGGCGGCGGCGCCCACCATGCCCGCGTGCGAGGCCGTGCCGCAGGCGACCACCTCCACCCGGGTGACGCGCCGGAAGGCATCCGCCATGCCCGCGACCTCGGGTGCCGTGACCCGCCCGGACCGGCTCACGCGGCCTGCCAGCGACTGGCGGAGCGCCTCGGGCTGCTCGTGGATCTCCTTGAGCATGAAGTGGTCGTAGCCACCCTTCTCGGCGGCCTCGGGCGACCAGTCCACGATCGTCTCCGCGCGCTCCCGCGGCGTCCCGTGCACGTCGGTGATCGTGGCGCCCCACGGCCGCAGGTCCACCACGTCGCCCTCCTCGAGGAAGATGACGCGGCGGGTGTGCGCCAGGATGGCCGCGACGTCGCTGGCGAGGAAGGCCTCGCCATCCCCGAGGCCCACCACGAGCGGCACGTTCTCGCGGGCCCCGACGAGCCGGTCGCGCTCGCCCTTGTGCATGACCGCGATCGCGTACGCGCCCTCGCACTGGCGGAGCGCCTCGCGCACGGCCTCGGCCAGGTCGCCGCGGTAGGCCTCCTCGACCAGGTGGGCGATGGCCTCGGTGTCGGTCTCCGAGCGGAGCGTGTGGCCGCGGGCCTCGAGGCCGTCCCGCAGCTCGCGGAAGTTCTCGATGATCCCGTTGTGGATCACCGTGATCTCGCCGGTGCAGCTCTGGTGGGGATGGGCGTTGAGGTCGTTGGGGCGCCCGTGCGTGGCCCAGCGGGTGTGGGCCAGGCCGATCGCGGCGTTGGGCGTGCGATCCGCGATCGCGCTCTGGAGGTTGGCGAGCTTGCCCGCCTTCTTCTCCACGAACAGCTCGCCTGCGTCGTCCACGAGCGCGATCCCGGCGGAGTCGTACCCCCGGTACTCGAGGCGTCGCAGTCCCTCGATCAGGATGGGACCCGCCTCGCGGGGACCGGTGTAACCGACGATTCCGCACATGCCGCGCTCTGGACTCCTTGGGGGGACGCCGCGGCCGGCCGCGGCCGGGCTAGTGTAGACGCTCGCCCGCGAGGGCCGCGATCGCGTCGGCCACCTCAACGACCAACGCCGCGTCGTCGCCCTCCACCATCACGCGGAGCACGGGCTCGGTGCCCGACGGGCGCACGAGGATGCGTCCGCGCGGGGCCAGTCGCGCCGCGGCGCCGGCGACGGCTTCCGCGAACACCTCGTCCGCGTCCCACTCCATCCGGTGCGCGACCCGGACCGCTCGCTGCTGCTGCGGCAGGAGCGGGATCTGTCCGGCGAGCTCGTCGATGTCCGCGCCGGCCGCCGTCATCACGCGCAGCAGCTCGGTCGCGGTCACGATGCCGTCGCCGGAGTTGGTGTGCTCGCGGACGATCACGTGGCCGCTCTTCTCGCCGCCGAGGCCGGCGCCCGAGACCAGCATCGCGGCCAGGATGTGCTTGTCGCCCACGGGCGTTCGGACCAGCCGGCCCCCGGCTGCCTCGATCGCGCCCTGGAGGCCCCCGTTGGAGAGGACCGAGACGACCAGGCTGCGCCTGTCGAGCGCGCCGCGAGCGAGCCGCTCGAGCGCCAGGATGCCGAGCACCTGGTCGCCGTCCACGAGGCGGCCGTGACGATCCACGGCCACGCAGCGGTCGGCGTCGCCGTCGAGCGCGAAGCCCACGTCCGCGCCGTGCTCGGCGACCGCGGCCATCAGGGACTCGGGCGCGGTGGCGCCACAGCCGCGGTTGATGTTGTCGCCGTCGGGCTGGTCGTGGATGACCGTCACGCGGGCGCCGGTGGCGCGCAGGATTGCCGGGGCCACGGCATGGGCGGCGCCATTGGCCGTGTCGAGCACGATGTGGAGGCCGGTCGCGTGGACGGCCGACGCGAGCGCGGTGCGGTGCGCGACGTACTGGCCGAGGAGCGGGGTCGCGTCAATGGCCCGGCCAAGGCGACCCGGCCCCACGCCCGGGAGCTCGTCGGCCCGCAGCATCAGGGCCTCGAGCTCGTCCTCGAGATCGTCATCGAGCTTGAGCCCGTTGGGGTCGAGCACCTTGAGGCCGTTGTCGTCGGCCGGGTTGTGCGAGGCCGAGACCATGATCCCGGCCGCGAAGGCGCCGTTGCCCGCGAGGAAGGCGAGCGCGGGCGTGGGCACGACGCCGGCGCTGTGGACGTCCACGCCCATGCTGGTCGCGCCCGCGGTGATCGCGGCCACGAACATGTCGCCCGACCGTCGGGTGTCCTGGCCCACCACCAGCGAGCCGCCGGCGCCCACGACCCGGTGCGCGGTCGCGCGGCCGAGCGACGTGGCGAGCGAAGGGCGCAGGTCCACGTTGGCGAGGCCGCGGATGCCGTCGGTGCCGAACAGGCGGGTCATGGGGCTCCTCGATGCGGGTGGGAGACGCGGCCCGGCGGTGGCAGGCCGCGACGCGGGCGGGGCAGCTCAGGTGTGCAGCGGCGTCGGGGTCTGCGCGCCGGGCGGCGGCGACGCCGAGGGTGCCGGCGCCGGCCCCGACACGGTCACCGTGACGATCGACGGCTCGATGGCGACCACGGTCACGCCCGACGGGACCAGCGGCACGACGGTGAGCTGGTAGGTGCCGGGCGACAGCCCCGACACGTCCAGGCCGACGGTGATGGCCGTGCTGCCGAGCCGGTCGAGGTCTGCCGTCGAGCCGAAGACCGTCAGCAGGACGGTCTGGGCCGAGAGCGTGTACGTCTGGGATGGATCTGCACCGTCCACCCGCATCCCGGCGGTGAAGGTCCGGGTCTCGGTTACGGCCTGGACCTGGACCGTGACGTCCACGGTCGGGCTCCCGACCGCCGTCACGCCGGTCGGGAGCGACAGGGCGACCGCCTGGCTGACGGCGCGCGTGGCCCCCGCGATCTGGATCGGCGCGGTGTCGGCTGAGACCAGGGTGGCGAGCTGGTTGGCGTTCCCCTCGAGGGTCGCGGTCAGCGGACTGACCGTCACGCTCGCCACCCGGAAGCCCGGCGCCGGGACACCGGCGAGGACCGGGTTGATCGGGACGGTCTTCGACTGCAGGTTGGTGTACAGCGGGATGGTGACATGGACGGTCTGGGGCGACACGTTCACGCCGGTGACCGCGGCCCCCGTCGCGTCCACGGGCGTGCCCTCGAGTTCCTGGTCCACGTTGATCCCGCTCGGGTCGAGCGACACGTTGACCTCCACCGCGACGACCTTCTTGACTGCGGTGGAAGGGCCGGTGACGCTGACCTGCGCCGGCGTGAAGCTGGTGGCGCCGACATCCACGCCCGGCGGCGCCGAGCCGCGGTTGACGCGCACCGGCACCGTGTTGCTGATCAGCTCGTCGAGCACCACCGGAATCGTACGGGGGACAACGTCGAGGATGGCGACCCGCGGGTCGTTCGCCTCCACCACCACGCGGACGCTGGTCGCAGACCCGGTTGGGGGCACGTTTGACAGGTCCACGGTGGCCCTGAAGTCCTGGGCGGTCAGGCGGCCGAGGTCGGCCGGCGCGATGTACTTGACCTCGTCCACGGTCCGCAGCTGGTTGGTGACGACGGTGCCGGCAGGCTGGTTGATCACGTCCACGCGGATCGGGCCCGGGTACGTGTTGCTGTCCTGCGTGGCCACCAGGCCCACGTACAGCAGCAGAGCCAGCGCCACGGCAGCCAGCTTGAGGGGCCAGTTGTGGACGATGCCGCCAGCCAGGCGCCGCATCAGCCTGCCGACCGTCACGCTGCAGGCTCCCCGCCCGAGGCGTCCGCGTCGCCGGGCGGGGGCACGCCCGCGCCTGGCAGATCCGGCATGGGCGCGGGGGGCACCGGTGACGCATGGTCCGCGCGGGCGGACGCGGTGGGAGGCGTTCCGGCGCTGCCGTCCCCGCTAGCCACCCCAAACCGGCGCGCCTCGGCCGGGAGCGGCTCCGGCGCCGTCGCCCCCAGGTGAGCCGCAGCCCGCCGGGCGATGCGCAGGCGGCCGGCGGGCCGGCTGGCGGCACCTGGCTCGCGATGCGGCAGGGCGAGCCCGGTCCTGGGCTCGTGCGGCTCCAGCAGGCCCACGAGCGCGCGCTCCAGCTGCGCCTCGGTGGGCACGCGCACGATCCGGGCACGCTCCACCACGCTCATCTGGTGGTTCTCCTCCGACACCACGACCGCGACGGCGTCGGTGTCCTCGGTGATCCCGAGCGCGGCGCGGTGGCGGGTCCCGAACCGCTCGGAGAGGCGCATGTCGGTGAGCGGCAGCAGGGCCCCCGCGGCCAGGAGCGTCTCGCCCCGGACGACGACGGCCCCGTCGTGGAGCGCGGTCTTGGGCATGAAGATCGTGAGGAGCAGCTCGACGGTCATGTCGGCGTGGAGCATGACGCCCGTCTCGGCCGTGTCCTCGAGGCCCGTCTCCCGCTCCAGGACGATGAGCGCGCCGTGGCCCTCGGCCGACAGGGCGGCAGCCGCCTTGGCGACCACCGCCGCCACGTGCCCCACCCGCCGGTGCGACGACGCGGGCACGAGCCAGCCGAAGGTGCCCACCCGGCCGATCCGCTCGAGGGCGCGCCGGAGCTCCGGCTGGAACACCACGACGAGCGCGAACACGCCCACGAAGGCGCCGGCCTGCAGGATCTGCGTGAACAGCCGCAGCTGGAGGAACTGGGCGAGGGCGTAGACGCCGAGCAGCACGGACACGCCGATCACCAGCGTCACGGCCCGGGTCCCGCGGATCAGGCTGAACAGCCCGTAGATGAACAGGGCGGTGATGCCGATGTCCAGCAGCGCATTCGGCGTGACCGGCCGAACCAGCGACTCGAGGAACGCGAGCATCTTCGGGCGAGTCTACACCGACCCCAGACAGCCCTCCGCGACCCTACCGGCGTGCCTCGCGGGCGGCCGCGACGCCCGCGGCGGCGGCCTCGTCGCCATCGAGTCGCGCGAGCCGCTCGAGCAGGTCGAGCTTCTCGGCGGCGAGGGCGTCCCAGCCCCGCTCGGCGTAGAGCCGGGCTAGCGCCAGGTGGAGCGCCGGGCTGGCGGGATCGAACGAGACGGCGGCGTAGTAGGCGTCGAGGGCGGCGTCCGGGCGCCCGTCGCGGACGTGGAGCGCCCCGAGGTCAAGGAGCGCCTCCGCCGCGGCCCTCGGCTGGCCCGCATCCGAGGCGGCCTGCGCACGTGCAGTCAGGTCATCGAGCGAGGCGCCCGCGGGAATGGCTGGCGGGGCGAACCCGATCACGGCGCGCCCGCCGGGCGGCTCCGCGGCGTTGTCGGCCCCTGCGTCCGCGCCCGGCAGCGGGACGGGCTCGCTCGGGGCGTCGGCGCCGGCCGGGGCCGACGGGACGGGCGGCGCGACGGCCGGCCCCTCGAGGACGCGCAGAGCCCGCTCCAGGGCCAGCCGCCCGGGCTCGCCCGGTTCCGACGCCCGGAGCCGGGCGATCAGCCGCTCCAGCAGCCGTCGCCGCTCGCGCCCCTCGGCCAGCTCAAGGCCACGGCGGGCCGCATCCACGGCGTCCGCGATCCGCCCGGCACCCGCCTGCGCCTCGGCGAGCACGTCGAACGCCTCCGCGGCCTCGCGGCGGCGGCCGAGGGCCACGAGCGCCCTGGCCCGACCGCCCAGGGCGGGCTCGTCGCCGGGGCCCATCGCGAGCGCCATGTCGAACTGCCGGACGGCATCTCCCGGGCGCCCGTGGCGGAGGAGCGCCGTCCCTGCCGACGTGTGGGGCATGAGCCGCTCGGGCGCGATCCGGGCGGCCTCCGCGTAGGCCGCGAGAGCCTCGTCGAGCTGCCCGCGCAGGGCCGCGACATGGCCTCTGCGCAGCGCGTCCTTGTACTGCTCGTAGAGGGCCTCGCTGCTCACCGGCATCCTCCCCCAGCCCGCATCGCCACGCCCGCCTCAAGCTCCCAGCAACTCGACCAGCAGCGCCTTCTGGGCGTGCAGCCGGTTCTCAGACTGGTCGAAGATGACGCTCCGGGGGCCGTCCATCACCTCGGAGGTGATCTCCTCGCCGCGGTGGGCGGGCAGGCAGTGCATCACCACCGCGTCCGGCGAGGCGGCCATGAGAGCCCGGTTGACCTGGTAGCGCGCGAAGGCGTCCCGTCGCTCCTCGGCCTCCGCCTCCTGGCCCATCGAGGTCCAGGCGTCCGTGTAGACCACATCGCACCCGGCCACGGCCTCGCGCGCGTCCTGCGTGAAGCTGATCGAGCCGCCGCTGGCCGCCGCCAGCTCCTCGGCCCGCTCGACGATCCTGCCGCTCGGCCCATAGCCGATCGGGTGCGCCAGGCGCACGTGCATGCCGAGGGTCGCGCCCATCAGGGCCAGCGAGTGGTACACGTTGTTGCCGTCCCCGACGAACGCGAGCGTGGCGCCGCGCAGGTCGCCGAACCGCTCGTGGAGCGTGAACAGGTCCGCCAGCGACTGGCAGGGGTGCTCGCGGATCGTGAGGCCGTTGATCACCGGGATCGACGCCTTCGCCGCCAGCTCAACGACCACCTCATGGGGGCCAGTCCGCGCCATGATGGCGTCGACGAAGTTCTCGAGGTTGCGCGCGACGTCGCCCACGGTCTCGCGCCCGCCCAGCACGATCTTCTCCTCGAGGTAGATCGCGTGCCCGCCCAGCTGCGTCATCCCCGCCTCGAACGTCACGCGCGTGCGCAGGCTGGGCTTCTGGAACAGCATCGCCAGCGTCTTGCGCTCCAGCGGCGGGCTGGCATGACGACGCTCCGCGCGGTACTCGGCCTTGAGTTCGCCCGCGCGGGCGAAGAGCACCGCGATGTCCTGCGCCGAGAGGTCGGCCGCCGAGATCAGGTCCCGTCCGGCAAGGGCTGCGTTCGTCATGGCGCCACCCTACCGAATTCGGGGCGCGCGCGATACGCCCAAGCGTGACGGCTGTCGCGTCCGCGCTCCGGGTTCTGCCCTCCCCCGGCCAGCCGCAGGCATCCGGCGGGACTCGCCGGGCTCGGAGGCGAAGCGCGGGGCAGGTGGGCGTGGAGGTCAGGGTCGCCGCCCGGGGGGCCCTCGGTTGCGCCGCACGCGCCGGGCCAACTCGCCCTCGACTTGACGGGCAAGGGTGGCGCGCGGCTGCGCGTCGCGCTCGGCGTCGCGGAGCGGAGCTCGGGATCGGTCAGCTGCCCGGCGGCCACGGCCCCCAGGCATCTCGCCTGAGGCGGGTACTCGAGCGACTCCCCGATCTCGCCTGCCGCGTTCGGGGCGGCAAGCGGCGGCGGGTGGCGTCGCCGGGCAGCCGCAGGGTGCTCATCGGAGGCGTCGGCGGGGCCCCGGCGGCCCGAGTCACGTCAGACTCGCCAGCTCAGTCCCACGCACGGCCGAAGGCCACGAGGGCCAGGTCCGACGCCTGGCCGTGCGGCACGGCGCGCAATCCGAGTCCAGCGCGACTCGCAGGCCCGGGCGCTCAAGCCGCGCGGGCAACGCAGAGCGCCCGCCCGGCGAACCGGAGCGGGCGCCTCAGAGCTTCGTGAGCGAGGACGGGAGCGGCCGACGCGGGCATCGGCCGCCCGACGGGCGCGACTAGCGCTTGGTGTACTGCGGGGCCTTGCGGGCGCGCTTGAGACCGTACTTCTTGCGCTCCTTCATGCGCGGGTCGCGCGTGAGGAGGCCGGCCTGGCGCAGGGGCACGCGATGCGACTCCGGGTCGGCCTGGAGGAGCGCACGGGCGACGCCGTGGCGGATAGCCCCGGCCTGGCCGACGACGCCGCCGCCCTCGACCTTGATCGTGACGTTGAAGCGGCCCTCGGTCCCGGTCACCCGGAACGGCAGGAACAGCTGCGAGTCCGACAGCACGCCGCCGAAGTGCTCCTCGGGCGTGCGGCCGTTGATGACCATGGACCCCTCACCGGGGATGAGGCGGACCCGGGCAACCGCGGTCTTGCGGCGGCCGGTGCCCCAGTAGAACGCAGGCATCGACATCAGGGCTCCTCGATCAGGCCAGCGGCTCGGGCTTCTGAGCCTGGTGCGGGTGCTCAGGGCCCGCATAGACCTTGAGCTTTCGGAGCATCTGGGCCCCGAGCCGGTTGTGCGGCAGCATCCCCTTCACGGCACGGCGGATGGGCTCCTCCGGCCGACGGGCGAGAAGGTGACCCAGGGTCTCCTCCTTGAAGCCTTGCGGGTAGCCGCTGTGGCGGGCGTAGACCTTGGACGTGAGCTTGTCCCGCGTCACCGTGATCTTCGCCGCGTTCAGGACGATAACGTGGTCGCCCGTGTCGAGGTGGGGGGCGTACCCAGGCTTGTTCTTCCCCTCGAGAACGCGCGCGATACGCGTCGCGAGGCGGCCGAGCGTCTCGTCCGTCGCGTCGACGACGTACCAGCGTCGCTCGATCTCGCTCTCTCGAGGCGTATAGGTCTTCGCGCTCATTCCTCGTCTTCCTTGTCGTCCACCGGTCGCCGCCCGAGGGCGACGCGCCGGAGGCAGAGCCCCTTCGCCGGGGCGGCTGCCCCGTTGAGGGCAGGCTCTCCAGCGGCCAGTGCCGCCTCGAGCTCCGCTTCGTCCATCTTGCCGTGACCGACCTCCAGGAGGACGGCCACCATGCGGCGCACCTGCCCCCGGAGGAAGGCGTTGGCCCTGACGTCGATCGTCACCAAGCCGCCCGCCCCCCGGACCCGCACCGCTTGCACGGTCCGGACCGGCGATCGGTCCTCCGCAACGGCACCGAACGACGAGAAGTCGTGTCGGCCCAGAAAGACCGACCCGGCCCTCGCCATCGCGGCGACGTCCAGGGGGGCTCGCACCCCGAGCGCTGTCCGCTCGAGAAGCGGGCTCCGCGGCCCGTTCCAGACGGTGTAGCGGTACTCCCGATACCGCGCCGCGTAGCGAGGGTGGAACCCGTCGGTTGCCCGCCGGAGGTCGCGGATGGCGACGTCCCGCGGGAGCAGTGCGTTGACCGCTCGCTGGAGCCTCTCTGCCGCCACACTGCCGGCGTAGGTGAATGCGATCACCTGCCCGGCGGCGTGGACCCCGGCGTCCGTGCGCCCAGCCCCGTCGACCACCACCCGCTCGCCCCTGTTGAGGCGGGCTAGCGCGGCCTCGAGCTCTCCCTGGACCGTCCGGGCATTCGGCTGGAGCTGAAACCCGGCGAAGTCCGTCCCGTCGTATTCGCACCGGGCGCGAAAGCGCACGGCCGAGTCCTCTCGAACTCGTGGGCCCGCGAGGCCGTCAGACCAGTTCGATCTGGACGATCTCGGCGGCATCGCCCTTGCGCTGGCCAATGTGAACCAGGCGGGTGAACCCCGACTGGCGATCGGCGTACTTGGGGGCAATCACGTCGAACAGCTTGGACACGACGAGCGGCTCGTTCGGGAACTCCGAGACGACCGACCGACGCGCCGAGAGATCCCCGCGCTTGGCGAGCGTGATCATCCGCTCGACCCGGCCGCGGATCTCCTTGGCCTTGGCCTCGGTGGTCTGCACCCGCTCGTAGCGGAGGACCGAGACCGTGAGGTTCTTGTACAGGGCGAGGCGCGGCCCGCGCTGGCGCGAGAGCTTGCGCCCGTCAACTCGATGGGCCATGGCTCAGGCCTCCTCGTCGGCGTCGAACGGCTGGTCGGCGTCCTCTTCGTAGTCGCCGTCCGGCTCAGCCTCCGGCAGGATGAAGCCGCGCATACGGAGGCGCTCCTTCATCTCGTCCAGCGACTTCTTGCCGAAGTTGCGCATCCGCAGGAGGTCGTCGTCCTTGAGCTGGAGCAACTGGCCGACCTTGACGATGTTGTTGCGCTTGAGCGAGTTGTACGCCCGCATCGGCAGGTCGAGCTCCTCGATCGGCATGTCGAGCATGTTCGACGGGAGCTGCGGGGCGCCCGGCACCGAGCGGTCAGCCGGTGCGGTCTGGACGCCGACGGTCACGAACGGCTGGAACTGGCGGACGAGGATGTCGGCGGAGCGCGAGAGCGCCTCCTCCGGCGTGATCGTGCCGTCGGTCTCGATCTCGATCGTGAGCTTGTCGAAGTTGGTCATCTGGCCAACCCGGGTGCTCTCCACCCAGTAGTTGACCTTGCGGACCGGGGTGAAGATCGCGTCGACGGCGATGACGCCGATCGGCAGGGCCTCGGTGCGCTCGGCGGAGAGGTAACCCACGCCGCGCTCGACCGTGAGGTCCATCTCGATCGTGGTGTCGTCCGAGTCGATGGTCATCAGCACCAGCTCGGGGTTGACGATCTCGACGTCTGCCGACTCGGTGATGTCGGCTGCCACGACCGGCCCGGCGCCGCTCTTGAGCAGGCGCAGCTGGACCGGGTGCGAGGCGAAGCTCTTGAGGCGAAGCTTCTTGACGTTCAGGACGATCTGGGTGACGTCCTCTTTGACGCCAGCGATCGTCGAGAACTCCTGGTAGACGTCACGCAACTGGATCGAGGTGACCGCGGCGCCCTCGAGCGACGACAGGAGCACCCGTCGGAGCGCGTTGCCCAGCGTGACGCCGTAGCCCGCCTGCAGCGGCCCGGCTTCGTACTTCGCGTACGTGCCGGCTTCCGCGACGGGCTCGATCTGCGGGGTCTCGAGTTCAATCATGAAAGACGGCTACCTCGAGTAGTACTCGACGACGAGCTGCTCGTTGAACTCGGGCGGCATCTGGTCGCGACGCGGGAGGGCCAGGACGGACCCGGCAAGCTTTGCCGAGTCCAGGCTCAGCCACTCCGGCGCCTGATGGGACCGGAGCGTCTCCTTGACGTTCTTGAACAGCGTCCGCTCCTTGTGCGACTCGCGAACCTCGATCCGGTCTCCAACCTTGAGGCGGTAGGAGGGGACGTTGGTCGGCACGCCGTTTACGGCGAAGTGGCCGTGGGCGACCATCTGGCGGGCGGCTGCCCGGGACGGGGCGAAACCGAGCCGGAAGGTGACGTTGTCCAGCCGAAGCTCGAGCGAGCGCAGCAGCGCCTCGCCGGTGACGCCGGAGTGGCGGGTCGCCTCGATGAAGTAGTTGCGGAACTGCTTCTCGAGCACGCCGTAGACGCGGCGGACCTTCTGCTTCTCGCGCAGCTGGAGGCCGTAGTCCCCAACCTTGCGACGGCGGACGCCGTGCTGCCCCGGCGGGGTGGGCCGACGCTCAAACGAGCACTTCTTGGTGTAGCAGCGGCCGCCCTTGAGGAAGAGCTTCAGCCCTTCGCGACGGCACAGCCGGCAGACGGGATCGATGTAGCGGGCCATGACCTACCTACGCTCAGACGCGGCGCCGCTTGGGCGGGCGGCATCCGTTGTGCGGGATGGGCGTGACGTCGGTGATCGCGCTCACCTCGAGGCCAGCGGCCTGGAGCGAGCGGATGGCCTGCTCGCGGCCGGCGCCGGGGCCCTTCACGTAGACCTCGACCTGGCGCATGCCGTGCTCCATGGCGCGGCGCGCCGCACCGTCCGCGGCGAGCGCGGCGGCGTAGGGCGTGCTCTTCCGGGAGCCCTTGAACCCGGCGATGCCAGCCGAACCCCACGAGATGACGGCACCGGTCAGATCGGTGATCGTCACGATCGTGTTGTTGAAGCTCGCCAGGATGTGGACGTGTCCCTGCGGGACGTTCTTTCGCTCCCGACGCCGCTGCTTGACGGCGCGCTTTCGATCGGCCATGCCTTAGCGGTTCCTCGTCACTTCGTCTTCTTCCGGGCGCCGACCGTCTTCTTCGGTCCGCGACGCGCGCGGGCGTTCGTCTTGGTGCGCTGCCCGCGCACGGGGAGGTTGCGGCGATGCCGCGTGCCACGGTACGACCCGATCTCGATCAGGCGCTTGATGTTCAGCGCCACCTCGCGACGCAGGTCGCCCTCGACCTTGTGAGAGCGGTCGATGACCTCGCGGAGCCGGTTGACCTGGTCGTCCGTGAGATCGCGGACACGCGTGTCCGGGTTGACGTTGGTCTGCTTGAGGATCTTCTGGCTGGTGCTCAGTCCGATCCCGTAGATGTAGGTGAGGGCGACCTCGACGCGCTTCTCGCGCGGGATGTCGATGCCCGCAATACGTGCCATCGCGTCAGCCCTGCCGCTGCTTGTGCTTGGGATTGGCGCAAATCACCATCACGGTGCCGTGGCGCCGGATGACCTTGCAGTTGTCGCAACGCGTCTTGACGGACGCTCTGACCTTCACCGGGTCCCTCGATTACTTCAGGCGGTACGTGATCCGACCCCGCGTGAGGTCGTACGGAGACAACTCGACGCGGACCCGGTCCCCGGGCAGGATCCGAATGAAGTTCATCCGGAGCTTGCCGCTGATGTGCGCAAGGACGCGATGACCGTTCTCCAGCTCCACCGCGAACATCGTGTTCGGCAGAGGCTCGATGACGGTCCCTTCGACCTCGATCGCGTCCTTCTTCGCCAAGCTAGCTCCCGTGTCCTTTGCAGACGAGTGTCGGCCCGGCTGGGCCGACACACGAATGGTGAGGATACCAAACCCCCATCGATCCGACAACCCAGCCCCTAGACCTTCGTCAGAATCTCCGGTCCCTCCGGGTGAATCGTGATCGTGTGCTCGAAGTGGGCGGCCAGAGAGCGGTCGGCGGTCACCACCGTCCAGCCGTCCTTGAGCGTCCTGGTCTTCTCGCCGCCGGTCATGAACATCGGCTCGATCGCCAGGCACATGCCGGGCTCGAGCCTGACCCGGGCGTCCGGGTAGTCGTTGGCGAAGTTGAGCACCGACGGGTCCTCGTGCATCGCCTGCCCGATCCCGTGGCCCCCATAGCCGCGCACGATCCCGTAGCCGCCCTCCTGGCCGACGGCCTCGACGGCCGCGCCGATGTCGCCAACGAGGGCGCCCGCCTGGGCGGCGGCGATGCCGGCCATCAGCGCCAGGCGCGTCGCGTCAAGCAGGCCCAGAGCCTCGGGCGTGCCGGCCTCACGCCCGCCGCAGATGAACGAGCGGGCGCCGTCGCCGTTCCACCCGTCGTAGATGACGCCGACGTCCACCGACACCACCTGGCCCCGCTTGATCTCGCGGTTGCCGGGAATGCCGTGCACGATCTCGTGGTCGATGGAGACGCAGGTCGTGGCCTTGTAGGCGTGGGGGTGCGACATGTCGTATCGACGCCCGCCCAGATAGCCGAGGAAGGACGGGACGCCGCCTGCGCCGCGGATGTGCCGCTCCGCCAGGCGGTCGACATCGGCGGTCGAGATCCCGGGGGCGAGGCTCTCCTCCACCAGGGCGAGGACCTCGGCCACGATACGCCCGGCAATCCGCATCTTGTCGATCTCGGCGGCGGACTTGCGGGTGATCTCCATCAGCGCGCCATCGCCACGCCGGTCCCGGCGAGCGCCGCCCCGACAGCGGCCGAGACGGCCTCGATCGGCTGCAGGCCGTCAACGGTCCGCAGCACGCCCGAAGCACGGTAGTGCTCGACGACCTGGGCGAGCGCGCCAAGCTGCTGGTCCATGCGCGCCCGGATCGTCGTCGGCTGGTCGTCCGCGCGCTGGTACAGCTCCGAGCCGTCCACGTCGCAGATCCCGGCGGCCCGGGGCGGACTCGAGGTCTCGTGGTAGGGGTGTCCGGCGGCGCGGCAGATCCACCGGCCGGACATGCGCCTGACCAACTCGTCCGCGGGCACGTCCACCAGGATGGCAACCGACACGCTCGCGCCCCGCTCGGCCAGCGCCACGTCGAGCGCCTTCGCCTGCACAGCGGTGCGCGGGAACCCGTCGAGGATGACCCCCGCGGCCGCGTCGGGACGGGCCAGGCGTTCGAGGAGGAGGCTGACCGTGATCTCGTCGGGTACGAGCTGACCGGCATCCATGTAGCGGCGCGCCTCTCGGCCGAGCTGGGAGCCGTCGCGCACCGCCGCCCGGAACAGGTCCCCGGTCGCGACGACCGGGATCCCGAGGCGGGCGGCGAGCGGCGGCGCCTGCGTGCCCTTCCCGGCGCCGGGGGCGCCGAGCAGGACCACGACGTTCACCGGATGAACCCCTCGTACTGGCGGATCAGGAGCTGGGCCTCGAGTTGCTTCATCGTCTCGACGACAACGGAGACAACGATCAGGATGCCCGTGCCGCCCAGCGCGTAGTTCTGGAACGACGGCTGGATCAAGGCGATGAACGGCGGGGCCGCGGCGACGATGCCCAGGAACAGCGCGCCGGCAACGGTGATCCGCGTGACGACGCGGGCCAGGTAGTCCTGGGTGGGCCGTCCCGGCCGGATGCCGGGGATGAAGCCGCCGTTCTTGCGCAGCTCCTCGGCGGTCTCGTCGGGCTTGAACGTGAACGCCGTGTAGAAGTACGTGAATCCGACGGTCAGGACGAAGTACAGCAGGACGTACAGCCACGAGCCCCGGGACAGCCACGAGCCGATCGTCTGGGCGATGCTGCCGATCAGGCCGGGCGAGGTCGTGAAGTAGCCCGCGATCTGCACCGGGAACAGCAGGATGCTGACGGCGAAGATGATCGGGATGACGCCCGCCTGGTTGACCCGGAGCGGCAGGAAGGTCTGGCCACCCTGGTACATGCGCCGGCCCCGCACGCGCGAGGCGTACTGGATCGGGATGCGCCGCTGCCCTTCCTGGATGTAGATGATCACCGCGACGGCGGCGATGGCCATGATGCCGAGCAGGCCCAGCTGCGCGAGGTCGGGGTTCTGGATGAACCCGCCGAGCGCGCCCGGAACCTTGCTCACGATGCCCGCGAAGATGATGAAGCTGACGCCGTTGCCGATCCCCTTCTCGGTGATCAGCTCGCCAATCCACATCAGGGCAGTGGTCCCGGCGGTCATCGTGATGATCTGGGTGATGGTCTCCCAGCTGCCCAGGTCGAACGGCGTCTTGAGGGCACCCTGCGAGTTGAGCAGGGCCAGGAACCCGTAGGCCTGCAGCAGTGCCATCGGCACCGAGAGGTAGCGGGTGTACTGGTTGATCTTGGTGCGGCCGTACTCACCCTCGCGCTGCAGCTGCTGCAGCGAGGGGATCACGCCCGTCATCAACTGCATGATGATCGAGGCGTTGATGTACGGGTTCACGCCGAGGGCCACGACCGAGAAGTTGGTCAGGCCTCCGCCGGAGAACAGGTCCAGCAGGCCGAAGATCCCGTTGTTGCTGAGGAAGTTGCCGAGCTGAGTCTTGTCGACGCCGGGCACCGGGACGTGCGCCAGCAGCCGGAAGACCAGGATGGCCCCGGCGACGAACAGGATCCGGCGCCGGAGGTCCGGCGCCCGGAACGCGTTGAGCAGTCCCTCGAACACGACTGGCTAGCCGTTGTCGGCGGTCGGCTCGACGCCGAGGGCCGCCATCGGCTCGGTGGGAATCTCGATGACCTGGGCGGTGCCGCCCGCGGCCTCGATCTTCGCCCTGGCCGACTTGGTGAAGGCGTCAGCAAGCACGAACAGCCTGACGACGACGTCCCCGTCGCCGAGGATCTTGAGCGGGAGGCGGTCCCGGCTGACGAGGCCGGCCTCCTTGAGCGTGTCGGCGTTGACGGTGACCGGAGCCCCGTCCTCCGCCACCAGCCGGCCGGTCTCGACCGCGGCGCTGATCGCGCCGACGTTGACGACCTCGTACTCGATGTCGTTGATGTTGCGGAAGCCGCGCAGCTTGGGGATCCGGACGTGGATCGGCGTCTGGCCGCCCTCGAACCAAGCCGGGATCGAGGCGCCTGCGCGAGCGCGCTGGCCCTTGGTGCCGCGGCCGGCCGTCTTGCCCTTGCCGCCCGCGATGCCGCGGCCGACCCGGGTCTTCTTGGTGACCGACCCCGGGGCGGGATGCAGGTCGTGGGTCTTCATCTACTTGGCCTCCGCGGTCGTGTCGGCGCCCTCGGGCAGCTCCTCGACTGTCACGAGGAACCGGACCTGGCGGCACATGCCGCGGACGGCCTCGTTGTCCGGAAGGACCGACGAGCTGCCGATGCCGTGCAGGCCCAGGGCCCGGATCGTCGCCCGGTTGCGGGCGATATGGCTGATCGTGCTCTTGGTCTGGGTGACGCGGAGCTTACCGGGCATCGGCGACCTCCTGGCGCGCCGCCTCCTGGCCGGGGACGACCAGGCGGAGCTTGACGCCGCGCTGACGCTCCAGGTCCTCCACCGAGTGCAGGCTCTTGAGCGCGTTGAGGGTGGCCCGGGTCACGTTCACCGGGTTGGTGGAGCCGTGCACCTTGGCCAGGATGTCGCGGACGCCGGCTGCCTCCACGACGGCCCGGACCGCGCCGCCGGCGATGACGCCGGTGCCCTTCGAGGCGGGCTTGAGCATCACGCGGGCGGCGCAATACTCCTCGCGCACCTCGTAGGGGATCGTCGACCCGATCATGGGGATCCTGACGATGTGCTTCTTCGCGTCCTCGACGCCCTTGCGGATGGACTCGGGCACGTCGCCGGCCTTGCCGAGGCCGACGCCCACGTGGCCGTTGCCGTCGCCCACGACGATCACCGCCGAGAAGCTGAAGCGCCGGCCGCCCTTGTGGACCTTGGCGACGCGGTTGATCTGGACGACGCGCTCCTCGAGCGCGAGCTTGTTGGGGTCGATGCGAGCCACAGGCAGTCCTCTCAGAAGTCGAGGCCGGCTTCGCGCGCCGCCTCGGCGAGCGAGCGAACCCGCCCGTGGTACTGGAAGCCGGCCCGATCGAACACCACCTTGTCCACGCCTGCCGCCTTGGCGCGCTCGGCGACAAGCTGGCCGACGCGCTGGGCGTCGTCGCGCTTGGTGCCTTCCGCGCCGCGAAGGGCGGGCTCCAGCGAGGACGCCGCGGCGAGGGTCGTGCCGGTGGTGTCGTCGATGACCTGGGCGTAGATGTGGTTGAGGCTGCGGAACACCGCGAGGCGCGGACGGTCCGAGGTGCCGGCGAGACGGAGACGAAGGCGCTCGTGACGCTTGACGCGCTGGGACGAGCGAGTGGCAACTTGGCTCATGGCTTACTTCTTCCCGCCGATCTTGCCGGCCTTGCCCGCCTTGCGGCGAACCTTCTCACCGGCGTAGCGGACGCCCTTGCCCTTGTAGGGCTCGGGCTTGCGGGTCGCGCGAACCTTGGCGGCGATCTGGCCGACAAGCTCCTTGTCGATCCCGACGACCGCGAGCTTGAGGGGCGTCTCGAGCTCGAAGCTGATCCCCTCGGGCGGCACGATCTCAACCGGGTGGCTGTAGCCGAGCGCGAGCTGGAGGTTGTTGCCTGTCTTCTGCGCTCGGTAGCCGACGCCGATGATCTCGAGGCCCTTCCGGTACCCGGTGGTGACGCCCACGACCATGTTGTTCACGAGCGTCCGCGTCAGGCCGTGGAGCGACTTGTCGAGCTTGTTCTCGGTGGGCCGGGTCACGTGCAGCACATCCCCCTCGCGCTCGATCTCGATGCGCGGCGGGAGCTGGCGGGTCAGCGTGCCCTTGGGCCCTGTGACGGTGATGATGCGCCCGTCCAGCGTCACGTCGACGCCGGCCGGGACGGTGATGGGGAGACGACCGATTCGGGACATCGGGCTACCAGACGTAGGCGAGGATCTCGCCGCCCAGCTCGGCCTGGCGGGCCTGAGTGCCGGTCATGATCCCCTTGGACGTGCTGACGATCACGACGCCCAGGCCGCCGAGCACCCGCGGAATGTCCGTCTTGCGCGCGTAGACGCGCAGGCCGGGCTTGCTGATCCGCTTGAGGCCCGAGACGACCGGCACCTTGCCGTCGACATACTTGAGCTCCAGGCGGAGCAGCTGAGCGGGACCGTCGCGCTCCTCGCGGACATCGGCGATGAAGCCCTCCTCCTTGAGGATGCGGGCGATCTCGCGCTTGGTCCGCGAGGCGGGAACGACCACCTCGGCATGCCGCGCCCGGGACGAATTCCGGACACGCGTGAGCATGTCCGCGATCGGGTCGGAGACGTTCATCTTCTTACCAGCTCGACTTCGTGACGCCGGGCAGCTCGCCGACGAGCGCTCGCTCGCGGAAGCAGATGCGGCAGAGCGCGAAGCGGCGCATGTACGCCCTCGGCCGACCGCACACGTAACAGCGGTGGTACGCCTGCACCGTGTGCTTGGGCTTGCGATTCGCTTTCGCGATCATTGACTTCTTGGCCATCTGGACTCCTCCCCGCGCCCTAGCCGGCGAAGGGCATGCCGAGGAGTTCAAGCAGTTTCTTGCTCTCCTCGTCGGTCTTCGCCGTCGTCACGATGCTGATCTCCAGCCCGCGGAGACGGTCCACCTTGTCGTAGTCGATCTCGGGAAAGGCGAGCTGCTCGCGGAGCCCCAGCGAGTAGTTGCCTCGCCCGTCGAACGACTTGCCCGGAACCCCCCGGAAGTCCCGGATGCGCGGCAGCGCGAGCCGGGTGAGGCGCTCCAGGAAGTCCCACATCCGCTCGCCGCGAAGGGTCACCTTCACGCCGATGGGGTTGCCCGTGCGGACGCGGAACTGGGCGATCGAACGCTTGGCGCGTGTGACGATCGGCTTCTGGCCGGTAATGGCCACGATGTCGCCGACCGCCGCATCGACGGCTTTCGCGTTCTGAAGGGCCTCGCCCAGGCCCACGTTGACGACGATCTTGTCGAGGCGCGGGACCTGGTTCGGGTTCTTGTACCCGAACTGCTTCTGCATGGCCGGGATGGCCTCGTTCTGGTAGCGGTCCCGAAGCTGCCCGCTCACGCCTTCACCTCCAGGGGCTCGCCGCAGTGGCGGCAGCTGCGCACCCGGGTGCCGTTGTCGAGCGTGCGGTGGCCGATACGGGTGGGCTTGTCGCAGTGGCTGCACACCACCATGACCTTGCTCGCCGGCATCGGCATCGCGTGGTCGAGGATGCCGCCGGGGTCCATGCTCGGCACGCCCCCGCCAATGGAGCTGCCCGTGTTGCGCTGGCGCGGCTTGGTGTGCTTGCGGGCGATGTTGACGCCCTCAATCACCACGCCGATACCGCCCCGGATCGAGGTCCGGCGGTAGCCAGAGCGGAGCGGCGACGGCGACGCGTCCTCGCGGACGACGCGCTCCACCTTGCCGCGCTTGCCGGCGTCCTTGCCCGACAGCACGACCACGGTGTCGCCCTTGCGGATCTCGGGCACCTTGGTCTGGTGCTCGGGCGACCGTGCGGCCATCAGAGCACCTCCGGGGCGAGCGAGATGATCTTCATGTAGTTGCGGTCCCGCAGCTCGCGCGCCACCGGGCCGAAGATCCGGGTGCCGCGCGGGTTGCCCTGGTTGTTGATGAGGACAGCCGCGTTCTCGTCGAAGCGGATGTAGCTGCCGTCGGGGCGGCCGAACTCCTTGGACGTGCGCACGATGACCGCGCGCACGACGTCGCCCTTCTTGACCGGGGCGTTCGGGATCGCGGACTTGACGCTCGCGATGATCACGTCGCCGATGCCGGCCGTGGTCTTGCGCGAGCGCCCCATGATCCGGATGCACTCGATCGTCCGGGCGCCGGTGTTGTCGGCCACGCGGAGGCGGGTTGCGACCTGGATCACGCGCCCGCCTCCTCACCCTCGGCGTGGCGGCCGGGGTGTGCCGCGCCGTGGATCGCCTCGGCGGTCTCGACCTCCTCGGTCGGGATCACCTCGGCGGCCCGATCCTCGCCCGAGCGCGAAAGCACCGAGACGAGGCGCCAGCGCTTGGTCGCGGACAGCGGCCGCGCCTCCTCGATGAGGACTGTGTCGCCGATCTTGGCCTCGTTGCGTTCGTCGTGGGCGGCGAACTTGGTCGAGGCCTTCATGACGCGCTTATACAGCGGGTGGCGCGTCAGCCGCTCGACGGACACGACGATCGTCTTGTCCATCTTGTCGCTGACCACGCGCCCGACCTTCGTCTTGCGCTGACCCTTCACGGGGTTGGTGGCTCCTGCGGTGGGCATCCCGACGCTCCTACTCCGCCAGGCGAGGCGCGGTTGAGCGCTCGCGCTGGACGGTGAGGATCCGGGCGATCGTGCGCCGAGTCGCCGGGATCTGGCTGTAGTCCTTCAGCTGGCGGGTCGAGAGGGCGAAGCGAGCCTGCCAGAGCTCCTGCTTCGCCTCCTTCAGCCGATCGTCCAGCTCGCGATCCGTGAGCTTCCGGACCTCACCGATCTCCATCGGTGACCTCCTGCGCAGTCTCGCGGACAACGACCTTGGTCGCGACCGGGAGCTTGTGGGCCGCGAGGCGCATGGCCTCGACGGCCGCCTCGCGCTCGACGCCGGCCATCTCGAACAGGATCCGGCCGGGGCGGACGACCGCGACCCAGTGGTCGGGCGCGCCCTTGCCGGAGCCCATGCGGGTCTCGGCGGGCTTCTTGGTGGCGGGCTTGTCCGGGAAGATCCGGATCCAGATCTTGCCGCCTCGCTTCACCGAGCGGGTCATCGCGCGCCGGGCGGCCTCGATCTGGCGGGCGGTGATCCACGCCGGCTCGAGGGTGGCCAGGCCGTACTCGCCGAAGGCGACGGTCGCGCCGCCCTTGGCCGACCCGGACATGCGGCCGCGCATGACCTTGCGGTGCTTGACGCGCCGGGGCATCAGCATGGCTCAGGCCCCCTGCGCGGCTGCGGCCGCGGCGCTCGCGGTGGCGGTGGCGGCCTCGCGGCGCCGACGCTCGACCGGGATCTCGCCCTTGTAGATCCAGACCTTGACGCCGATGCGTCCGTAGGTCGTGTGGGCGTGGACCTGGCCGTAGCTGATGTCGGCGCGCAGCGTGCCGAGCGGGATGCGACCCTCGCGATCCCACTCGCGGCGACCCATCTCCGAACCGCCCAGGCGGCCGGCGAGCGCGATCTTGACGCCCTTGGCGCCCGCCTTCATCGACCGCTGCACCGACTGCTTCATCGCCTTCTTGTAGGCGACGCGGCGAGTCAGCTGCTGGGCGATGTTGAGGGCGACGAGGTAGGCGTCGAGCTCGGGCTGGCGGATCTCCTTGATCTCCAGCTTCACCTTGCGCTTGGTCAGGTCGCCGATCTCCTTGCGGAGCACCTCGACGTTCTGGCCACCGCGGCCGATCACGATGCCCGGCTTGGCCGTGTGGATGGCCACCGTCACGTGGTTGATGCCGCGCTCGATCTCCACCCCGCTCACGCTGGCGTTCGCAAGGCGCCGGTCAAGGAGCTTGCGGATCGAGATGTCCTCCTTGAGGAGGTCCGTGTAGTCCTTGTCGGCGTACCACTTGGCGGTCCACGTTCGGGTGTAGCCCAGGCGGTAGCCGTACGGATGGACTTTGTGTCCCATGCCTAGGCCTCCCGATTAGCCACGACGATGGTGATGTGCGTCATGGGCTTGTGGATCGGGAAGGCCCGACCCTGTGCCCGGGGGCGCCACCGCTTGATCGTCGGGCCCTCGTTCGCGATCGCGTCGGCGACGTAGAGCTCGTCAGCCGACAGCGACAGGTTGTTCTCGGCGTTCGCCGCCGCGCTCCGCAGGACGCGCGCGACGTCCCGTGCGGCGGCCTGCGGCATGAACCGCAGGAGCGTGGTGGCCTCCTCCACGGGCTTGCCCTTGATCGCCTCGGTCACGAGGCGGGCCTTCCGGGTGGATCCCCGCAGGTATTTGGCGGTCGCGGAAACTCGCATCGTGCTCGCCTCCCCTACCGCAGCCCGCCGGACCGGTCGGCTGTCCTGCCGTGCCCGCGATAGGTGCGGGTGGGCGCGAACTCGCCGAGCCGGTGGCCGACCATGTTCTCGGTGACGTACACCGGCACGTGCTTCTTGCCGTTGTACACCGCCACCGTGTGGCCGATGAAATCGGGGAAGATCACGGACGCGCGCGACCAGGTCTTGAGGACCTTCCGCTCGTTCCGCCTGTTCATGTCCTGGACCCGGGCGAGAAGCCGGGGCTGGACGAACGGCCCCTTCTTGACCGATCGCGACATCTCTGGCTCCTCTTACGACTTGCGATGCCGGCTGCGGACGATCAGGCGGTTGGACGCCTTGCCGCGCCGAGTGCGGTAGCCCATCGCCGGCTTGCCCCAAGGCGTCTTGGGCGGCATGCCGGTCGGGCTCTTGCCCTCGCCACCGCCATGGGGGTGGTCCCGCGGGGTCATCGCCACGCCGCGGACCTCCGGACGCAGGCCCATGTGGCGGGCGCGCCCGGCCTTGCCAAGGCTCTGGTTCTCGTGGTCGAGGTTGCTGACCTGGCCGATCGTGGCGATGCACTTGAGCGGGACTCGGCGCATCTCGCCCGACGGCAGGCGAACGGTGGCGAAGTCGCCCTCCTTGGCCAGCAGCTGCGCAGACGTGCCGGCGGACCGGACGATCTGGCCGCCCTTGCCGGGGACGAGCTCGATGTTGTGCACCGTGGTGCCGAGCGGGATGTTCGCGAGCGGCAGGGCGTTGCCCAGGCGCGCCTCCACGTCCGGCCCGGAGACGACGACGTCGCCCACCTTGAGGCCGTGCGGCAGGAGCATGTAGCGCTTCTCGCCGTCGCGGTAGTGGAGCAGGCCGATCCGCGCCGAGCGGTTCGGGTCGTACTCGATCGTGGCCAGCCGGGCGGGAACGCCGAACTTGTCGCGCTTGAAGTCGATCCGCCGGTAGTGGGTCTTCTCGCCGCCACCACGATGGCGCACGGTCATGCGGCCCTGGTTGTTCCGGCCGCTGATGCGCTTCTGCGGCTCGAGCAGGGGCTTGTGCGGCTGGTCGGTGGTGATCTCCTCGAACGTCGAGCGAGTCATCCACCGGCGCCCGGCGGAGGTTGCCTTGTAACTTCGGAGCGGCATCGCTACACCCCCTCGAAGAATTCGATCTTCTGGCCGGGGGCGAGCGTCACGATGGCCTTCCGCCAGACGGAGGTGTGCCCCGTGACGCGACCGCGCTTCGTGCCGCGGCGCTTCTCCTTGGCCTTCGAGGTCAGAACGTTCACGGCCACGACCGTGACCTTCTCCTTCTTGTAGAGCTCCTCGATGGCGGCCTTGATCTGGATCTTGTTCGCGTCCTGGTGGACCGCGAAGGTGTACTTCCCGCGGCCGGACTCGTCGATGGACTTCTCCGAGATCACCGGGCGCAGGATGATGTCAGCGGCGGTCAGGGCGCTCACGCGTACACCTCCTCGATGCGGGCGAGGGCCGGCTGCTCGATCAGCACGGCGTCCGCGTTGAGCAGGTCCACCACGTTGAGCGAGTCGGCGAGGATCACCGTCACCGACGGCAGGTTCTGCGCCGACCGGAGGAGCGGCTCGTCCTTCGCCGGGGCGACCACGAGCACGCGACGCTCGTGGCCATCGCCCGCGCCGAGCGCCTCGAGGACCCCGACGAACGCCTTGGTCCTGGGCTCGTCGGCCATGCCGAAGGCCTGCACCACCTTAATCGCGTCGTCGGTGAACTTTGCCGACAGCGCCGAGCGGAGCGCCAGCCGTCGCATTTTGCGGGGCAGCTTCTGGTCGTAGGAGCGCGGGTGCGGACCGAACACCACGCCGCCGCCGCGGAAGTGCGGGGCCGTCCGATGGCCCTGCCGGGCACGGCCGGTGCCCTTCTGGCGGTACGGCTTCTTGCCGCCGCCGCGGACCTCGCCGCGGGTCTTCGTGTCGTGCGTGCCCAGCCGCCGCCCGGCGAGCTGGGCGACGACGGCCTGGTGGAGCACGGCCTCGTTGACGGGCGCCGCGAACAGCGCGTCAGCGAGATCCACGCTACCGACGGTCGCGCCGGTTCGGTCGTAGAGAGTGGTCTGCGGCATCGGTCAGGCCTTCCGGACGAAGGTGAGCGCGCCGGGGGCCCCCGGGACGGAACCCATCACGAGGATCAGGTTCCGCTCGGCGTCCACCCGGACGACGCGCAACTTCTTGATCGTGACCCGCTCGCTGCCCATGTGGCCCGCCATGCGGAGGCCCTTGTAGACGCGACCGGGCGTCGTGCCGGGGCCAATGGAGCCCGGCTTGCGATAGTTGTCGGACCCGTGGGTCTTGGGGCCGCGCGCGAAGTTGTGGCGCTTCACGGTGCCCGCGAAGCCCTGGCCCTTCGACACGCCGGTCACGTCCACCAGCTCGCCCGCCGCGAACACGTCGCCGACGGTGATCTGCTGGCCCACGCTGTAGGTGTCCGCGTCGTCCAGCCGGAACTCGCGGATGGTGCGCACCCGCGGCAGGTCCCGCAGCTGGCCGGCCATCGGCTTGGTCTGGCGCCGACGCTCGCCGGCGCCAAGCTGGACGGCCGTGTAGCCGTCGCGCTCAGCGGTGCGGAGCCGCGTCACGGTGTTGGGGGTGACTTCCACGACCGAGACGGCGACCATGGTGCCGTCCGGCTGGAAGACCTGCGTCATGCCGACCTTGCGGCCGATCAGACCGATGCTCATCAGGGCCGCCCTACATCTTGATTTCGATGTCGACGCCCGCCGCAAGCGAGAGCCGCATCAGGGCGTCCACCGTCTTCGACGACGGGTCCAGGATGTCGATGAGCCGCTTGTGGGTGCGGATCTCGAACTGCTCCCGGGAGTCCTTGTCGATGAACGGTGAGCGCAGCACGGTGAACTTCTCGATCCGGGTCGGCAGCGGGACCGGGCCGACAACGTCAGCGCCGGTGCGCTGAGCCGTCTCGACGATCTGGGCTGCCGACTGATCCAGCAGCCGGTGGTCATAGGCCTTGAGGCGGATTCGGATCCGCTGCTTCGCCATCTCGGGATCCTTACGCGATGATGGTGGTGATCGCGCCGGCGCCGACGGTGCGGCCGCCCTCGCGGATGGCGAAGCGCTGGCCGACCTCGAGGGCGATCGGGGTGATCAGCTCGACGGTCATGTCCACGTTGTCGCC
>JAJXTS010000118.1 GCA_021783595.1 Chloroflexota bacterium | reverse complement strand
TCATGGCACGGGCGCTGACCAACCGCTATCTCGAGGCGGCCATCGACGCCGAGCGGCGGCTCGTCTATGCGGCGTGACCCCCGGGTCCACCTGCTCGACGCGCTCGACGCCGCGCGGGCGATCCAGAAGCGGCGCGTCTCCAGTTCGGCAACGAGCTGGCGCCCCCGGACGGACTCGAACCGCCGACGCGCACCTTAGGACGGTGCCGCTCTATCCACTGAGCTACGGGGGCCTGCGGTGGGATCGTACCCGACCGCGCGCCGCGGGGCCGAGCTGACGCCGCGGCCGCCTACTGGCCGGCGAACTCCTCCACGTTCCTGAGGGCGTCAGCCGCCAGCTCCACGTACCGGTGGAGCTCGTCCCGCTCGGCCGGGGCGGCGCCGGACGCGTCGATCGCGGCCCGCATGTGGAGGAGCCACCGGTCGCGGGCCGCGGCGCCGATCTCGTAGCGGGAGTGGCGGCCGCGCAGGCGCGGGTGGCCCCGCTCGGCCAGGTACGTGGTGGGCCCGCCCCAGTACTGCACCAGGAACAGCGTCAGGCGACGGCGCGGGCCGGCCAGCCCGGGGTCGTCGGGATCGGCCTCGTACATCGGGCCCACCACCGGATCCTCGCGGATGGCGGCGTAGAAGCGGTCCACCAGCTGCTCGAAGAACGGCATCCCGCCGACACGCTCGTACAGGCTCGCCTCGACCATGCCCCGGATTCTACGGGCCTCCACGAAGCGCCGGGCGCCGCCCGGGAACGACCCTAGAATGGCGCGGTGACCGCCACCCCGACCCCGATCGTCCTGTTCGGCCGCCCCGGCTGCCACCTGTGCGACGACGCGCACGCCGTCCTGGAGGCGCTGCTGGCCGACCGCGCGTGGCGGGGGCTGCCTGCCCCGCCCCTCGTGGAGCGCAGCATCGAGGATGACGACGCGCTGCACCGCCGGTACGGGCTGGTCATCCCCGTCGTGGCCGTGGGCGAGCGCGAGCTGGAGCTGGCCATCGAGCCGGCGGAGCTCGAGCGCTTCCTCGCCGCGGCCCTCGACGGTGTCCCGGGGGACGAGGCTCAGCGGTGAGCGGCGACGCCTCCCTGCTGGTGGCGGTCGCGGCCGGGCTGATCTCGTTCGTCTCGCCCTGCGTGCTGCCCCTGGTTCCGGCGTACATCGGGCAGCTGACGGCCGTCGCGGTGGCGGCCGCCGGTCAGGACGCCCGGCAGGCGCGTCCCTCGCGCTGGACGGCCGTGCGCCACGCCGTCGCGTACGTGCTGGGGTTCGGCGCCGTGTTCACGCTGCTGGGCGTGACCGCGGCGTTCGTGGGCGGGCCGATCGCGGACTTCATCCGGCCGCTGCGGATCGTCGGCGGGAGCCTGCTGGTGGTCATGGGCCTGTCGCTGGCCGGCCTCATCCACGTCCCCGTCCTCGAGCGCACCTGGCGGCCGCTCGACGCGGGCGCGACGGCTGGCCTGACCGGCCTGACCGGCGGCCTCACGCTGGCCGCCGCCGACGCCGGGGCGGGCAGTCGGCTCGGCAGCCGGCTGGTGGGGCGGCGAGCGGGGTACGGCGCCTCCTTCGCGCTGGGCGCCGTGTTCGCCATCGGCTGGACGCCGTGCATCGGGGCGATCCTCGGCGGGATCCTGATGATGGCGGCCACGTCCGCGACGGCCCTGCAGGGCGCGGCCCTGCTGGTGGGGTACACGGCCGGCCTGGGCATCCCTTTCCTGCTGCTGGCGGCCTTCTACGACCGCGCGCCGGGCCTGCTGCGCCCGCTGGTCCGGCACGGCCGGGCCGTGTCGCTCGTCGGCGGGCTGCTGGTGGCGGCCATCGGCGCGGCGATGATCCTGGACCTGCTGGCGCTGCTGCCCCGCTACTTCGCCTGGGGCGGCGTGTAGGCGCTCGGATCCCCGGGGCCGTCGCGGGCCGGGCGTCGTCGCCGCCGGGCGCCGCCGACCGCGGTCGACCCTACAGCGCGTCGAAGCGGAACCGGTCGCGGTCCGGCGTCAGCTTCCCCACCGGCGCCAGCCGCTCGTGCGAGAGGACCACGGTCCAGTCGCCCTCCACCGCCCTGCGGAACAGCTCGCCCTTGGCCGCGACCGAGTCGAGCGGGAAGTCGTCGAAGCTCGTCACCCAGCGCGGGTTGGCGGACCACGGGCGCATCGCGAGGTCGCCGAAGAACGCCACGGTGCGGGCGCCCGGCCCGGTCCCGCGGACGATGATCGCCTGGTGGCCCTTCGAGTGCCCGCCGGTGGACACCACCTCGACGCCCGGCAGGATCTCGCGGTCCCCCTCCGCCCAGCCCTCGGCGCCCCAGTCGGCCACGAGCCGCAGCTCGGGCTGGTCGTAGGAGGCGACCAGCCGCGGGTTGCCGCCGAGGGCCACCTCCCACTCGGCCCGCTGGGCAACGATCCGGGCTCGCGGGAACGCCCTGGTCCCGTCCGCGAGCAGCAGCCCGCCCGCGTGGTCGAAGTGCAGGTGGCTCATCGCGACGATGTCCACCGAGCCCGGGTCGAAGCCCGCCTCGCGCAGCCGGGGCGCGACGGGCAGGCCCTCGTAGCCGCGCATCGCGCGGTTCTTGGCGTCCAGCCGCTCGCCGATGCCGGTCTCGATGAGCACCCGGCCCGCGGGCGTCTCGACGAGCAGGCAGTTGAGCGCCTGGGTGAGACGCCGGTTCTCGTCGAGCTCGGCCTCGGCCCACGGGCGCCACAGCACCCACGGCACGGGCCCCAGCAGGGTGCCGGCGTCCGAGCGGAAGGTGCCGGCCTGCACCAGGGCGACGGTGGTCCCGCCGCCCAGGTCCGCGCGCCAGTGGACGGCGTCGTTGATCGGCATCGCTAGCCCCCGGGCCGCGTCCGGCGCCCGCGCTCGAAGTCCGCGTGGAACGCCGACGCCGTGGGCTCGCGCTGCCCCTGGTACTTGGACCCGAGCTCCTTGCTGCCGTACGGCCGCTCGACGGGCGAGCTCATCCGGAAGAACGAGATCTGCCCGATGCGCATGCCCGCGTACAGCGCGATGGGCAGGGTGGCGACGTTGGACAGCTCGAGGGTGAGCGTCCCCTTCCAGCCGGGGTCCACGTAGCCCGCGGTGGAGTGGATGAGCAGCCCCAGCCTCCCCAGCGAGCTCTTGCCCTCGAGCCTCGCGACGAGGTCGTCGGGCAGCTCCACCCACTCGACCGTCTGGCCCAGGACGAACTCGCCGGGGTGCAGGATGAACGGCTCCTCGCCCGCGATGGACAACAGCTCGGTCAAGTCCGGCTGGGCCGCGCGCGGGTCGATGAACGGGTATCGATTGTTGCGGAACACCCGGAACGAGGCGTCGAGGTGCAGGTCCACCGAGCTGGGCTGGAGGTCGGCCGGGTCGTACGGGTCGATGCGGATCCGGCCCGCCTCGAGCTCGGCGCGGATGTCGCGGTCCGCGAGCACGCTCACCGGCTCGCCTTGCCCCGCTTCGCGATCGGGCCCTCCGCGAACAACGAATCCACCTCGCGCTTGAGGTCCTCGAGGTCCTCGAAGCTCTGGTACACGGAGGCGAACCGGATGTACGCGATGTGGTCCAGCGAGCGCAGCCGCTCCATCGCGAGCGCGCCGACGCGGGCGCTGGGCACCTCGGACTGGCCGGCGGAGCGGATCTCGGCCTCGATGTCGTCCGCCGCCCGCTCGGCGGCGTCGTCGGCGACGGGGCGGCGGGTCAGCGCCTTGGCCAGCCCGGCGGCCAGCTTGTCGCGGTCCCACTCCTGACGGGTCCCGTCCCGCTTGAGCACCACGAGGCGCGCGGCCTCGATCCGCTCGTAGGTGGTGAAGCGCATGGAGCAGGACGGGCACTCCCGGCGGCGGCGGATGGTGGCCGAATCGTCGAGGTCGCGCGAGTCCACGACGCGACTGTCACGGTTCCCGCATTGGGGGCAGCGCATGCACTCTCCCGCTCTCACCACTACCCATAGTGGTGCAGCGGGAGAATACCACTACATGCTGCGCTGGATCAGGGGTCTGGCGGTCCGCCCGCGCCGAGCGGCAGGTCGTCCTCGGGGAGCGCGCCGGCGGGCCCGGCGTCGGCTCCGCCCTCGGCCGCCGCCGGCATCGCCCTCAGGTCGGCCGGTCGGAGCCTGGCCACCTCGACCATCACGCGGGTCACGGCCTCGCGGGCGTGGCGCAGGCCGAGGGTGCCGCGCTTGAGCGAGGTCTGGGCCTCGGTGTCGGTCTCGTGCCGAGCGCGGCCGACCTGCGCGAGGCCGTGCGCCGCCAGGTCCGCGGACCGGGCGGCTCGGTCCACCTCCCACGCGAGCGAGGCGACGCGATCGGTCAGCGCGGCCGGGGGTCGCAGGGCGCGCGTCTCGCGGCCAAGCGCCTGCAGGGCCGTCCGGGCGGCCTCCGCCGCCGCCCCGGCCCCTGCCGGGTCACCCGCGCCGCGGCGCACCTCGTCGAGGCTGCCCACCAGCGGGTCCACGATGGCGGCCAGGCGCTGGCTGATCCCCACGACGTCCGCCTGCAGCCGCTCCAGCTGCCGGGTGCGCCGGGTCAGCCCCGCCGTGCGGCGGATCGCCACCGCGGCCAGCAGGGCGACGATCGCGACGCCCAGCAGCCAGGCGACCGCGCCCGTCATCGTCCTCGCCCCCGCCGCGTCCGCATCCCCCGGGCCGTCCCGCTATCCGGCCCGACGCGCGCGAAGCTCGGCCGCGAGCGCCGGGCCGACCTCGAACAGGTCCCCGATGACGAACAGGTCGGAGATCTCGGCGATGGGTGCGTCCGGGTCGCGGTTGACCGCGATGATGTGCTGCGAGCCCTGCATCCCGGCCCGGTGCTGCATCGCGCCCGACACGCCGAGCCCGAGGTAGAGCAGCGGCCGGACCACCTTGCCGGTCTGGCCGACCTGCCGTGCGTACGGGATCCAGCCCGCGTCGACGGCCGCCCTCGAGGCGCCGGTCACGCCGCCCAGCAGCGAGGCCAGCTCGTCCACGAGCCCGAAGCCCTCCGGCCCGCCGACCCCGCGGCCGCCCACAACCACGACCCGAGCCTCCTCGAGCGACACCGCCGCGCCCGCCTCGGCAACGCGCTCGAGGACGACAGCGGCCGGAACCGGCGTCTCGCCCGCCGGGGCGCGGGTCTCCACCGTGCCGGGCGCCGCCAGCGCCGTCGCCTCGGCCGCGCCGGGCCCGACGGTCACGATGGCGTTGGGGGCGTCCACGGTGCTGCGGGTGATCGCCTTCCCGGCGAGCACCAGGGCGTCCACCACCAGCCGGCCGTCCTCCCAGGCGGCCCCGGCCGCGTTGGCGAGAACTCCCCAGCCGAGCGCGCCGCACAGGAGTCCCGCGACGTCGCGGCCGTCGTTGGTCACCCCGACCAGGACGTGCGTGGCGCCCTCGCCCACCAGACGCTGGGCCTCGGCTGCGGCGTGCGGCGCCCAGACCTCGTCCGCGGCCGGCCCGGAGGCGACGCTGACGACCCGCGGCAGGTGCGCCGCCATCTCGGCTGCGGGGGCGTCGGGCGCCGCGTCGAGCACGAGACCGAGCGCCTCGCCCCCGGCCTCCGACGCGAGGCGCGCGGCGAGGGTCGCGATCTCGGCGGACAGCTTGGTGAGGTGCCCGTCGGCGACCTCGCCGATGACGAGCAGCGCGACCGGCATCAGATGATCCTCTGGGCGGTGAGGTAGTCGGCGATCTCCCGGGCCTGCGAGGCTGCGTCGCCGGTGACGGCGCGCCCCGTGGCGCGAGACGGCGGCGGCTGGACCCCGACCACCCGGCTGGGCCACTGCCCGCCGGCGGGGAGCAGCCCCTCCCCCAGGTCCGCCAGCGAGAGCGTCGTGATCTGACGCGACCGGGCGGCCATGATCCCCTTGAGCGACGGGTAGCGGGGGGTGCCCAGGGCCTGCGTGCAGCTGACGACCGCCGGCATCGGCGCCTCGAGGAGGTCGTAGCCCTTGGCGGACAGGCGCCTGACGCGGACCTTCCGGCCGGCCTCGTCCGGCGCGATGTGCGCCGCGGCCGAGAGGAGCGGCAGCCCGAGCCGCGCGGCCACGCCCGCCGTCACCGCGCCGCCGGCGCCGTCGGACGTGTCGAGGCCGCCGAGCAGCAGGTCCCACTCCTGGGTCTGCGCCGCCGCGGCGAGCACGCGGATGGTGGTGGGGATGTCCGCGCCGGCGAGGGCGTCATCGGCGACCAGGACGCCTCGCAGCGCGCCCATGGCGAGCGCCTTGCGCATCGTCTCCACGCCGCCGGCCGGGGCCATGGTGAGGATCGCCACCTCCCCGCCCAGCGCCTCCACCAGCTGGAGCGCCGCCTCGAGCCCGTACTCGTCGTTGCCGTTGACCACGGTCGGCGATGCGCCGCGATCAAGGCGGAAGTCCGGCCCCAGGCGCTCGGCGTTGGCCGCCGGGTCCGGCACGGGCTTGGTCATCACCAGGATTCGCACGCGGCAGTCGCTCCTCCACGGGTGGCGCCCGGCGCGCCGCCGGGCACCGTGCCTTCCCCTCCTGCCGACGCGCGGCTGCGTCCGGGGTCCGGCTTATGTCATACCAGACTATTACAAAGCTGGGGCCCGCGCCGCCAGGGATCGGGCGACGATCAGCCGCTGGATCTGCTGGGTCCCCTCGTAGAGCTGGGTGATCTTGGCGTCGCGCATCATCCGCTCCACGGGGAAGTCCTCCGTGTAGCCGTAGCCCCCGAACACCTGGACGGCGTCGGTGGTCACGCGCATCGCGGTGTCGCCGGCCACGAGCTTGGCGATGGCCGCCCACCGCGCGGCCTCGCCGCCCCCCGCCTCGATCTCGGCGCAGGCCGTGTACAGGAGCTGGCGGGCCGCCTCCGTGGCGGCGTCCATGTCCGCCAGGAGCGCCTGGACCATCTGGAGCTCAGCGATGGGGTGGCCGAACTGGCGGCGCTGGTTGGCGTACGCGGCCGCCGCCTCGACGGCGCCCTGCGCGATGCCCACGGCCTGGGCCGCGATGCCGGGCCGCGACCGCTCGAACGTCTTCATCGCGATGGCGAAGCCCTGGCCCTCCTCGCCCAGCCGGTTCGCCACGGGCACGCGGAGCCCGTCGAAGGCGAGCTCAGCGGTCGGGGACCCCCGGAGTCCCATCTTGTGCTCGACGCGGGTGACCGCGAAGCCGGGCCGGTCGGTCTCCACCAGGATCGCCGACAGGCGGCGGCTGGGCTTCTCGGCCCCGGGGTTGGTGACCGCGAACACCACGACGTAGTCCGCGACGCTGGCGTGGCTGATGAACCGCTTGCCGCCGTCGATCACGTAGTCGTCGCCGTCGCGGACCGCGCGGGTCCGGATCCCCGACGGGTCCGACCCGGCGTCAGGCTCGGTGAGGCCGAACGCGATCAGCTTCTCGCCCGACGCGAGGCCGGGCAGCCAGCGGTCCTGCTGCTCCGGGGTGCCCGCCATCTGGATGGGCGTGGCGCCGAGCGCCTGGACAGCCAGGATGAGCCCCGTCGTGGCGCACGCGCGGCTCAGCTGCTCGATGGCGAGGACGAGGGTCAGCAGGTCCGCGCCGAGACCCCCGTGGCGCTCGGCGAACGGGATCGCGAACACGTCCTGCTCGGCGAGCAGGCGCCTGAGGTCCTCGGGGAAGGCCCCGTCGCGGTCGATCTCGGCGGCGCGCGGCGCCACGCGCTCGTCAGCGAGGACGCGCACGGCCTCGCGCAGGAGGACCTGCTCCTCCGTGAGCCGCGTCGAGCCGAGGATCGGGCCGCTCTGGGTCACCCGGGCATCGTAGCAGCGCGCCGCGGTCGTGTTCGGCCCGTTGCGGTCGGCGGGGCGACCCGGCAGGCTCATCTCGACCATGTTGGCCGAAAGCGCCATGGCGCTGACGGGGTTGGAGCTGAGCGGCGCTGCGGAGGGGGCGTCGTCCAGCGGGGTCGCGAGCGCGTCGCTGGGGGCCAGCGGCTTGATCCCGATGACCGGCCCCGCCGGCCGCACGAACGAGAGCGGGTCGTGCCGTGTGTCGGCCACCCCGCCCTTGGCGCACTGGCTGACGACCGCCGTCGGGACGGCCGCTGCCGACAGCGCCCCGGACGGCGACGGCGACGCGGTGCCGCAGCCGGCCCGCGGGGTCCGCGCGGGCTGCCGGGCCGGGGCGGCGGGCGGCTAGACGACGTTGAGCTTGCGGCCCTCGGGCACCGCCCGCTCCGGGATCACCGGCGCCGGGGCCAGGGCCGCGGCCAGCAGCTCGCTGATGTCGGCCGAGATGATCGGGTCCGTCGTGTCCGCGC
>JAJXTS010000117.1 GCA_021783595.1 Chloroflexota bacterium | reverse complement strand
CCTCCGGCGTCGCGGGCCGCACGTCCGTGTCGTCGTCGGGCTCGGGGTGCATCGGCTGAGTCTAGCCCCCGCTCAGGCCGCGAGCCCGCGGCGATGGCGCCCCGGGCGCTCACCCCCCGGGCCCTCACCGCCGCGGCGCCGTGCCGGGCACACAGCGACGGGCCGCCGGTCCATGGACGGCGGCCCGCGATTGGTTCCGATGGGACCGTCCGCGATCGGAGCGGTCCCGGGAGGTGCTGGCGGCTCGGGGTCTCGTCCCCCGAACCGCTTTACTCGCCGGCTCGGGTGTCGCTCGAGAGGTTGCCCGCGCGAGGGCGGCTGACCGGATTCGAGGCGCCGTGCGACGCGTCCTCGCTCGCCGTCAGTCGGCGCGCCAGCGTCCAGCGCCGTCGCAGCCCGAGGTCCAGAGCCGATCGCGTCGCCATGTCCCCGATGCCTCCCGGAACGCCCATGCACGGAGGAGGTGTGGAGATCTCCATTATCGACCCGCGGCGCAAGCCCCCGAGCAGGGGCGGCCCTGCCCGGACGCCGGCGCGGTCGGCGTGGCGAGCCCGCGGGTCTGGCGCGCGGCCTCTCGGCCGGCCGGCCCGCGACGGTGGTGCGGCTGCCTCGTCCTCCAGCCGCGGGAGCCGCTATCGTGTGTCCTGCGACCCACGCGGGGAGGTCGGGAGGCGGTCGACAGGAGGAGGTTCGGATGGCGCAGCCTGCCCGCTGGCGCCTGCCCCGCCAGGTGGGTGCGACCCAGGCCGTGATGATCGTGGCCCTGGCCGCCGCCATCGACGTGCTCGGCGGCTTCCTCGCCCGGACGCTGGCGATCCCCGTCGTCTACCTCGACTCGGTGGGCACGTTCGTGGCGGCGGTGGTGCTCGGACCGTGGTGGGGCGCGGCGGCCGGAGCTGCCTACAACGCGGTGGCGTCGGTGTCCTTCGATCCCGGCACCTGGCCGTTCGCGGCAGTCAGCGTCGTGGTCGCGCTGCTCTGGGGGTACGGCATCCGCGGTCTGGGCCTCGGCCGCTCAGGAGCCAGCTTCCTCGGCCTCGGGCTGGTCGTGGCCGTGGCGTCGGCGGTGGCGGCCTCGCCGATCGTGCTGTGGGTGTACGGCGGCGCCACGGGCAGCGCGTCCGATGCCATCACGTTCCTGTTCGAGCTGGTCGGCCTCGGCCAGGGTCCGTCCGTGTTCGCCTCCAACCTGGTGAGCAACGCGGCGGACAAGCTGATCGCCGCCTCCATCGGCCTCGCGCTTGTCCAGGCGCTGCCCGAGACGTATCTGGAGGGCCTCCGGCTGCCGGCCCAGTCGCGGCTCGGGGTCGTTGCCACCGCCGCGGTCGGGGTCGCGATTGGGTTCGTGTTCGCGCTTCTGGCCCTGCTGTGGCCACACGCCGGCTGAGCCCGCCCGCCCGGCCCGGCGCCAGCCGGTGACGCTGCCGGGCGACGTCGTGATCGAGCTGGAGGCCGTCGGGTTCCGCCACGTGGCGGCCGACCGGCCGGCGCTCGACCGCGTGTCGATCTCGATCCGGGCCGGCGAGTACGTCGGCCTGCTCGGCGCGACCGGCGCAGGCGTGTCCACGCTGCTGCTGTCGCTCGACGGCGTGGTCCCGCAGCTGGTGCGGGGCGAGGCGAGCGGCGCCGTCTCCGTCCTCGGCCGCGATCCGAGGGTCGTGCCCGTGCCGGCATGGGCGGGCGACATCGGCCTCGTGCTCGACGACCCGTCGGTGGCCTCGACGCAGGCCACGGTGGCGGACGAGGTGGCCTTCGGGCTCGAGAACCTCGGCGCGCCCACGGCCACGATGGGGCTGCGAATCGCGACGGCGCTCGAGTCCGTCGGCCTGGCCGGCTTCGAGGAGCGGTCTCCTGCCACCCTGTCGGGCGGGGAGCTGCAGCGGCTGGCGATCGCCTGCGCCCTCGTGACCGGCCCTCGGATCCTGGTCCTCGACGAGCCGACCGCCAATCTGGACCCGACGGGACGCCGGGCCGTCTACCGGGTCCTGCGTCGCCTCAACCGCGCGCAGGGCGTCACGGTCCTGGTCTCCGACCAGGACGCGGAGTCGATCGCCTCGGACGCGACGCGGGTGGTGGCGCTGGGGGCGGGCCGGGTGGTGGCGGACGGTCCGCCGGCGAGCGTCCTGGGCGACCCGACGGCGCTCGCCCGACACGGGATTCGCCCCACCGGCGCGGCGAGCGTCGCCGCCGCGGTGGGCGTCGGGACGCCCGTGCCGGTCACGGTGGAGGCGGCGGCGCGGGTGCTGGCCCGTCGATCGCCAGCCCATCGCCCGCCCGTGGACGGCGTAGCGGGTGCCGCCGAGCGGCTCGCAGAGCTGGCCTCGGCCAGCGCGCTGCCGGCCGAGGCCGCCGCGGACGGGGGCCCGGCTCTCGTCCTCGTGCGCGACGTGGCCTTCCGGTACCCCGGGGCGACGGGTCAGGCCGTCGCGGGCGTCACGCTGTCCGTGATGGCGGGCGAGGTCGTGGGCGTGGCGGGCGCGAACGGCAGCGGCAAGACCACGCTCGGCAGGCTCGTCAACGGCCTGCTGCGGCCCTCGTCGGGGCGGATCAGCGTGGACGGCATGGACACGGCCTCGCATCCGGTCCGGATGCTGGCGGCGCACGTCGGCTCCGTGTTCCAGGAGCCCGCGCACCAGCTGCTCGCGACCACGGTGGCGGAGGAGCTGGCGCTCGGCCCGCGGGCGCTGGGTGTGTCCGAGGCCAGGATTGGCGAGCGCGTGCGCGCGCTGGCCGAGGCGCTGGAGCTCGACGACGTGCTGGGTCGCCACCCGCTTCGGCTGGGCCGTGCCGAGCGCAAGCTGGTGGCTCTGGGAGCCGTCCTGGCGATGGCTCCCCGCGTGCTGGTGCTGGACGAGCCGACCACCGGCGCGGACGTCCGCCTGGCCGGGATCGTCGAGGCCCAGGTGCTAGCCGCAGCCGCGCGCGGCTGCGCGGTGCTGGTGCCGAGCCACGACATGGCGTTCCTCGGTCGCGTGGCAACGCGGATCGTGGTGATGGGCGGGGGCAGGGTTGTCGCGGACGCGCCGACCCGTGCCGTGTTCGCCGACGCGCGGCTGCTGGCCGTGGCGGGCCTGGAGCCGCCCGCCGCGGCGCGGGTGGCGCTCGCCGTGGCACCCTCGGGGCCGTCGCCCTGGCCCCCGGTCTCGCTCGAGGAGGCGGCCCGGGTGCTGCGCCGCGCGGGTCCCGACGACGGCCCGGGCGGCCCGCCGGGTTCCGCGGCGGCGGAGAGCGCCTGGTGAGCCTCCCTGCCTCGCCCTTCGCGTACGTGCCGGGCTCGTCGCCGCTCCACCGCCTGAGCGCGCTGCCGAAGCTCGTGTGGCTGGCGGCCGGCCTCGTCTTCTGCCTCGTGGCGCTCCACCCGCTGCCGCTCCTGGTGGTGCTCGGGGCCGCCTGGGGCCTGGCGGCGTGGGCGGGCGTGGGCGGGCCGCTGTGGCGAGCCCTCCGGGTCCTCGGCCCCCTGGCCGCCTCCATCGTCGTGCTCCAGGTCGCCTCGCCGTCGGCGTGCGCCGGCGGGTGCGTGCCGCTAGCGAGCATCGGTCCGGTCCCGATCACGGCCGAGGCACTCGGCCGGGGCGCCGCGTTCACCCTCCGGCTGCTCGCGATGGCCTCGCTGGCGCTGGTGATGCTCGTGACGACGCGCCCGTCGGACCTGTTCGGCGCCCTGCGCGCGCTGCACGTGCCGTACCAGGTGGCGCTCGTGCTCGCGACGACGATGGACCTGGTGCCGCTCCTCCAGCGCGAGCTGGGCCTCGTGCTGGACGCACAGCGCGCCCGGGGGCTCCGCGCGACCGGGCTGGGCGCCGTGGTGCCCGCGGCGGTGCCCGTGTTCGTCGCGGCGTTCGAGCGGGTGGGGCGTCTGGCGATCTCGATGGAGGCCCGGGGCTACGGCTCGGGGATCCCGCGGACCTCGTACCGCACGGCCGCCGTCGGGGGACGCGACCGGGCGCTCACGGTGCTGGGCGCGGCGGCGGGCGCCGTTGGCACGGTCGCGGGGGCAACGATGTGGGGCACGGGCTCGGTGCCGCCGCTGGCCGTGCCGGGGTGGGCGGCCGTGGCGATTGTCGTCGGCGCCGCGGGTGCGTTCTGCGCGGTGATGGCCGTCGGCCTGACCGCCGTCGCGCGGGCCTGACCTCGCGTCTGGCCGAGCCGGTGGCCGCCTGGCTCAGGCGTGCGAGCCGGGCTCGAGGGGGCGGAGCGGGTGCTCAACCTGGATCGTGCTGTGGCCCAGGTCGAAGTCCGCCGCGAGGGCGGCGTCCACGTCGCGCAGGATCCTCTGCCCGTCCGCGCCGTCCTCGGCGATGACGTGCACGGTGATCATCGGCAGGCCGGCCGTGATCTGCCAGGCGTGGAGGTCATGGGCGCCGATGACGCCGGGCACGGCGAGCAGGCGCTGGCGGACGGCGGGCAGCGAGAGCCCGGGCGGCGTCGCCTCCATGAGGACCGACAGGGCATCGCGCAGGAGCAGGAGCGCCCTGGGCACGATGAGCGCCACGACGGCGAGGGAGGCGAGCGGGTCTGCATAGGGCCAGCCGGTGGAGATGACGAGCAGCGCCGCGCCGATCGCCGCCACGGAGCCGATGGCGTCGCCTAGCACGTCGAGGAAGGCGCCGCGGGCCGCGAAGCCGCTGTGCTCGGAGCGCAGGATCCAGGCCGCCGTGCCCGAGCCCGCGAGGCCGATGGCGGCCGCCACAAGCATCGGGCCGGGCTCGGGGGTCTCGGGCGCCACGAGGCGCGTGACGGCCTCGTAGCAGATGAAGATCCCGAGCGCCACGAGGAGGCCTGCGTTGACGCAGGCGGCGATCACCTCGGCGCGGGCGTAGCCGAACGAGCGGTCGTGGCTGGCGGGGCGGGCGGCGAGCGTGGCCGCGAAGAACGCGATCGTCACGCCCATGACGTCCGTGACCCGATGGGCGGCGTCGGCGACGAGGGCGAGGCTGCCGGACAGCCAGGCGGCGAGCACATCCGCGGCGAGGGCGAGAATCGCGACGCCGAGCACGATCGCGAGGTGGCGGCGATTGCTGCCGGCGCTGGGTTTGGACTCCGCAGTTCGGGCAGGGGCGGCGGTCGCGGTCACCCGGCGATTGTACGGGCGATCGGCTCAGCCGAACCAGGCGTCGATGTCGTCGTCGCTGACCTGCGGCATCGTCAGCACGCTCAGGATAGCCTCGGGCGGCATCGTTGTGCGCCGGGCGACCAGGGCGGCGATGCGGCGGGCGTCGCTGTGGCAGCGTCGGAGCGCCGAGCGGTCCAGTCTCGGCCAGAGGGTCAGCGCCCGCCGCTCGAGCGTGCCGAGCCCGTCGTCCCTCACCGGTCCGCCGCGGGTGCGTCCGACCGTCGTCACCGAACCACCTCCTTCGGTTGCGCCGAGGATGCGCGCTCGCGCCGACGGGGGCAAGGGGCCCGCGGGCGAAGATTCCTCAACCCTCCGGCCTCCTGGCGCAGTTGACCTGCCGGGCCGTCACGGGCACGCTCTGCGGCGTGATGCACCTGCCGGGTCGGGCGCGGCTCGTCGTCGCCGCGCTGGCGATGACGCTGTCGGCCTCCTGCGGCCCGGGGCCGGCCCCAGCCATGCCGCCGGGCGCGAGCATGTCGGGAGGCGCGGGTGCCGTGACGGCGGGCGGGGGCCCGACGCCGCCGGCCTCGCCGGTCCCCGCGCCCGGCCACGAACTGTACGGCTTCGTGCCGTACTGGGAGATGGACAGCACGATCGCGGCGCACGTGGCCGCCACGCCGCTCTCGACGGTCGGGCTGTTCTCCGTCACCAACGACGCTACGGGCGCGCTGAGCACGGGGCTGGCCGGCTACCGGCGGATCGCCGGGCCCGTGGGCGCCGCGCTGATCGCGGCAGCGCACCGGCGGGGAACGCGCGTCGAGGTGGTCTTCAGCAGCCTCGGGGCCGCGCACACCAGGGCCCTGCTCGCGTCCGCGTCGACGCAGGCCGCCACCGTGCGGGCGCTCGTCGCCCTCGTGGGGAGGCTCGGGGCGGACGGCGTGGACGTGGACGTCGAGGGCCTCGACCCCGGGCAGCTGGCCGCCTACGGCACCTTCGTGGGGCAGCTGCGCACGGTCCTGCTGGCCGCGGACGCCCACGGCTCCGTGACGGTGGCCACCGGGTCGGGCCCGACCGGGGCGGCGATGGCGGCGGCAGCCATCGGGGCGGGCGCCGACCGTGCGTTCCTCATGGGCTACGACTACCGGACCGCCGCGTCATCGCCCGGCGGGACCGCGCCGGTCGCCAGGGCGGACCAGGGCCGGTCGCTCACCTGGTCGCTCGACCTCTACGCGGCGTGGGGCATTCCCCCTGGGCGGCTCCTGCTCGGCCTGCCGCTGTACGGCATGGCCTGGCCCGTCGCCGGACCCGTGATCGGGGCGCCCTCGACGGGCAGCGGCAGCACGTGGGTCCCGAGGCAGCACCTGGACGTGCTCGCCAACCCGGCGGCGGTGCCGCAGGCGGATCCGCTCGAGGCGGTGGACGTGTACTTCCTGGGCTCGGACGGGAGCGTGGCCGCCCCGCCGGCCGCGGCGACGGGCTCGGGGTCCGCCCCATGGGAAGCGTCGGGCCCCGCGGCGCCGGCAACGCCCAGCCCGACGCCGTCCGCGGCGTCCGGCCCCGTCCGCTGGACCGCGGTCTACGTGGACTCGCCCGCCACCTTGGCGACGAAGCTGGGCCTGGGCGAGTCGCGGGGCCTCGCGGGGGCCGGCTTCTGGGCGATCGGGTACGAGCGGGGCCTGCCCGGGTACACGGACCTCATGGCGCAGTTCGGCCAGGGCGGGGTGCCGGCTCCGTAGCGCGCGCCGTTTCGCGCGGGCCCCGCCCATGCCAGCTTCGCCTGCCCGGTGCGCGCACGGGTCAGGCGAAGGCGACCGCGAGGTACCCCACGGCCCGGTCCGTCGGACCGCCCGCGTCTGCCGACGTGGCCGCCGCGAGCACGGCGCCGCCCGACGCGCCCATCGCCCGCAGCGCCGCCAGCCCCAGCACCGCGGGCTGGATCCCGCACATGCCGCAGACCACGCCGCGGGCGCCGGACCGGGCCTCCGCCTGCTCCTGCGCCGCGAGCGCCTCGGCGTCGAGCGCGACGATGGACGGCAGCAGCCGCTCGGTGACCGCGACCGCGACCTCGTGCGCAGGGTAGTGCGCCATGTCGGTGCTGATCGCCAGCAGGATCTCGCGCCCGTCGGCCCGCAGCTCGGCGAGGCGAGCGCCGATGCGCCTGCCGGCCTCGACGGCCGCCCGCCCTGTCCCCGCGGCCACGGAGCACGGGACGATCCGCGCGCCCGGCCGGAGCGCGCGGAGGAGCGGCAGCTGCACCTCGATCGAGTGCTCCTCGCGGTGCGCGCCCGGGTTCGCGGCGAACGGCGCGCCGAGCGAGGCCACGCTGCCCGCGACCTCCTCGTCCACCGCCACCTCGCCCGTCGGCTGGCGCCACGCGCCGGTGTCGAACACCGCGACACCCTCGAACCAGGCGCTGTGGTTGGTGCCCAGGATCACGACGGTCGGGGCGGGACCCGTGCCGGCGAGGAGCGCCTGCCAGCCGGCCGCGGCGATCGCCCCCGAGTAGACGAGGCCCGCGTGGGGCACGAGGGCGCCGAGCGACGGTGTCCCGGCGCGCGTGCCGGGTGCCGCTGCGAGGCAGGCGTCGACGAGCTCGCCGAGGCGCTCGCCCCCGGCCGGGTAGAAGGAGCCCGCCACGGCTGGCTCGCGAATCGTGCGGTGCCGGATCATGGCGTGGCCTCCCCGAGCCCGACGCCGGCCAGGGACCGCCCGCAGTCGGGGCAGGCGCCGTCGGCCGTGAGCCGCGGCCGGGCGAGATAGCCTCGCCGTTCGATCAGGACGGCGCCGCACCCGGCGCACTGCGTGTCCGACGGGCCGAGCTCGGGCGCGTTGCCGACGTATACATGGGCGAGCCCCGCGTCCCGGCCGATCCCCGCGGCCCGGGCCAGCGTCGCGGACGGCGTCGGCGGCACGTCGGCAAGCCGGAAGTCCGGGTGGAAGCGGCTGACGTGCCACGGCGTCTCCGGGCCTAGGTTGCCGGCGACCCAGCCCGCCATGGCGCCGAGCTCGGCATCGCTGTCGTTGCGGCCCGGGATGACCAGCGTCGTCACCTCGAGCCAGATCCCGGCCTCGCGCATCGCGAGCATGGCATCGAGCACTGGCGCCAGGCGCGCCCCGCACATGCGGCGGTAGAAGCGGTCGGAGAAGCTCT
>JAJXTS010000116.1 GCA_021783595.1 Chloroflexota bacterium | reverse complement strand
GCCCGAGCACGTCTGGGTCCACGGCTGGCTGCTGGTGGCGGGCGAGCGCATGAGCAAGAGCCGCGGCAACTTCCTCGACCCGCACGCCGTGGTAACGGCGTTCGGCGCCGACGCCGCTCGCTACGTCACCCTGGCGGAGGTGCCGTTCGACAAGGACACGGACGTCTCGTGGGACAGCTTCGTCCGCCGCTACAACGCGGACCTCGCCAACGACTTCGGCAACCTCGTCAACCGCACGGTGTCCATGGTCAACCGCTACCTGGGCGGGGAGCGCCCGGAGCCGGGCGGGCCCGGCGGCACGACGCTCGCGGACGCCTGGCCGGCCGCGCTCGACGCCTACCGGTCCAAGCTCGACGGCTATCTGCTCCACGAGGCGCTGACCGCGCTGTGGGACTTCGTGGGCGCCGCCAACAAAGCCGTGGACGAGGCGCAGCCGTGGACCCTCGCCAAGCAGGCGAAGGCGGGCGACGCCAACGCCGAGGCGAGGCTGCGCCTGGTGCTGGCGGATCTCGTGGAGGCCTGTCGGCTGGTGGGCCTCGCCGCCGCGCCGTTCATGCCCGGCATGGCGCCGCGTATCCTCGAGCAGCTGGGCTACGCGTACGGGTACGGCGCCGACGGCAACGGCGGCCCGGCGCTGCTCGACCTCCTCGCCTGGGCTGGCCAGGCAGGCCCGGGCCGGGTGACCGTCACGCCCACGCCGCTGTTCCCGCGCGTCGAGACCGAGGCCGTGGAGGCCGCGCGGGCATGACCGACCGGTCGTACGTGGACGCCAACCGGGCCGCCACGGCGGACCTGAGGGCGCTCGTGGGGACACTCTCGGACGCGGACCTCGGCGCGGACCTCGGCGGGGGCTGGACCGTGTCGATGGCGCTCGCGCACCTCGCCTTCTGGGACGAGTGGCATGTGGCGCGCTGGGTGCACGCCGCCGGGGCGGGGCAGCTCGCGCCGCCGGCCCCCGACGCCGAGGTCAGCGGCCGCGCGAACGAGGCCCTCGAGACCACGTGGCGCGCGGTCCCGCCGCGTGCCGCCGCGCAGCTGATGCTGGACGCCGCCGACGCTGTCGACGCCTACGTCGCGGACCTCGCGGACGACGCGCTCGCCTCCGCCCGCGAGCAGGGCGGCGCGCGCTGGTTCGAGCGGTTCCACCACCGCCGCGACCACCTGGCCCAGATCTCGCGCGCGCTCGGGCGGGGCTGATCGCGGCCAGATCCGGGCCGCAGCCGCGCTGGCGGCACCGCGGGGGACGCCCCTCCTCTCCAGGCATCCCGGGCGGGCGCGGCTGGACTGTCGGTCCGGACTATCGTCCTCATGGCGTCGCGAGCCGGACTCACGGCCCAGCCGCCGACGCCGGACCGCCGGGCAAGCCCCGAATTCGGCCCGGGTCCGGACCGTCAGTCCAGGAGCGGGAGCCGAGGTGCCCGACGTCCGGACTGCCACTCCAGCCGGGAGCCAATGGCCGGGCGGCCACGCACCGCTCGCCGACCGCGGATGGCAGATCGCCCGTACCATCGCGCCCATGCGCCTGATCGACTCCCACGGGCACCTCAACGCCGACCGCTTCGAGGACGACGTCGACGAGGTGATCGGACGCGCCCGCGACGCGGGCGTCGAGCGGATCCTCGTCCCGGGCTGGAACCACCGGTCCTCGGCGCGGGCGCTGGGCCTCGTGGCGACACGCCCGTCCCTCGACGCGGCCGTGGGCCTGCACCCGCACGACGCCGCCACGGCGACGCCCGCCGAGTGGGCGGACATCGAGGCGTGGGCGCGCGACGAGCGCGTGGTGGCGATCGGCGAGACGGGGCTGGACTCGGACCGGATGTTCTCGCCCTGGGAGGCGCAGCTGGACAACCTGCGCGCGAACCTGGCACTCGCGCTCGCCACGGGCAAGCCCGCGATCCTGCACTGCCGATCGAAGGCGGGCGAGCGCGACGCCCAGGACGCGCTGGTGCGCGAGCTGCGCGCGGCGGGGTTCGACGGCGGGCCGGCCGGACGGGCCTTCCGCGGCCGGCCCCCGGCGGTGATCCACTCCTTCTCGGGCCCCGCGGACTACGCGGACGAGGTCATCGCGATGGGCTGTGCCGTGGCGTTCGGCGGCCTCGTCTTCCGGCGCGGCGAGGAGGCTTCGGCCGACGCGGCTGCCCGCGTCCCGGCGGAGCGGCTGCTGCTCGAGACCGACGCCCCGTTCCTCTCGCCGCCGGGGGCGCCTCGCTCGCGGAATGCTCCGGAGTTCGTGGCGATCACCGCGCGCTGGGTCGCGGAGCGGCGGGGGGTGGGGGAGGCGGGCCTCGGTGCGTTCGGCGACGCGCTGGTGGCCGCCTACGACGTGACGTTCCCGCGCGCGCTGCCGCGCTGACGGGTCGTCGGCACGCGGTCCGGTCGCGCCCCGGGCCCGCGTCGCGGCCCGCCCGCGCCCCGCGGTTGACAGCCCCGATGCCTCTCGGCTAGATTGTTGGCACTCTCACCGCGAGAGTGCTAAACCCATCGGCAAAGGGGTCTGGCGCAACCGGTCCGGCCCCGTGCGGCACCCGGCGGCACGGCCTGCCGGCAGCCGCGGCCGAGGCAGCACCCGCGGCGGGACGAGGACGCGAGGACCTGATCCGGCCTCCCGCCCAGGCAACAGCCATCCAGGCCATTGGCGGCGGCCCCTGCCGCCAGAGGAGGAATGAACGTTGGCGAGCGCCTCATCGACGAAGCTCCGCCCGCTGGGCGACCGGCTCGTCGTCAAACCCACCCCGCGCGAGGAGATGACCAGCTCGGGCATCGTCCTGCCGGACACCGCGAAAGAGAAGCCCCAGGAAGGGGTCGTCCTCGCCGCCGGTCCGGGCAGGGTGCTCGACACCGGATCCCGTGAGGTCATGGACGTCGCCGTCGGGAACAAGGTCCTGTACGCCAAGTACGCCGGGGCCGAGTTCAAGGCGGACGGCGAGGATCTGCTCATCATCAGCCAGAAGGACGTCCTCGCGATCGTCGAGGACTGACGCCGGGGCCGCCCGCCCCGAGTGATGACCCCCGGAGGGACATAGACTTGGCCAAGCAGCTCATCTTCGACGAGACGGCTCGTCGCTCGCTCAAGCGCGGCATCGACCGCCTCGCCGACGCGGTCCGCGTGACCATCGGCCCCAAGGGCCGCAACGTCGTGCTCGACAAGAAGTTCGGCGCGCCGACCATCACCAACGACGGCGTCACGATCGCCCGGGACATCGAGCTCGAGGACCCGTTCGAGAACATGGGCGCGCAGCTCCTCAAGGAGGTCGCGACCAAGACCGACGACGTCGCCGGCGACGGCACCACCACCGCGGTGGTCCTGGGCCAGGCGATGGTCGCGGAGGGCCTGCGGGTCGTCACCGCAGGCGCCAACCCGATGGTCGTCAAGCGCGGCATCGAAATCGCCGTCGCCGCCATCGTGGACGAGATCAAGGCCACCGCCCGGCCGGTCGAGACCCGCGAGCAGATCGCGGCCGTCGCGGCCATCTCCGCGGCGGACCCCGAGGTCGGCGAGATCATCGCCGAGGTGATGGACAAGGTCGGCAAGGACGGCGTCATCACCGTCGAGGAGGGCCAGTCCCTGGGCCTCGAGAAGGAATACACCGAGGGCATGCAGTTCGACCGGGGCTACATCTCGGCGTACTTCGTGACCAACTCGGACCGGATGGAGGCGGTGCTCGAGCAGCCCCTCGTCCTGATCACGGACAAGAAGATCAGCGCCGTCCCGGACCTCCTCCCCGCCCTCGAGAAGAGCGTCCAGCTGGGCAAGCCCATGCTGATCATCGCCGAGGACGTGGACGGCGAGGCCCTCGCCACGCTGGTCGTGAACAAGCTCCAGGGGCGCCTGAACGTCCTGGCCGTGAAGGCCCCGGGCTTCGGCGACCGCCGCAAGGAGATGCTCCGCGACATCGCCATCCTCACCGGCGGCACCGTGATCTCCGAGGAGATCGGCCGCAAGCTCGACTCCGTCGGGATCGAGGACCTGGGCAAGGCGCGCCGCGTCGTCGCCACCAAGGACAACACGACCATCGTGGACGGCGAGGGGTCGGCGGACCAGATCAAGGCCCGCATGACCATGATCAAGGCGCAGATCGAGGAGACCACCTCGGACTACGACCGCGAGAAGCTCCAGGAGCGCCTCGCCAAGCTGGCCGGCGGCGTGGCCGTCATCAAGGTCGGCGCGGCCACCGAGGTGGAGCTCAAGGAGAAGAAGCACCGGATCGAGGACGCGCTCTCGACGACCCGCGCGGCGGTCGAGGAGGGCCTCGTCGCCGGCGGCGGCACCACGCTGCTCCAGGCGATCCCGGCGCTCGACAAGATCCACCTCGACGGCGACGCACAGGTCGGCGTGGACATCGTCCGCAAGGCGCTCGAGGCCCCGGCCCGCCAGATCGCCGACAACGCCGGCCAGTCCGGCGAGGTCGTGGTCAACGCGGTCCGCGGCATGGAGACCGGCCACGGCTACGACGCCCTCAAGGGCGAGTACGGCGACATGTTCGCCAAGGGCATCGTGGACGCGGCCAAGGTGACCCGCTCCGCGCTCCAGAACGCCGCCTCCATCGCCGCGATGGTCCTCACGACCGAGACGCTCGTGACGGACATCCCGGTCAAGGAGACGGCCGGGGCCGGCGGCGGCCACGACCACGGCGGCGGGATGGACTTCTAGTCCGCAACTCCGCACCACAGGCGGCCCCCGGCGGCTTCGGCCATCGGGGGCCGTTTCCGATTCGCCCGCATCGGCCGCCCGGGCGGCCGATGCCTCGAGAGACCCGGCCGGAGCGGGCGCGGGCCCGGCGCTGATCGGGACAATCGGCACCCGGACGACCCGACCGTCGCCCGACGGCCCCAGCCGGATCCTCGCGTATCCTCATCGCTCGCCAGGGTGTCGACCCCTCAGGAGGACGCGCGATCAACGACCAGCCGACGGCCGGGCCCGTCGCCCCCAGCCGCACACGGCGCCACGCGCCGCCGCTGACCCTGCGCCGCGCCATCGTGCGGATCGGCGTCGTGGCCGGGCTCGTCGCGGCCCTCCTCGTGGCAGGTGCCGTGAACGGGGTGGGGCCGCTCGCCCGCGTGCCGCCGCCCTCGGAGGTCTCCGACCCCCGAGAGATGCTCGCCAGGTCGCTCCAGGCGCTGATCGACGCGAGCTCCGTCCACGTCGAGGCCAGCCTGCGCGGCCAGGTGCCTGGCTCCCTCGTCGGTCGGCAGGACCCGACGGTTCCCGTCGAGGGCACCGCCGTGAGCCTGGACCTGCGTCCCCAGGACGCGCGCTCCCATCTCCTGCTCGGCAGCCCGACGCTCGGCATCGGGCTGGAGGCCATCACCAGCTGGGACACGATGGCGTACCGCCGCGCCGCCGGGCCCTGGGTCACGGGATCGCTGGGCAGCGTCGTCGCCGGGACGGGCATCGACGCGGACCCGCTGACGCTGGTCGGCCGCGTGCGGACGTGGCTCGCGCAGCCCGGGGCGCCGACACCGGTGGCGACCGACGTCCGGTGCGACGCGGCGTCCGGCACGTGCCGCCGGGTCTCGGTGTCGTTGGGCCGGTCGGCCGGCGACGCGCTGCTGGCCGCGATCGCCGGCTCCGGCGGCGCCAGCGTCGGCGCCACCTCGACGGACCTGGTCCTCGAGACGGACGCGGCCACGCTGCGGCCCGCGCACCTGGTGGTGACCACCCGCAACGCGGACGGGTCGCTGGCCCTGACGCTGCGCGTGGACTGCTCCGCCTGGGACGCGCCAAGCGTGATCGCCGACCCGCCGTCCGGGTAGCCGGGTGAGGGGCGAGCGGGTCCCGCCTCCTACAATGAACGGGTGAATCCCAACTCCGCCGGCGGCCGGTCCCGCCGCCGTCCGCGCGCCGACGAGCCCGCCGCCCAGGGCACCTGGCTCGACCTCGGGGCGCCCGACGGGGCTGGCGGCGAGCCCGCGGGCGCCGGTGCCGCTGACGCCGTCGCGCCGGCCGGGCAGCCGGGGACGGACACGGCGCCCGAGGAGCCCGACTGGCTGCGCGAGGCACCGCCGGATCCCGGCCTCGAGGCGGCCGGGCCCGCGCTCGACGCCGAGGCTGTCGCGGCCGCGATCGCGGCCCGCAGGGAAGCCCGGGCGCAGGAGATCGTCGGCAATCTCAACCCGGAGCAGGCCCGGGCGGTCACGACGACGGACGGCCCGCTGCTGATCCTGGCCGGTGCCGGGTCGGGCAAGACGCGCGTCGTGGCGCACCGCATCGCGTACCTCATCGGGGTCAAGGCGGTGCAGCCTCGGCGGATCCTGGCGGTCACGTTCACGAACCGGGCCGCGGGCGAGCTGCGGGAGCGGATCGCGGCGCTCGCGGGCGACCCGGGGAAGGAGGTCGAGGCGGGCACGTTCCACGCGCTGTGCGCCCGCGTGCTGCGGCGGGACGGGGAGGCGATCGGCCTTGACCGGCGCTTCGTCATCTACGACACCGACGACCAGCAGCAGCTGGCCAAGCGCATTCTCGCCGAGCAGGACCTGCCCGCCACGGGCGAGTTCCGGCCGGCCGCGATCCTGGGAGCGATCAGCCGGGCGAAGAACGACATGCTCGACGCGGGCTTCCTCGAGGAGCACGCCACCACGCACCGCGAGCGCGTGATCGCGAGGCTGTTCGCGCGGTACGACGAGCGGCTGCGCGCGGCGGGCGCGCTCGACTTCGACGACCTGCTCCTGCGCGCGGTCGAGCTGTTCGACCGGGCGCCCGAGGTGCTGGCGAGGTACCAGGCGCGCTGGCGCTACCTCCACGTGGACGAGTACCAGGACACGAACCGGCCGCAGTACCTGTGGGTCCGCGCGCTGGCCGCGGCGCACCGCAACCTGTGCGTGGTGGGCGACGACGACCAGAGCATCTACGGCTGGCGCGGCGCGAACGTCCAGAACATCCTCGACTTCGAGCGCGACTACCCCGACGCCGCCGTCGTCAAGCTCGAGCAGAACTACCGCTCCACGCAGCTGATCCTCGACGCGGCGCACGCGGTGGTCAGCCGCAACGAGCGGCGGACGGACAAGAGGCTCTGGACCCGCAACCAGGGCGGCGTGCCGATCCAGCGCTTCGAGGCCTACAACGAGGAGGAGGAGGCCGAGTGGGTCGCCCGCCAGGTCGAGGGGCTGGTGGGCTCCAGCGGGCGCGGCGCGTGGCTCACGCGGCGGGCCGACGACGACGAGTCGACGAGGTTCCGGGCCCGTGACATCGCGGTGATGTACCGGATGAACAGCCAGTCCCGCGCCATCGAGGAGGCGTTCCTCCGGTACGGGATCCGCTACCAGCTCGTCGGCGGCACCCGGTTCTACCAGCGACGGGAGGTCAAGGACGCCCTCGCCTACCTGCGGGTGCTGCGCTCCGACACCGACTCGGTCAGCTTCGAGCGGATCGTCAACGTGCCGGCGCGCGGCGTCGGCGACAAGAGCGTCGAGGCGCTGCGCCGGCACGCCGATCGCACGGGCGGCTCGGTCCTGGACGCCATCGGGGCCGCGGCCCGCGGCGAGGTGGAGGGGATCGGGCCCAGGATCCGTACCGCGCTCGGCGAGTTCGGGCAGCTGGTGCTGCGGCTGCGGGCGCGGCTCGGGGTGCTGCCCCTGCCGGAGCTGCTCGACGAGGTGCTCGAGGCCTCCGGCTACCGCGCGATGCTGGCCGACGGGTCCGAGGACGGCGAGGACCGCTGGGCGAACCTGCTCGAGCTGCGCGAGGTGACGCGCCGCTACGACGACCTGGCGCCCGAGGACGCGCTCGACCGGCTGCTCGAGGACACGGCGCTGGTCGCCGACCAGGACAGCTACGAGGGCGAGGCCGACGCGGTCACGCTGATCACGCTCCACGCGGCGAAGGGCCTCGAGTTCCCCGTGGTGTTCATCGCGGGCATGGAGGAGGGCGTGTTCCCGCACAACCGGGCGCTCGACGACGAGAAGGAGCTGGAGGAGGAGCGGCGCCTCGCGTACGTGGGCATCACGCGGGCGAAGCGGCGGCTGTTCCTCTCGCACGCCTGGCGGCGGGCGACGTGGGGCGGTGGCGGGATGTCCGTCCCGAGCCGGTTCCTGCTCGAGATCCCGCAGGAGCTCATGACCGGGCCGCGGCTGGACCCGCGCGCCGCCGGCGACCTCGGGGCGGACCTCGACCCGGACGTGGTCTTCCGCGAGCGCGGGTCCCGCCTCGGCGGGCCGTACACGCGGACGGGCGGCGGGGCGCACCGCCAGGGGAGCGGCCGGCCCGGCGCGCCGCCTCCGGGCGAGCCGTTCCGGCCCACGCGCGACCTCGGCGCCAAGCGCGAGGCGTTCGCGGCGGGCGCGCCGTCGGGTT
>JAJXTS010000011.1 GCA_021783595.1 Chloroflexota bacterium | reverse complement strand
CGGCTCGCACGTCGCGCCCGCCGGCCCGTTGCGCCCCACGACCCAACGGTGCGCTCGCCGCAGGAATGCGCCGCCCCGCGCAGCGATCGTGCACCCTCGCGCCCAGGCTGGGCCCCGGAGCGCACGACTGCGTCGCGGGGCGACCTGGTTGTGCGGGCGCCGCACCGTTGCGTCGTCGGCGGATGCACGTGGAGGCCCGGCAGGCCCGCCCCAGGCCCCGGGCGCGGGCCGGGGCCGGTTCCGATGCCGGCCCGGCCGAGCGGTCCGCCCGAGGTACGTGGGTGAGGCCCGATCGGCCCCCGGCGCGGCCCGACCGGGGTGCCCCGTTCGGCGCGTCGCGGCTGGCCCATCTGGCGTCTGGCGGCGCGGTCGCCGCGAGCGTACGGTTGGCGCATCGAACGGACCGCCAACATTCGGATGACATGGGGCGGCGCGTCGTTCCTCCGGCGGGATGCCGGGCGGCGGCGGAGCCCCGAACCTGTCCTCACAGGCGGTCCGTTTTCGTTTGCCCGCGAGGGCGGTGCCGGGTCTGTCGCGCCCGGCACGCACGACCGCAGCCCGGCCACAGCTAGCGTCGCGGCCGTCCCTCGAACGCGCGCTTCACGGCGCCGACCAACCGTCTGGCGTCGGCGACGGCGCATGGGGCTGCCACCAGCTCGTGGACTGCGCCGAGCGGCGCCGCGAGCGCGGACCTGAGCTCGAGCTCCGCACGAACACGGGTTCCCGAGCCGCGGACGTCGAGCGCCAGGACCAGTGTCAGCTCCAGCGCGCCGTCTCGCGCCACGCGCGCCTGGCGGGCCGGCGGGCGGTGGTCCCGGATCTCCCAGTCCCGTGCGCGCGCCAGGCCCAGGACCGAGGTCCGCACGCGGTAGAGCGTGCCGTTTCGGGCGGGGCCGGAGGAAGCAACGGCTCGCACCCCGGGCAGCCAGCGCGGCATGTCCTCGAGATCGTCGAGCAGCTGCCAGACCTCCGCTCGGGAGGCGCCGACCAGCGCCTCCGCCACCACGCGTCGCATCGGTCCCAGTATCGCCCCGCGGACGGCGCGGCGCCCCAGCCCGCGCGGAACGCCGCCCGCGGCCCGGTGGTCGCTGCGACGGGGCCCCCGACGGCTGCCTCCCGACCCGGCCGGTCGAACCCGGGGCCCGAACCGCAACCCAACCACCACCCCTGCGGACCCTGCCCTTCAACAGTCCCGCCCGTATCGTCGGGCCCCGTTTCCCACCGACGGAGGTCGCCCCGATGCCCCTGTCGAACACGCTCTACGAGCCGACCACCGAGCACGACGCCTGCGGCTTCGGCTTCGTCTGCGACATCGCGGGCCGTGCCTCGCACGGGATCGTCGCCGACGCGCTCACCGTTCTCGTCAACCTCGAGCACCGCGGGGCCACCGGCTCGGAGCGCAACACCGGGGACGGCGCGGGGATCCTGGTGGCCATCCCGCACGCGTTCTTCGGCGCCGCGCTCGCCGCGGCCGGCACCGCGCTGCCGCCTGGCGGCTACGGCGTGGCCAGCCTGTTCCTGCCCCGCGACGAGACGAGCCGCGCCGCCGTGATCGGCACGTTCGAGGCCACCCTCGCCGCCGAGGGCCTCGGGCTGCTCGGCTGGCGCGCCGTCCCCACGGACCCGGCGGGGCTCGGCGAGTCGGCGCTCGCGTCGATGCCCGTCATGCGTCAGGCGTTCATCGCGCGGCCCGCTGACCTGTCCCCCGGCGAGGAGGGTGACCTCGCGTTCGACCGGCGGCTGTACGTGGCCCGCCGTCTCGTGGAGAAGGCCGTCCAGCGCAGCGCCCTGCCGGGCCGGGGCGAGTTCTACGTCCCCTCGATGAGCTGCCGCACCATCGTCTACAAGGGCATGCTCAACGCGTCCCAGCTGCTGACGTTCTACCCGGACCTCCTGGACCCGCGGCTGGCGTCCGCGGTCGCCCTGGTCCACTCGCGGTTCTCCACCAACACCTTCCCGTCCTGGTCGCGCGCCCATCCGTACCGCTTCATCAGCCACAACGGCGAGATCAACACGCTGCGCGGCAACGTGAACTGGATGTTCGCCCGCCAGTCGGCGATGCGCTCGAGCGTGTTCGGCGAGGACCTGCGCAAGGTGCTGCCCGCGGTGGACGTGGACGGCAGCGACACGGCCATCTTCGACAACGTGCTCGAGCTCCTCCACCTGGGCGGGCGGTCGCTGGCGCACGTGATGGCGATGATGGTGCCGGAGCCCTGGAGCCGCGACGAGTCGATGGCGCCGGCGCGCAAGGCGTTCTACCGGTACCACTCCTGTCTCATGGAGCCCTGGGACGGCCCGGCGAGCCTCGCCTTCACCGACGGCGTCCGCATCGGGGCCACCCTCGACCGCAACGGCCTCCGACCCGGCCGCTACTACGTCACCCGCGACGGCCGCGTGGTGATGGCGTCCGAGGCGGGGGTGCTGGACATCCCGCCGGCCGACGTGGTGGCGAAGGGCCGGCTGCAGCCGGGCCGCATGTTCCTCGTGGACACGGCGCAGGGCCGCATCGTCACCGATGACGAACTGAAGGACGAGCTGGCCGCGGCGCGCCCGTACCAGCAGTGGGTCGCCGACGCGATGGTTCGCCTCGAGGACCTTCCCGAGCCCGCCAACGTGATCGGCCCGGACCACGAGACGGTCCTGCGGCGCCAGGAGGTGTTCGGCTACAGCGCCGAGGACGTCAGGCTGATCATCGACCCGATGGCCACCACGGCTGCCGACCCGGTGGGCTCGATGGGCAACGACACCCCGCTGGCCGTCCTCTCGGACCGCCCGCAGCTGCTCTACGACTACTTCAAGCAGCTCTTCGCGCAGGTCACGAACCCCCCCGTGGACGCGATCCGCGAGGACATCATCATGGCCACCGACCGCGCCGTGGGGCCCGAGGACAACCTGCTCGAGCCCGGCCCCGACGCCGCCCACCTCGTCTCGCTCCCGGCCCCCGTGCTCTCCAACCGAGAGCTCGAGCAGCTCCGCGCGCTCGACGGCGGGCCGGGCTCGCACGGCTTCCGCACGATCACCCTGCCGATCCTGTTCCGGGTGGGCGACAACGGGGCGGGCCTCCGCCGCGCGATCGAGGACCTCCGCCGCCAGGCCTCCGAGGCGATCGCCGAGGGCTACAACCAGATCGTCCTGTCGGACCGCGACCACAACGAGACCGACGCGCCCATCCCCGCGCTCCTCGCCGTGTCGTCGGTCCACCACCACCTCGTCCGGGCCGGCACCCGCGGGCGCGCCGGCCTGATCCTCGAATCGGGCGAGCCGCGCGAGGCGCACCACTTCTGTCTGCTGATCGGCTACGGCGCGTCCGCGATCAACCCGTACCTCGCGTTCGAGACGATCGACGACCAGGTGCGCCTCGGCATGATCCCAGGCCCCACGGCCGACGCCGAGAAGCGCTACCGCAAGGCGGTCGTGAAGGGCGTCATCAAGGCGATCAGCCGGATGGGGATCTCGACGGTCCACAGCTACCACGGCGCCCAGGTGTTCGAGGCCCTCGGGCTGGGGCGCGACTTCGTGGACGAGTACTTCACCTGGACCCCGAGCCGAATTGGCGGGATCGGCATCGAGATGGTCGCCAAGGAGGTGGCCCAGCGGCAGGACCGCGCCTACCCGCCGCAGCGCCCCATGGTCCACCGCCAGCTCGGCACGGGCGGCAAGTACAAGTGGCGCGCCGACGGCGAGCATCACCTGTTCAACCCGCTGACGATCCAGACGCTCCAGCGCGCGGTCCGCACCGGCGACTACGGCGCGTTCAAGGACTACACGAGCCTCGTGGACGACCAGTCGGCGCGCCTCGCCACGCTGCGCGGGCTGCTGGAGCTCAAGCCGGCCCTCAAGCCCGTGCCGATCGCCGAGGTGGAGCCGGTCGAGGCCATCGTGCGGCGGTTCAAGACCGGCGCCATGTCCTACGGCTCGATCTCGCAGGAGGCGCACGAGGCGCTGGCGATCGCGATGAACCGCCTGGGCGGCAAGAGCAACACGGGCGAGGGCGGCGAGGACCCGGGGCGCTACGCGCCCATGGGCAACGGCGACTCGAAGAACAGCGCGATCAAGCAGGTGGCCTCGGGCCGCTTCGGCGTCACCTCCGAGTACCTGGTCAACGCGCGAGAGCTACAGATCAAGATGGCGCAGGGCGCCAAGCCCGGCGAGGGCGGCCAGCTGCCCGGGTCCAAGGTCTACCCGTGGATCGCGAGGACCCGCCACTCCACGCCCGGCGTGGGGCTGATCAGCCCGCCCCCGCACCACGACATCTACTCCATCGAGGACCTGGCGGAGCTCATCCACGACCTCAAGAACGCCAACCACCACGCGCGGATCAGCGTCAAGCTGGTCGCCGAGGTGGGCGTGGGGACCGTGGCGGCGGGCGTGGCCAAGGCGCACGCGGACGTGGTGCTCATCTCGGGCCACGACGGCGGCACGGGGGCCTCGCCGCTCACCTCGATCAAGCACGCGGGCATCCCATGGGAGCTGGGCCTCGCCGAGGCGCACCAGGTGCTGCTCGCGAACGACCTGCGCAGCCGCATCACGGTCGAGGTGGACGGGCAGCTCAAGACCGGCCGCGACGTGGTGATCGGCGCCCTGCTGGGCGCCGAGGAGTTCGGCTTCGCCACCGCGCCGCTCGTGTCGCTGGGCTGCGTGATGATGCGCGCCTGCCACCTGAACACGTGCCCAGTCGGCGTGGCGACGCAGGACCCGGCGCTGCGCGAGCGGTTCGCGGGCGACCCGCAGCACGTCGTCAACTTCATGACGTTCATCGCGCGCGAGGTGCGCGAGCATATGGCGCGGCTGGGCTTCCGGACCATCGACGAGATGGTCGGGCGCTCCGACCGGCTCGAGATGCGCCCGGCGCTCGACAACCCCAAGGCGCGCTCGCTGGACTTCTCCCGGATCCTCGCCCGGCCGCGGGTGCCCGACGGTTACGGGCGCCGTCGCGAGATGGCCCAGGAGCACCGGGTGGAGGCCTCGCTCGACGCCACCACGCTCGTCCCGCTGGCGGCGCCCGCGCTCACCGAGGGCCTGCCGGTCCGGGCCGAGCTGCCCATCCGCAACACCAACCGCGTGGTCGGGACCATGCTCGGCTCCGAGGTGACGCGCCGCTGGGGTCGCGACGGGCTGCCGGACGGGACCGTCGCGCTGCGCTTCACGGGGTCGGCGGGGCAGAGCTTCGGCTCGTTCATCCCGCGGGGCGTGACGCTCGAGCTGGTGGGCGACGCCAACGACTACCTGGGCAAGGGCCTCTCGGGCGGGCGGATCGCGGTGCTGCCCCATCCGGACGCGCCGTTCACCGCGCACGAGAACGTGATCGTCGGCAACGTCGTGCTGTACGGCGCCACGTCGGGCGAGGCGTTCATCCGGGGCATGGCCGGCGAGCGGTTCGCCGTCCGCAACTCGGGCGCCACCGCGGTGGTCGAGGGCGTGGGCGACCACGGCTGCGAGTACATGACCGGCGGCCGCGTCGCGGTCCTCGGCCGCACCGGAAGGAACTTCGCCGCCGGCATGAGCGGCGGCATCGCCTGGGTCTACGACGAGGACGGCGGTTTCCGCGGCCGCGTGAACGCCGAGATGGTGTCGCTTGAGCCGGTGCCGCCGGACGAGGCCGACGAGCTCCGCGCCCTGGTCGAGCGGCACCTCGCCCTGACGGGCTCCGAGCGCGCCGCCGCCCTGCTCGGTGACTGGCCTGTGGCGCTGGCCGGCTTCGTCCGGGTGATCCCCAACGACTATCGCCGCGTGCTCGGGGCGCAGGCTCGGATGCGCGCCGCGGGCCTGCCGCCCGAGGAGGCCGAGATGGCCGCCTTCGTCGAGAATGCCGCGGACCTCGCGCGGGTGGGGGGCGCCTGATGGGCAAGCCGACCGGGTTCCTCGAGTTTGCCCGCCGGGCCATGCCGTCAAGGCCGCCGCTGGAGCGGATTCGCGACTGGGGCGAGGACCACCCCCGCCTGACCGAGGCGCAGCTCGCCGAGCAGGGCGCCCGGTGCATGGACTGCGGCATTCCGTTCTGCCACACCGGGGCGCTGATCGGCGGCATGGCATCGGGCTGCCCGCTCAACAACCTGGTCCCCGAGTGGAACGACATGGTCTACCGGGGCCAGTGGCGCGAGGCGAGCATCCGCCTCCACTTCACCAACAACTTCCCCGAGTTCACCGGCCGCGTCTGCCCGGCGCCCTGCGAGGGCTCGTGCACGGTGGGCATCAACGGCGACCCGGTCGCCATCAAGACCATCGAGGCCGAGATCGCGGACCGCGCCTGGGAGGCCGGCTGGATCGCGCCCAGTCCGCCGCTCGCGCGGACCGGGTTCGCCGTCGCCGTCATCGGCAGCGGGCCGGCCGGGCTCGCGGCGGCGGACCAGCTCAACCGGGCCGGGCACGCGGTCACCGTGTTCGAGCGGGCCGGCCGCGTCGGCGGGCTGCTGATGTACGGCATCCCGAACATGAAGCTGGACAAGGGCGTCGTCCGGCGCCGCGTGGAGCTCATGGAGGCCGAGGGCATCCGGTTCGTCACCGGCGTCACCGTCGGCGCGGACGTCGGTGCCGACCGCCTGACCGCCGATCACGACGCGGTGGTCCTGGCCACGGGCGCCACGCTCGCCCGCGACCTGCCCATTCCCGGGCGGGAGCTCGGTGGCATTCATTTCGCCATGAGCTACCTGCGCGGCAACACGCGCCGGCTGCTGGACGGCGGCGCGGCGTCCGAGGCGCCGATCGACGCGCGCGGGAAGCGCGTCATCGTCATCGGCGGCGGCGACACCGGCACCGACTGCGTGGGCACGGCAATCCGGCAGGGTGCCGCGTCGGTGCGCCAGCTGGAGATCCTCGCCCGGCCCCCCGACACGCGCCAGCCCGGCAACCCGTGGCCGGAGTGGCCAAGGGTCCGCAAGCTCGACTACGGGCAGGAGGAGGCGGCCGCGCTGTGGGGCGAGGACCCGCGCCGGTACCAGACCACCGCGCGCCGCTTCATCGGCCGCAGCGAGCACGTCACCGCCGTCGAGATCGTGGACGTGGCCTGGGCTGCCGGGGCCGACGGGCGCCAGGAGCTGCGCGAGGTTCCCGGCACGGCGCAGGTGATCGACGCCGACCTGGTGCTGCTCGCGATGGGCTTCCTCGGCCCGGAGCCGGCCCTGCCGAAGGCGTTCGGCTGCGAGCTCGACGGGCGCGGCAACGTGCGCACCGGGGCTGACCGAATGACGTCCGTCCCCGGTGTGTTCGCGGCCGGAGACTGCGTCCGCGGCCAGTCGCTGGTCGTGTGGGCGATCCGCGAGGGCAGGATGGCGGCGGAGGGCGTGGACCGCTACCTGATGGGCGGCGAGACGGTTCTGGGCACATAGGCGCGTCGCACGGCGCGTCCGCTCCGCGACCGTGCTCGCCCCCGGCAACGGCCGACCTCCCGCGTCGGCCGATCGGCACGCGGGGCCCATTCCCCATCGGGGATACCCTCTCTGCGTGTCCGAACCGCCCGTCACGCCCCTGACTCCCGCGCCAGCCGATCTCGCGGCCGCCAGCCCCATCGGCTTCGCTGCCCTCGGCCTGGACCCGCGCCTGCTCGCGGCGCTCGTCGCCCTGGGGTACGAGGAGCCCACGCCCGTCCAGGAGGCGGCGATCCCGCCGCTGCTGGCCGGCCGCGACCTGCTGGCCGAGGCACCCACCGGCACCGGCAAGACGGCTGCCTTCGCGCTGCCGATCCTCCAGGCTCTCGCCGGCAGGCTCGATGCCGCACGGGCGGCTGGGGACCGGGTTGACGGACGGGGAGCGCCCCGCGCCGGGGGCGGCAGCCGCCCCGCCGCGCTGGTCCTTACGCCCACCCGCGAGCTCGCGATGCAGGTGGCCGAGGCGATCCACCGCTACGGCCGTGATCTGGGCGTGCGCGTGGTGCCGGTCTACGGCGGCCAGCCGATCGCCGCCCAGCTCGCGCGCCTGGCCCGCGGGGTTGACGTGGTGGTGGCGACGCCCGGCCGTGCCGTGGACCATCTCGAGCGCGGCACGCTCCGCCTTGACGAGGTGGCGACGGTGATCCTCGACGAGGCGGACGAGATGCTCGACATGGGCTTCGCCGAGGACCTCGACCGGATCCTGGGCGCCCTGCCGCGCGAGCGCCAGACGGCGCTGTTCTCGGCCACCATCGCCGGGCCGATCGCCGCCCTGGCGGAGCGGCACCTGCACGCCCCGCAACGGGTCCGCGTCGCGCGCGAGGAGGCGCCGGCCGGAGAGCCGGCCAGGGTCCGGCACGTGGCGTACATCGTCCGCCGCGCGGACAAGCTCGCGGCCCTGGGCCGCATCCTGGACCTCGAGGACGGTGCGGCGACCCTCGTGTTCGCGCGCACGCGCGGCGAGGTGGACGACCTGGCGGAGGCGCTCGCCGGCCGCGGCCGCGACGCGGCGGCCCTGCACGGCGGCCTGGCCCAGGAGCAGCGAGACCGGATCATGGGCCGCTTCCGCGACGGCGCGCTCGACGTGCTCGTCGCCACCGACGTCGCCGCCCGCGGGCTCGACATCGAGCACGTCACCCACGTCGTCAACTATGACGTCCCGTCGTCGCCGGACACCTACGTCCACCGCACCGGGCGGACGGGCCGGGCCGGGCGGGAGGGCGTGGCGATCACCCTGGTCGAGCCGCGCGAGCACCGCCTGCTGCGCGACATCGAGCGCGCCATCGGGCGCCCGCTCGAGATCGCCGGCCTGCCCACCATCGCGGACCTGCGCGAGAAGCGGATGGAGCTGCTGCGCGGCACGCTGCGCGAGGCGCTGCTCGCCGGCGGCCACGACCGCTATCGCGCGGTCGTGGAGCCGCTGGCGGACGAGTTCGACCTCGTGGACATCGCGCTCGCGGCCGTGGCGCAAGCGGACCAGGAAGCGCGCGGTGCCGAGGACACGGTCGAGCTCGCGCCCGCGATGCTGCCCCAGGCGGTGGGCCGCGGCGCCGGTGCCCCGTGGGCGGCGAACCGAGGCGCCGGGCGCCGGCCGCCGGTCCACGGGGAGGTCCCCGGCAGCCGGATGCTCCGGCCCCACCCGATGCCGGGGCCGCGCCCGACCGGGGAGCGCCCGCCGTTCGCGCCGCGCGATGCCATGCCCGAGGACGCCGGCGACCGCCCGGGCTTCGATGGCCCGCGGCCGGGCCCGTGGCGCCCGCCGCTCGCCCGCCCTGCCGCCTCGGCCGGCCCCCGCGGGTTCCGTCCCACCGGCTGGCAGACCCCCGACGGCCGGCCCGTGGTCCGCCCTCCGGCGCGCGGGTCCCACGGCAGCGGCGTCACGCGGCTGTTCGTCGGGCTCGGCCGAGCGGGCGGCGTGCGCCCCAGCGACCTCGTCGGGGCGATCACCAACGAGGCGGGCCTCCAGGGGCGCGACATCGGGGCCATCCAGATCGCCGACGGCTTCTCGCTCGTCGAGGTCCCCGAGGCCGCCGCCGAGCGGGTCGTCGGCGCCCTGCGCGACGCCACGATCCGCGGCCAGCGGGTGGTGGTCCGCCGGGAGCGGTTCTAGCCCGTCGGGCCGTCCCCCCGGCGCTCCTCGCGCAGGAAGCGCTCGATCTCGCCGATCAGGTCGTCGCCCGCGAGCGGGCGGTCCTCGCCCGTCATGGCCTCGAGTCGGGCCACGTACGCGCGGGTCGTCTCGTCGGCGGCCACGGCGGCGTCGAGCCTGGCCCGCAGCCGGCCCGACTCCTCGACCAGGTCGCCGCGCGGCAGCTCCACCCCGAGGTGCTGGTCGAGCGCGTGGAGGATCGCCAGCGACGCGGGCGCGTAGCCGCCGGTGACGTAGTGGGGCATCTGCGCGAAGTAGCCCACGGCGGACAGGCCGGCGCTCGCGACCGCCATCTCGAGGACCGAGAGCGCGGCCCCGGGTACGCGGAGCAGCCCGGTCGGCCCGGCGGCGACGTTCCCGCGCAGCAGGCCGGGCTCGGACTCCGTGCCGAAGACGGGGACCGGGCGCCCGTGCGGGATGGCCGCCGGGATGGAGCCCAGGCTGATCCACTCGCGCACGCCCAGGCGGCCGAGCAGCTCGACCACGTCCGCCACCAGCGCGTGCCAGCGGAAGTCGGGCTCCGGCCCGCTGAGCGTCAGCAGGTCCCGGCCCCCGTGACGAACGTGCAGGAGGCGAAGCTCGGGCCACTCGAGCGCAGCCGGGCGCCCGTCGCGGATGTCGAGGGTGGGCCGGCGCGCGCGGTAGTCGTACAGCGCGTCCGCGTCGAAGGTGGCGAGCGTGGCCCCGCCCTGCGCGATCTGCGCGAGCGCGGTGGACGCGCCGGCGCCCGCGTCCACCCAGCCGTCGAATGCGGCCAGCACGACGGGACGGTCGAGGGCGGGGAGCGGGTGCTCCAGACGGTAGAGCGACATGGTCCCGACAGCATACGGGCTCCGCCGAAACCGGCCCGGCGGCGGGGCAGACCGCCGTCACCCGGCGCGGCGGGCGCGCTCGCTCAGGTAGTGGTGCCAGAGGATCCGGGCGGCAACCGCCCGCCACGGGCGCCAGGAATCCGCCAGCGCCGCCATCTCGCGGGCGTCCGGCCGGGCTGACCGCCCCTGCAAATCCGCAACCGCCTGCGCCAGCGCCAGGTCGTGCGCGGGCCACGCGTCCGCTCGGCCCAGGACCATCAGCCGGTAGATCGTCGCGGTCCACGGTCCAATCCCGGGGATCGCCGTCAGCTGGGCGTCCACCGCCTCGTCGTCGAGCGAGCCGAGCGCGTCGAGGTCGAGCCGGCCGTCGAGCACGGCCCGGGCGAGCTCGCGGCCGTAGCGCGCCTTCTGGCGGCTGAAGCCGATCTCCAGCAGCTCCCCGTCCCCGAGCTCGAGGAAGGTGGCCGGGGCCAGCGGGGCGCGCGCCACCGCGAGGCGGTCGAACGCTGCCCGGGCCGAGGCGAGCGAGACCTGCTGCTCGAGGATGATGTGGACGAGCGTTGGGAAGCCTGGCGCGCGGGCCCACAGGGGCGGATGCCCGTGGCGCGCCACGGACGCGGCGAGCACCGGGTCCCGGGCGGCGAGGCGGTCCACGGCCAGGGCCAGCGAAGCCTCGTCGAGGGGCGCGGCCGGGCGCGGCGGGGCGGGGCAAGGGTCGGTCACGTGGCCATGGTGCCGCGTCGCCTCTCCGGCTGCCACCGGTCCGCGCGCGAGGCAAGGCGGCCCGGCGCCCAGCGGCTCAGCGTTCCGGGGCGGGCGGCAGGGCGCGACCCGGGCGCCGGAGCCCGACGCCGCCACGTTCGCGAGGCTCGGCGTGCCCACGAGGGCCCAGGGGTTGTAGGCATTGGCGGTGAGCACGCTGTACTCGTTGCCGAGCTTGCCGAGCTTGCCGAGCTTGCCGAACAGGCCGAGGAGCCCGGCGACCTGGGCCAGGACCGGGACGTCGGCGAGCGAGGCGGGGCTGAAGACCCCGAGGTCGAACCGGGCGCCCAGCCCGAGCGCGAGCAGCGCCAGCAGCGCGCGGTGGCGGTCGCGGCGGGCGATCACGGGCGCATGGTCCCGGATCGGGCCTTGCGATTGCATGATCGGCCGCCCGGGTGCGGCGGCTCGTGCCGCCCGGACCCATCCCGCCCGCCACGGGCCGGGGCCCGAACATGGGCGAAGTCTCATTCCGGCTGTCATCAAGGCGCAAGGGTTGCGCCCGGACCATGGGGCCATGAACGCAATCGACAAGGCCCGCGAGGATCGGTCCCGGAACCTCGCCCGGCTCCGCAGGCTGACCATCGGGACCGCGGCGATCGGCGTGGCCGCCACGACCGGCTTCACGTACCTCGCGGCGGTGACCTACGCCGGCACCACCACATCGGCCGCCGCGGTGTCCGCGGCAGGCGCCACCACCGCCTCGACCTCGTCCGCCGCGGCGGGCCTCTTCAGCCTGGCCCCGTCCGTGGGCGCCTCCACGGGCTTCGCGCACGTCTCGTCCGGGGGCTCCTGATCGTGCTCGGCACGGCTGACTGGCAGGCGCTCGGCGCCCGCGCTCGCCTGGTCGTGAGCGACGGCGACCTGGATGCCGCGCGAGCCGCAGCCGAGCTGGTCCTCGCCGAGGTGGACCGCGCCTACTCGCGGTTCCGTGCCGACTCGGAGCTGGTCGGCCTCAACTCCGCGCGCGGCAAGCAGGTCCGCGTGTCGGCGCTGCTCGCCCGCGCCCTGGCCGGGTCGCTGGAGGCGGCGCGCGCGACCGGCGGGGCCGTTGACCCCACCATCGGCCGCGCCCTCCGGATCGCCGGCTACGACGACGATTTCGACCGCATCGCGGGCACCACGCGCCCCCTGCAACTCCGGCTGGCGCCGGTCCCGGGCTGGTCGGTGATCCATCTCGACGAGCGGACCGGCACGGTCCGCGTACCGACCGACGTGGAGCTCGACCTGGGCGCCACGGGCAAGGGCCTCGCCTCGGACCTGTGCGCCGTCGCGGCGCTCGCCGCCGCCGGGCCCGGTGCCGGAGTGCTCGTGAGCCTCGGCGGCGACGTGGCGGTCCTCGGGCGCCCACCCGAGGGCGGCTGGCGGATCCTGATGGCCGAGGACAGCCGCGCCGATCCCGACGGGCCGGGCGAGGTGGTCGCGATCGAGCGGGGCGGGCTGGCCACCTCGTCCACCACCGTCCGGCGCTGGGCGGCGGACACGGGGGCCACCGCGCACCACATCGTGGACCCGCGGACTGGCCTGCCCGCCGAGACGCCGTGGCGGACCGCGACCGTGGTCGCCGACACCTGCGAGGCGGCCAACGCCGCCTCCACCGCCTGCATCGTCCTGGGCCACGCCGCCGTGGACTGGCTGGCGTCGGCGCGGCTGCCCGCGCGGCTCGTGGCCCAGGACGGGTCCGTGGTCCGGGTCGGCGGCTGGCCCGAGCCGGCCGCCGCCGCCGCCGCGGACACGGCGGGCCGCGCCTGACGGGCCGCGCCTGACGGGCGGCGCCGCGCCTGGTCAGCGCAGTCGCGGCCCGGGACCCGTAACCGCGACGAAAGAGTCCGGGCGCGACACTCGCGCCACCGAGCACAAACCGCGGCGGCGGGGCATCTCCCCCCTCGGCCCCGCCGCCGTCACCCCCCCGAGGAGCGCCCCCGATGTCAGAGCAGATCCTGTGGTTCGCGGCCCGCGGCGCGGGCATCGTCTCGCTGCTGATGCTCACCGCGAGCGCCGCGCTCGGCCTGGTCACCGTCACCCGGTTCCAGGCCGCCGGCTGGCCCCGGTTCTTCAACTACGAGCTGCACCGGCGGGTGTCGCTCCTGGCAGTGGCCTTCCTCACGACGCACGTCCTCGCCGCGATCCTGGACCCCTACCTCCGCCTGGGGCTGAGCGCCGCGCTCGTGCCGCTCGCCTCGTCCTGGCGCCCCGTCCCGGTCGCGCTGGGCGTGATCGCGCTCTACCTGTTCGTGGCGCTGATCGCCACCAGCCTCCTGCGGCGGCATCTCGGCCAGCACGCCTGGCGCGCGGTCCACTGGGCCAGCTACCTGATGTGGCCACTGGCCTTCGCCCATGCCGTGACCGCCGGCAGCGACGCGATGGCGCCCTGGATGGTGGTCATCGAGGCGACCGCGCTCGCGGTGGTGGCCGGCGCCGCGACGTGGCGCTGGGTCGACCGGGGTGCGACCATGGCGCTCGGGCCGCAGTCGCTGGCCCGCTGAGCGAGCACCGGTGAGGGAGTCGTCGGGATGCGCGTGCTGGTGGCCGAGGACGACGAGGGGTTGCGGGACGTCCTGGTCCTGGGCCTGACGGACGCGGGGTACCACGTGGACGCCGTGGACCGCGGCGACGACGCCATCGACCAGCTCAGGTGGTACGAGTACGACGTCGCGATCATCGACTGGCGGATGCCCGGTGCCGAGGGCATCGACGTCGTGGCCTGGGCCCGGCGGCACGAGCGCCCGACGGGCCTGCTGATGCTCACCGCCCGCGACGCCCCGGCCGACCGCATCCGCGGCCTCGACACCGGGGCCGACGACTACCTCGTCAAGCCGTTCGACTTCGGCGAGCTGCTGGCCCGGGTGCGCGCGCTCCAGCGCCGACCGCGCGGCGTGGACCAGCCGATCCTCCGCGCCGGCCGGCTCGCTCTCGACCCCGTCTCGCACGTGGTCACCGCCAACGGCCGCGAGATCGCGCTCACCGCCACCGAGTACCGGATCCTGGAGCTGCTCATCCGCCGTGCGCCGGCGGTCGTGGATCGCAAGGCCATCGCCGAGCACGCCTGGGCGGACGAGACGGACCCGCTCGGCTCCAACGCCATCGACGTGCAGATGTCGCGCCTCCGCTCCAAGCTGCCCGACGCCGGGGTCCGGATCGTCACCGTCCGCGGCTCCGGCTACCGGCTCGACGCCGGATGACCATGACCCACGTGCCGGCCGTCCGCCGCCAGTCCATCCGGGTCGCGCTCGCCGCGACGGGGGTGGTGGCCGTCGCCTACATCGCGATCTCGGCTGGCGTCGTCGCGTTCGCGACGCGGGACCTGACCGCTCAGATCGACCAGCGGGTCATGCAGACGTTCACCCGCCTGGCGCCGGACGGGGGGGTCGCGGGCGGCAGCGGGGCCGGTGACGGTGGCGGCGCGAGCGGCGGCTCGCTCAACCTGGGGCGAGACCCCGGCAGGCCCTTCGGCGCGCCCGTCCTCATCTGGACCGTCGCCGCCGACGGCACGGTGACGCCCATCGGCAACCAGACCCCGGCCCTGCCGGCGGCCCTGAAGGCCGTCTCGTCGCCGCAGGACGCCACGATCGACGGGACCAGCGTCCGGATCGCCGGCCAGCAGATGGGATCGGTCTACGTGATCGCCGCCCAGGACACATCGCAGGTCGCCGACACGCAGGCGACCATCGCGCTCGGCGTCCTGCTGATCGCGCCGTTCCTGCTGGGCGCCGTGTTCGTGGGGGCCACCATCGTCGGGCAGCGCGTGGCCCAGCCCATCGAGGCCGCTCGCCGCCGCCAGCTGGAGTTCACCGCGGACGCCTCCCACGAGTTGCGCACGCCGCTGTCGGTGATCGAGGCGCACACGTCGCTGGCGCTGGCCACGGAGCGCGACGCCGCGTGGTACCGCACGGCGTTCACCAAGGTGGAGCGCGAATCCAAGCGGATGCGGCGGCTGCTGGAGGACATGCTCTGGCTGGCCCGCTTCGACGCCGCCGCCGAGCCGCCGCCGGCGGGCCCGATCGACCTGGCGGTGCTCGCGAGCCAGACCGCGGACCGGTTCGCGGCCGTCGCGGAGGCCCGGCACCTGCGGCTCTCCGTGCAGGCCACCGCCTCGCCCGTGGTCATCGCCGCGTCCGCGGAGCTGGTGGACCGGCTGGTGGGCGTGCTGGTGGACAACGCCTGCAAGTACTCGCCCGAGGGCGGGGCGGTGGGCGTGACCGTGGGCGTGGAGGCGGGCCGCGCCTTCGTGGCCGTGGACGACTCGGGTCCCGGCATCCCGCCCGACGAGCGTGAGCGGATCTTCAACCGCTTCCACCGCTCTGTGACGACCGCGGCCGACACTGGCGGCGCGGGGCTGGGCCTCGCGATCGGCGATGCCATCGTGCAGGCCACCAACGGGCGCTGGAGCCTGGGCTCGTCGCCCTCGGGCGGCGCCCGCTTCGCGGTGAGCTGGGGTCGGTCCTCCGTCGGCTAGGAGGCGTCCTCGGGGCGCCCCGCCGCCTCCCCGGCGGCGCCCGGCAGGCCGCCGGCCGCGTAACGGGTTCGAAAGGGCCCACGCCCGAGACTCCGGGCATGGACACCGCCCGCCTGCCCGCCCCGGCCGCCCTCCGCCGCCTGCTCCGCCACCGGCTCGGCCGGGAGCTCCTCGCGTTCGGCGCGATCGGAATCGCGTCCACGGCGGCCTACGCCGCGCTGTACCTGCTCCTCCGCACCGCCACCGGCGCGACCGCGGCCAACGCGCTCGCGCTGGTCCTGACCGCCCTCGCGAACACCGCGGCCAACCGCCGCCTCACGTTCGGCGTCCGGGGCGGCGGGTCGATGGTCCGCGACCAGATCGGCGGCCTGATCGCCCTCGCGGTCGCGCTCGCCGTCACGACGCTGTCCGTCAGCCTGCTCGGCGCCCTCGCGCCGCGCGCCGGCCGCCTCGCGGAGCTGGCCGTCCTCGTCGCCGCCAATGCGCTCGCCACCGTCGCCCGGTTCGTCCTGCTCCGGAGCTGGATCGCCGCCGACCGGGAACGCGCGCTCGTCCGTGTCTCCTCCATGCGCAACCCCCAGGAGTGATGCCATGACCGCCATTGCCCCGCCCAGCGCGGGCCGCCGCCACAGCGCCCCGCCGACTGTTGCGGGCAGCCTCCGTCGCCTCGTCGCCCGGGACCGGGCCGTCGACGGGGCGTGGGTCCTGCCGGCAACTGCCGGCGTGATGGGCCTCGCCGCGGTGCTCTACCTCGTGAACCTCACCGTCAGCGGCTTCGCCAACGTCTTCTACAGCGGCGCCGCCTGGGCCGCGAGCCAGTCCTGGGTGGCCTGGTTCATGGGCTCGGTCGACCCGGCCAACTTCATCACGGTGGACAAGCCGCCCCTCGCCACGATGGTGATGGGCCTGTCGGTGCGCCTGTTCGGCCTGTCGCCCGCGTCGATCCTCCTGCCCGAGGCGCTCATGGGCGTCGCGGCGGTGGCGCTGGTGATGGCGACCGTCCGCCGGACGCTCGGGGCGCCCGCCTCGATCATCGCGGGCCTGGTGACGGCGCTGACACCGGCCGCGGTGCTGATCTTCCGCTACAACAACCCCGACGCCCTGCTCGCGCTGCTGTGGGCCGGCGCCGCCTACGCGCTCGTCCGAGCGCTGGAGACGGATCGGCTGCGCTGGCTCGCGCTGGCCGGGGCGCTGGTCGGTCTCGCGTTCGAGACCAAGCTCCTGCAGGGTTACCTGGTCCTGCCGGCGTTCGCGATCACCTACGCGGCGGCCGGGCGCGGCTCATGGCGGCGCCGCGTCGCAGGGCTGGTCGTGGCGGCGGCATCGGTGACCGTCGCCTCGGCGTGGTGGGTGCTCCCGATGACGCTGCTGCCCGCGTCGGCCCGCGCCTTCGTCGGCGGATCGTCGGACGGCACGGCGCTCAACCTGGTCCTCGGCTACGACGGCCTCGCCCGCGTCCTCGGCGGCACCGCCGGCGGCGGACAGGGCAATGGCGGCACCTTCTCGGGCACGCCGGGACTGCTGCGTCTGTTCAACACCGAGCTGGGCGGGCAGATCGGCTGGTTCCTGCCGCTGTCGGTGGTGGGCCTGGCGGCCGGCCTGGTCGCCCGGGCCAGGGCGGCGAGAACGGACCTCGCCCGCGCCTCGTTCCTGATGTGGGGCCTGTGGCTGGCAATCAACGCCGCGGTCTACAGCCTCATGTCGGGCACCATCCACAGCTACTACGTCGTGGCGATGGCCCCCGCGGTCGGCGCGCTCGTCGGCGGTGGCGTGGTGGCGATCTGGAGGGCTCGGGAGCGACACCCGTGGGCGGGCCTGGCGCTCGGGCTGGCGATGGTCGGCTCCGCGGGCGTGGCGCTGATGCTGCTCGACCGCACCCCCTCGTTCGCGCCCGGGCTGGGGCTCGTCGTCCTGGCGGCGACCTCCCTGACAGTGCCGGTGCTCACGCTGCGGGCGACCGCGCGGACGCGACGGCTCCAACTGGCGGCGGCGGGCCTCGGCCTCGCCGCGCTCCTCGCGGGGCCGGCGGCCTACGCGATCGACACCATGCAGACCGCCTACTCCGGCGGCGATCCGGCGGCGGGCCCGTCGGCGGGCCGCGACGGCGGCTTCGGCGGCCCGGGAGGCTCCGGCGGCCAGACGGCATTCGTGGGCGGGTTCGCGGCAGGCGCTGCGTCAGGCGCCGGCTCCGCATCCGGCCCGGCGAGCGCGGCCCCGTCCGGTGCCGGCGTCGCGAGCGACCCCGGCGGGTCGTTCGGCGGCGGCATGGGCGGCCCCGGCGGCGTCTCGCTGTCGTCGGACGTCGTGGGCTACCTGGAGGCGAACCAGGGCGGGGCCAAGTGGCTGCTGGCCGTGTCCGACTCCACCACGGCGGGCCAGATCGAGCTCTCGACCGGCCGAGCCGTGATGTCCACGGGCGGCTTCACCGGCAGCGACAACGCCCTCTCGCTGGCCCAGCTGCGAGCGTACGTGGCATCCGGCCAGCTGCGCTTCATCGAGCTCGGCGGCCAGGGTGCCGGGCCCGGCGGCGGCAGCACTTCGTCGGACGTCTCGTCGTGGGTCGGCTCGGCCTGCAGCGCCGTCACCGTGAACGGCACCGCCACATCGGTCTACGACTGCTCCTCGGCCGCGACCGCCTCGAGCCTCGCCGCCGGCAGCTGAGCGGCAGCGCCCTTTCCCGCGCGACGGCCCGCCCGCCCCGACCGGCGCTGGCAGGGCCGCTCGGCGCCCGCCCGCCACCCGCGACCGGCGGGTCGCGGTCGCGTTGACCGGTGCTCGTCCCCACCGCCGGGAATCGAAGCCGGCCGCGTCGGCGAGCGACGCGGCCGGCTGGTTGGGCACCGATCCCCGAGGCGAGAGCCCGCGTCTAGGCGGCGAACTCGCGGAGCTTGCGGCTGCGGGAGGGGTGGCGGAGCTTGCGCAGCGCCTGGACCTCGATCTGGCGGATGCGCTCGCGCGTGAGGCCGAACTCGCGCCCGACCTCCTCGAGCGTCCGTGCGTGCCCGTCGTCGAGGCCGAAGCGGAGGCGCAGGACGCGCTGCTCGCGGCGGTCGAGGCTGGCCAGGACGTGCTCGATCTGCTCGCGCCGCATGCGGTCCGCGACCACGTCGAGCGGGGAGACGGCGTCCTCGTCCGGGATGAGCTCGCCCAGCTCGGCATCGCCCTCGTCGCCGACGGGCGACTGGAGCGACACGGGCTCGCGGCCCAGCTTGCGAATCTCCTCGACCCGCTGCGGCGTCATCGCCGGCGTCTCGTCCGGCAGCGCCGCGGCGATCTCGGCGTTGGTGGGCTCGCGGCCGAGCTGCGTGGACAGCTCGCGCACGACGCGCGCCACGCGACCCATCGTCTCGACCATGTGGACCGGGATCCGGATGGTCCGGCTCTGGTCCGCGAGGCCGCGCTGGATGGCCTGGCGGATCCACCAGGTGGCGTAGGTGCTGAACTTGAAGCCGCGCTCGTACTCGAACTTGTCCACGGCGCGGATCAGGCCGGCGTTGCCCTCCTGGACCAGGTCCAGCAGGCCCATGCCCGCCTGGTTGATGTACTTGCGGGCGATGGACACGACGAGCCGCAGGTTGGCCGAGGTGAGGTGGTCCCGCGACTCCTTGGCCAGGTGCTTGAGGGCGGGCCCGACCTCGCCCATGAGGTCGTCCGCGCGCCCTGCCTCGAGGTAGCGCTGGATTGCCGGGTAGGCGATCTCGTCGCGGGCCCAGTCGCGCAGCGCGCGCAGCGCGGTGTTGGCGCGGATCTCCGCGTTTGGCCGGCCGAGCTCGCCCTCGATCCAGTCCAGCACCTCGGTGAAGCTCTCGACGTCGAGGCGCTCGTTGTAGACGGACCGGAGGCTGCAGGCGCGCGCGAGCCGCTCCCTGAGCGCGTCCGACTCGGCCTTCTTGAGCCCCTCGGCGAGGCCCAGCGCCGGCATCGTCATCAGCAGGTCGAGCGCGTCGTCCGCGCGCAGGGCCTCGGCCACCACGCGGTGCGACTCGGCCTGGAACGGGAGGGTGTACTTGCGGCTCTTCGCCCGAGCAGTTGCCTCGGTGCTGTGGAGCGTCCACTCGTGGATCGACAGGATCGCCTTCCACGGCTCGCTCTTGGCCTGGGCGCCCAGCTCCATGCCCTTGGCGAGGATGACCTCCTCCTCGGCGGTCAGGAGCGGCACCCGTCCGATCTCGCGCAGGTACAGCCGGACGGAGTCGTCCGTGTCCAGCACCTCGGCAGAGGTGTCAGCCTCGACCTCCTCAGGCGGGGCGACGACCGGTTCCGGCCCGGCCGGGATGTCCGCGACGAGCGCGGCCGCTTCGAGCTCGGCCGCCTCGGGGTCCAACTCGATGGACGCGGCCGCGAGCGCGGCCTCGGTCTCGGAGGCAGGGGAAGTAGCGTCGAACGAGATCACGATTCTCCAGTCAGGGGCCGCGCCCAGCCGCGCGGCGGGGGAGTGTTGCCGAGGTTCAGGGGATTGGGGCTCAGGGGATTGGCCGCGGGGCCGCCATCCACGTCGGGATCACGCCTTCCCAACATGCGTAGTGGCGTGTCAAATGACACGCCATTGGCCCAGTAGTCTAGGCCATTGCGGATTCCCTGACAACCCCCCTGGGCCGTGCAGATTCGGCCGCCGCCCGGCCGGGAACCGCACCCGCCCGCGGGGCACCGCGGGCGAGCACCCGCCTCGGAGCCGAGCGCCTAGTTCAGCAGCGTCTTGGGCACCTCGAACATCGTGCGCCCGCCGAACCGTCCGCGCAGGACGTCGTCGAGGTGGTCCGCGAGGTTGCCCAGCTGCACGCAGGCGAAGGCGATCTGGGCGGCGCTGATCCCCACGGCCGTGACCTCCATCGAGACCACCACCTCGCGCTCGGTCCAGAACACGCGGCCGAACAGGATGTGGCGGTTGATGTCGTTGAGCGACTCGAGGAGCGCCGAGGTCATGTCCACGCCGGACACGAGCGGGGCGAACACCTGGAGCAGCGGCGGCCGCCCGGCGACGGGCCGCACGAACATGAGCGCCGAGCCGACCCGGATCGGCAGGTCGCCGTCGCGGTCCGGCGTCAGGTCCGCGCCGGCGACGAACTCGGCGAGCGCGGCCTGCAGGGCCGCCTCGGTCTCGTCCGGTGCCGGGGCCGGGTGCGCCTGGCCGGGGACCAGCGGGGCGGCCGGGTGCTCGGGGATGGGCCGGTCGGGCGGGATGCCGAGCCCGGGCTCGGGCACGACCCCGTGGTGGGCCGGGAAGCCGCCGCTGCGGTAGCGCAGGTCATCGGGGCTCGAGGCGCCGTAGACCTCGCGGAGCGTCCGCACGGCCAAGTCCGCGGCGTCGGCGAACGGGACCGGCTCCTGCCACTCCCGGATCCAGTTGCGCCCCTCGGACGCCGCGCCGGGCCGCTGCCAGCCGAGCGCGACGAGGCGCTCCTCCTGCGCTGGCCGGAGCCCGTGTCCCGGCGGGAGCCAGTGGTTGCCGGCCGCCTCCGCCCGGAACCCGAGCAGGCCGCCCTGGGCGAACTGCACGTACGCGCTGGCGCCCGCCCGCGGGTCCGCCGCGACCGACACCACGAGGTAGGTCGCGTGCTCCATCGCGGCGAGGGCGGCGGTCAGGCGGGCCTCGAACTCGGCCCAGGCGTCACGCGGATCGGTCATCGCTCACCTCTGGCCGCCAGCCGGCGCGGCGGTCGCTGCTCGGCCAAGCCTACATGGCTCGCCCGCGGCGCGCGCCCGCCCTGCCGTCCCGCCGGCGGCCACCTGCCGGTGGTGGTCGCGCCCGGTTCGGACGCCGCCGCGGCGGCTCGCCGGTTGGCCTGCCGTGTGGACGCCTGGCGCGAGGCGGGCGACTGCTCTCGGCTGCGCGCCTCCGTCGAGACCGTACGTTGTCGCCGGGCCCTCAGTCCCGAGGCCGGAGCGTGATCCAGGTCGTCTTGGTCTCGGTGTACTGGTCGTGCGCGTGGACGCTCTTGTCGTGGCCGCCGAAGCCCGAGAGCTTGTAGCCGCCGAAGGGCGTGGTGTTGTCGCCCTCCGCGTACGCGTTGACCCCCACCACGCCGGCCCGCAGGTCCCGCGCCACCCGGTGGGCCACGTGCAGGTCGTCCGTGTAGAGCGAGGCCGCCAGGCCGTACGGCGTGTCGTTGGCCAGCGCGACGGCCTGCCGCTCGGTGTCGAACTCGAGCACCGAGAGCACCGGGCCGAAGATCTCCTCGCGCGCGACGCGCATGTCGTTGCGGACGCCGTCGAGGATCGTGGGCCCCACGAAGTAGCCGCCCGTCTCGCGCAGGATCTGCTCGCCGCCGGTCACCACCCGGGCGCCCTGGCCCATGCCGGACTCGACGTAGTCCAGCACGGTCTCCATCTGGCCGCGGCTGATGAGGGGACCCACGCGGCTGGCCGGCTCGAGGGGATCGCCGACGGGCCAGCGCTCGAGCTCCGCCTCGAGCGCCTCGAGCAGCGCCTCGCGCTTCGACCGGTGGACGATCAGCCGCGAGCCGGCGGAGCAGTTCTCGCCCATGTTCGTGAAGATCGCGATCGCCGCGTTGGCCGCGACAGACGCCATGTCCGAGACATCGGGGAAGACGATCTGGGGGCTCTTGCCGCCCAGCTCGAGGAGCACGCGCTTGAGGTTCGTGTCGGCCGAGTAGCGGAGGAACCGGCGGCCGACCTCGGTGGAGCCGGTGAACGCGAGGCAGTCCACGTCCGGGTGTCGTCCGATCGCCTCGCCCACCGAGCCGCCGGGGCCGGGGACCACGTTGACGACGCCGTCGGGGATGCCCGCCTCGCTCGCCAGCTCGGCGATGCGCAGCAGCGAGAGCGCCGTGTACGACGCTGGCTTGATCACCATGGTGTTCCCGGTCGCGAGCGCCGGGCCCATCTTCCAGGCGGCCATGAGGGCCGGGTAGTTCCACGGGATGACCGCGCCCACCACGCCCACCGGCTCGCGGGTGATCGTGGCCACGATGCCCTCGGGCGCCGGCGCCACCTGGCCATAGAGCTTGTCGGTGGCCTCGGCGTGCCAGCGGATGCAGTTGGCGGTCTCGAGGATGTCCACCGTGGCCGTGTCCGAGATGGGCTTGCCCGAGTCGAGCGTCTCGATCAGCGCGAGCTCGCGGTTGTGGGCCGCGATCAGGTCCGCCCACGCGATCAGCAGGCGCTTGCGGTCGCCCGGGTTCAGCCGCGACCAGCGCCCGTCGTCGGCGGCGCGGCGCGCCGCGGCAACGGCCAGGTCCACGTCCTCGGGACCGGCCTCGGCCACCTCCGCGATGGGCTGGCCGGTGGCCGGGTTCTCCGTGGTGAAGCGCCGCCCGGCCCTCGCGTCCACGAAGGTTCCGTCGATGAACAGCCGGGTCCGCAGGGCGAGCGACGGGATCGCGGCCAGCCACTCGGCGCGGTCGGGGATGCGGGTGGTGGTCATCGCGGCCTCCGGGCTGCGGGCTCGGGCTGGGGGGCGGTGGTCGGCGTGGCCCGGGTTGCGCTGCGGCGTCCCCCCGGGGCTGGGCGGAAGGGTAGTGCAGCAGGTCCGGCGCCACCCGAGGCATCCCGTTCCGCGCTACCGTTGCCCGCCATGAGCGACGATCCCGACCGCGACGCCCTGGAGGCGGCTCTGGCCGGCCTCGGGCCGTCCGAGCTGTTCCCGTGCGACCCCGCCCTCGCCGACACGGCGGCGTTCTGCGCCCACTACGGCTTCGACCCCGCGGACTCCGCGAACACGATCGTGGTGGTCGGCAAGGGCGCCGAGCCCGTCTACGCCGCGTGCGTGGTGCTCGCGACCCATCGCCTGGACGTGAATCGCGTGGTCAGGGGCCGGCTCGGGCGCAAGTCGTCCTTCGCGTCGCCCGATGAGACGCGCGCGATCACGGGCCACGAGATCGGCGGGGTGACGGTCTTCGGCCTGCCGACCGGGCTGCCGGTCTGGGTGGACGCCGCGGTGATGGGCCGGGAGCGGATCGTGCTGGGCGGCGGGTCGCGCGCCTGGAAGGTGATCGCGCCGCCGTCGATCCTGGCGGCCCTGCCCGGCGTCGAGATCGTCGAGGGGCTGGCGAGCCCCGCCCCGCCGCGGGCCGACGACTGACGGCGCGTGGCCGCGCCTCTACCATGGGCGCATGACGAACATGCAGCGGCTGGTCCTGCTCCTGGCGTTCATCCTCGCCGTCCTGGTCGGGATCCTGGTCGCGACCTCGCTGTTCGGGACCAGGGCCAGTCCCCCGGCACCGTCCGCGGCCCCGTCGGCCTCGAGCGCCGTGTCCGCGTCAGCTGCGCCGACCGGAGGGTCGGCGGCGCCGTCGGCCGCTCCCGTGTCGCCATCGCCGTCTCCCACACCCAGCCCAACGCCCACGCCCAAGCCGGTCGCGGCGGCCACGATCCGGTTCGTGCAGCTGGCGCTCGACGCGGTCACGGACCCCAACGGCACGACGCGATCCATCGCGTTCACGGCCCAGACGGGACCCGTGACCGTGACGCTCCAGACCGAGTCGGGCGGGAACTCCACGGTTTGCCTGGCCGCGAGCGGCGCCCAGCCCGACTGCCGCACGGCGGCCGGCGGCACCATCTCGAGCTCGGTGGCGGCGACGTCGGCGGCCTACCAGCTCACGCTCCGGGGCTCGGGCTCGGCGGCCCCGGTCGTGGACGTGACGCTCACGTACCCCACCCTCAAGCCCAAGGTCACCATCAGCGACGCACGGTTCGACGGCACCGCCGACGCCGCCTTCAACGGCCTGCAGGTTGTCGCCACGCCGCGCGCGAAGGGCTACTACCACGTGACCGCCGACTGGGGCGGCCACCCGTTCCTGTATGAGGTGGACCTCATCGAGCAGGGAGGCCCCGGGCTCAAGCAGGTGATCGCGAGCACCGGCGCGACCGGCGTGAGCCAGGGCTTCGGCGTGCAGCCGCCGAACTCCTGGATGATCGTGCTCCGCAACTCCGAGAACGGGTTCGGGGCGACGCCGCTCACGGCCACGTTCACCTGGCCGTAGGCGAGCGAGCCGGGCGCGCGCCGACACGTCGGCCCCGCGAAGGAGCTCGCCGGGGGCCGCCCGGCGCTACGGCGCGCGGGGCGGGGTGCGGCCGGGGAGGCGGCCGGCGTCCTTGAGCGCGCGCCGGAGCAGGTACTCCACCTGGCCGTTCACCGAGCGGAGGTCGTCCGCGGCCCACTTCTGGAGGGCGGCGTGGGTCTCGGGGTCCAGGCGGAGCAGGAACGGCTTGCGCTCGGCCATGGTGGCGGCTCCCCGCTCGGCATCGTCCGGCTCCGCCCGCGAATCGTCAGCGCCCTAGGCGTACAGCGTCCCGGTGTTGAGCACCGGCTGGGTCTCGTGCTCGGAGCAGAGGACCACCAGCAGGTTGCTGACCATCTGCGCCTTGCGCTCCTCGTCGAGCTGGACGACCTGCTTCGCCGAGAGCTGCTCGAGCGCCATCTCGACCATGCCCACCGCGCCCTCGACGATCCGCGTCCGGGCGGCGATGACCGCGTTTGCCTGCTGCCGGCGGAGCATCGCGTTGGCGATCTCCGGGGCGTAGGCGAGGTGGCTGATCCGCGCCTCGATCACCGTGACCCCGGCCTGCTCCAGACGGTCCTGGATCTCTGCCTTGAGCTGCTCCGCCACCTCGGCCGGGTTGGCCCGGAGAGACGTCGGCCCGTCGTCGTGGGCGTCGTACGGGTGGGACGTGGCGAGGTTCCGCAGGGCGGATTCGGCCTGCACGGCGACGAAGTTCTCGTAGTCGTCCACCTCGAACAGCGCCTCGGCCGTGTCGGTGACCTTCCACACGACGACCGCCGCGATCTCGATCGGGTTGCCGTCGTGGTCGTTGACCTTGAGCTTGCTGGTCTCGAAGTTCCGGACGCGGACGCTGACCTTGGGCCGCTGCGTGAGCGGGTTGACCCAGGCCATGCCCTGCTCGCGCAGGGTCCCGCGGTAGCGGCCGAACAGGACCACCGCCCGGGCCTCGTTGGGGTTGACGGCCGTGAGGCCCCTCCAGCCGAGCAGGATGACGACGTAGACGGCCGTCCACGCCAGGATCTCCAGGGCCTCGAGCGTGCCGACCCGGTCGCCCATGGGGACGATCACCGCATCGAGCCACCAGACGAACGCCAGTGGCACCGCGACGGTGAGGACGAAGATGCCGACCAGCATCGGGATGCCGGGCAGCGAGCTGGCAGTGCGTTCCTTGTTGTTCATGGTGCTTCGGGCTCCTCAGCGCCTGACGGGTTGGGCGCGATCAGAATGATATCACCATGATACAAGCCCGCTGGGCGCGGGCCTCGGGCTGCCTGGCCCCGGGCGCGGGGCGCCGGTCACGGCCTGGGGGCCACGGGGCGCCCCGGCGCCACCTGCCGGCCCGGCCCCGGGGCGAGGCGGAGCGAGAACGCGCATCATGGCGTCCATGGGTAGGCGTCGCGTGGTCGTGGTGGCCGGGCTGGGCGCGGTCGCCGCCTGGCTGGCGCAGCCGGTCGTCCGCCGCGCGGCGCAGTCGATCCGGACGTCGTCGGCGCCCGGGGTTGGCGTGTACGAGGCGGCGGCGGACCTGGCGCTCGGCGGCTACTACCGCGACATCGCGGCCGACTGCGCAGACGCCATGGCCGGCATCGCCACCCCGGCCGTGCTCGAGGTGGGACCGGGGCCCGGGCACCTCGCCGAGCGGCTGCTCGACCGTCTGCCCGACGGCACGTGGACCGGCCTCGACGTTGACCCAGCGATGCTCAGCGCGACGGGCCGACGCCTCGAGCGGGCCCGCAGCCGAGACCGGGCGACGCTCGTCGAGGGCGACGTGGCGGCGATGCCCTTCGGGGACGCGACGTTCGACCTCGTCGTGAGCTCGCTGTCGGCACACCACTGGCCGGACGCCGAGCGCGGCTTCGCGGAGATCCGCCGGGTGCTGAGGCCGGGCGCCCGGGCGCTGGTCTACGACCTGCCGGAGCGCTGGGCCCACGTCGAGACGGGGCACGCCGGGCTCCGCGCGGCCGAGGCCTCGTTCGTCGCGCACGGGCGCACCCGGATGCGGGGGATCGGCCCGCTCACGGTCATCTGGCGGGCGGACCTGCGGGCCTGACCCCCGGGCGAGCGGCGGTCAGCGGTCGGTCCGCCGGGCGGATCAGCCGGTCAGCCGGGCTGCGGCACGGCGTGGACGACCCGCGCGCTGCCGGCGGCGGGGCGGATCTCGGACACGTGGCCGTCCTCCCACCGGACGCTGAAGCTGCGGCCGAAGGGCGTGTCGGTCACCTCGAGGATCTCACCGACCCGGTCGGGCTGTCCCACCCGCTCCGACTCGACGACGATGCGGTCTCCGACTCTCGCGTCCATGTGGCACCTCCGTGCGAAGTGCCGCGAGCATCCTCCCGCCCGCCCCCGCCGACAACGGTCCAATGGCCACGACCGGACGTGCCCAACCCGCCATTCCGGCGACCCTCGGCGACCTCCGTCACCACCACGGCCGCAGGGGTCTGGGCGCGGTCGCGCGGTCGCCGAGCGGACGGGCCAGCAGCAGCTGTGCCACATCGATCTCGCCCCGCTCGAACCCGACGCGCGCCCCCGCCATGTACAGGCGCCACGTGCGCGCGACCTCCTCGCCGGCGGCCGCCACCGCCGCGTCCCGAGCCGCCGCGACCGCCCGCTCGACCGGGACGAGCTCGCCGTCCGGGAAGACGTACTGCTCGGTGAACGTGGTGCGCCGGAGGCCGCCCCGCCAGCCTCCGGGGAGAGGGTTCGCGGCGCGGCCCCGCTCTGCGGTGGTGATGCCGTGGTTGAGGAACCGGCCGCCCGGCCGGAGCGCGCGGTACGCCGCCTCGAAGTAGGCCGGCAGCATCGCCGCGCCCACGTGCTCGAACATGCCGACCGACGCCACGGCGTCGAACGGGCCGAGCGGCGCGAGGTCCCGGTAGTCCCGGACCTCGGCATGCACCCGATGGTCGAGGCCCATCAGCGCGGCCCGGCGGTTCGCCTCCACGGCCCGGCGCCCCGACAGCGTCACGCCGAGGGCATCCACCTTGAAGCGCTCGGCGGCGTGGAGCACCAGCGAGCGCCATCCGCAGCCGATGTCGAGGAGACGCTGCCCGGGCCGCAGGTCGAGCTTGCGGCAGACGAGGTCGAGCTTCGCCTCCTGCGCGGCATCGAGATCGCGTGTCGGGTCGTCGTCGCGCTCGAAGTAGGCGCACGAGTACGTCAGGCGCCGGTCAAGCCACAGCCGGTAGAACGACTCGCCGACGTCGTAGTGGAAGCGGAGCGCCTCCATGTCCCTGGCGCGGGAGTGCCGCCGTCCGGTCAGGCGGGCCGCCGGGCGGGCGAGCGGTGCCGTCGGCATCCCGGCCCGGGTCCGGCGCAGCTCCAGGGCCCAGCGCGCCAGCCGTCGCAGGTCCGTCCCCGACAGCCGTCGCAGGTCCACGTCGCGGGCAGCCCCGATCGCCACCGCGATGTCCCCGCCGATGTCGATGTCGCCGCGCAGGAACGAATCCGCGAACGCGTTCTCGGTCGGAGGCAGCAGCCGGGCCAGGACCGCCGCGCTGGACACCCGGACGTGGGCGCGGCGCAATACCGGAGCCAATCTCGACCGTCATCGAGTCACCTCCGATGGCGATGACTGTGCGCCGGCGGCAGCGGCCCGTCCTCCGGCCGCGGCCCGTCCTGCGGCCCCGGCCGCGTCCCGCTAGGTGCCCGGGTTGTTGCCCAGCAGGCCCCGGCCCTCGAGCGGCTGGCGCAGCGCCTCGATCGCGGCGCGCGCGGCATCCAGCTGCGGGCCCTCGGTCGCCGAGCCCAGATCCACGCGGCAGTAGGCGAACCGCCCGCGGAGCACCCGCTCCATCATCGCGCCCAGCCAGACGGTGAGGTCAGCCCGCGAGCCGGTCCGCCGGCGGGCGTCGGGTGCGATGGCGTGGACGAGGACCAGGCGGCGTCGGTTCCGCTCCAGCCAGGGCCAGAACTGCAGCACGTTCTCCACGGGGTGGCCGTGCTTGCGCTCCAGCAGGAGCGCCACCCAGGCTTCCTCGCCGGCCAGCGCGAACGCACCCTCATCCCCGCCCCGGGTCGCCACGGCCGGGGCGTCGAACACGACCCCCAGCCGCTCGCCGAGACGGCGCGCCGCCTTCTCGTCCGAGATCTCGGCCCAGTCCTGCCTCGCCACGTTGGCCCCCGTGCTCTGCCGCTGTCGGGCGGACTCTACGCGCTTCGGGCCCCCTCGGGGGCGTCGCCCGTGTCGCGACCGGACGTGTCGCCAGCGGCGCGGCGCTGGCGACCGAGCACGAAGGGGCCCCGGCACCGGCCGGGGCCCCTCTGCCGCAGGACGTGGTCTGCCGATCAGCTGCAGCCCGAGGTGGACCCGCAGTTGAGGCACTTGTAGCAGGAGCCGTTGCGAACCATGATCGAGCCGCACTCGGCGCAGCTCGGGGCGTCGGCCTGGGCGGCGAAGGCCACCTTGGCCGTGCCCGAGAGCGAGCCGCCGAGCGAGGACGCGATGGCGGACAGGCTCTTGCCGGCGCCGTTGGCCGACGGGCCGCTGGCCCCCGGGGCCCCCTTGGCCGCCGGGACCGACGCGGGCTTCGCGGTCGGCGCGGCGGTCGCTGCCGTCGCGGCCGGCCCCTTGGCGGCGTCGCCTGGGGCCGGGGCTGCCTGCGGCGAGGCCAGCGCCTCGGACTGGGCGGTCACACCCTCGTCGGCCCTCGGCTTGAGCGCGTTGGCGGCGAACGGGGCGGGCGCCTCGGCCACGACCTGCGAGCGGTCGATCAGGCCGAGCGTGGCCCGGTCCTCCTCGGGCAGGAACCGGCTGCCGAGCCACCGGAAGATGTAGTCCACCAGCGACTTGGCGATGGGGATCTCGGGGTTGCCGGTGAACCCGCTCGGCTCGAACCGGACGTGGGCGAACTTGTTCACCACGTCCTTGAGCGGCACGCCGTACTGGAGCGCCAGGCTCACCGAGGTGGCCAGCGTGTCCATCAGGCCCGAGATCGTCGAGCCCTCCTTGGCCATCTTGAGGAAGATCTCGCCCGGCTGGCCGTCCGGGTAGAGGCCCACCGTGATGTAGCCCTCGTGCCCGGCGATCTCGAACTTGTGGGTCATCGCGTTGCGCTCGGCTGGCAGGCGGCGGCGGTGCGGCCGCGTGGCCTCGACCTGGGCCGCCGCGAGCTGCTTGCGCAGGCTCTCGATGGTGGCCCTGTCCTCGACCGAGCCCTCGGGCGTCTCGTCCTTCTTCTTGCCGGTGGACAGCGGCTGGCTGCGCTTGGAGCCGTCGCGGTAGACCGCGATTGCCTTGAGGCCCCGCTTCCAGCCCTCCAGGTAGACGGCCCCGATCTCCTCGGCCGTGGCGGCCTCGGGCATGTTGACCGTCTTGGAGATGGCGCCGGACAGGAACGGCTGGACCGCCCCCATCATCCGGACGTGGCCCATGTAGTGGATGGACCGCTCGCCGTTGACCGGCTTGAACGCGCAGTCGAAGACCGGCAGGTGCTCGCTCCTGAGGCCCGGCGCGCCCTCGATGGTCTCGCGCTCGTTGATGTAGGCGAGGATCTCCTCCACCTGCTCCGGCGTGTAGCCGAGCGTGCGCAGGGCGTGCGGGACCGTCTGGTTGACGATCTTGAGGTAGCCCTCGCCGACGAGCTTCTTGTACTTGATGAGCGCGATGTCGGGCTCGATCCCGGTGGTGTCGCAGTCCATCATGAAGGCGATGGTCCCGGTGGGCGCGAGGAGCGTCACCTGGGCGTTGCGGTAGCCGTGCTGCCGGCCCAGCTCGAGCGCCTCGTCGATGGCCGAGCGGGCGGCCCCGACCATGTCTGCCGGGATCGTGTCCTCGGGCAGCCGGCGCGCGGCGTCGCGGTGCATGTCCACGACGCGCAGGAACGGCTCGCGGTTGGGGTCGAACTCGACGAAGGCGCCGCCGTGGTCCCGGGCGATGACGGCGCTCTGGCGATAGGCCTCGCCGTGCATGATCGCCGTCACGGCGGCGGCGTAGTCCCGGCCCCGGTCCGAGTCATAGCCGAGGCCGCGGTTCATGAGCAGCGCGCCGAGGTTGGCGTAGCCCAGGCCCAGCGGCCGGAAGCGGTGGCTGTTCGCCTCGATCTTCTGGGTCGGGTAGCTGGCGTTGTCGACCAGGATCTCCTGGGCGGTGATCGTGACCTTCACCGCGAAGCGGAAGGCGTCCACGTCGAACTCGCCGTCCTCGCGGACGAACCTCATCAGGTTGAGGCTGGCGAGGTTGCAGCTGGTGTCGTCGATGAAGCTGAACTCGGAGCAGGGGTTGGTGGCGTTCTGCCGCGCGCTGGCGGCCACCGGGTTCCAGTCGTTGATGGTGGTGTCGTACTGGATGCCCGGGTCGCCACACAGGTGGGCCGCCTCGGCCATCTTGCGGAAGATGTCCCGCGCCTTGTAGGTGCCGGCGGGCTGCCCGTCGGTGACCTCGTGGGTCTGCCACTCCGCGTCGCGCTCGACCGCGCGCATGAAGTCGTCCGTGACGCGGACGCTGTGGTTGGCGTTCTGGAAGAACACCGAGCCGTACGCCTCGCCGGTGAAGGACGGGTCGTAGCCCTGCTCGATCAGGGCCCAGGCCTTCCGCTCCTCGCTGGCCTTGGACTCGATGAAGTCCATGACGTCCGGATGGTCCACGTTGAGGATGACCATCTTGGCCGCGCGGCGGGTCTTGCCGCCCGACTTGATGACGCCCGCGAACGCGTCGTAGCCGCGCATGAAGCTGACCGGGCCCGACGCGATGCCGCCGCCGGACATCCTGGCCTTGGACGAGCGGATGGGCGACAGGTTCACGCCCGCGCCCGAGCCGTACTTGAACAGCATGGCCTCGGTCTTGGCGAGGTCCATGATGCTGCTCATGTTGTCCTGGACCGAGTTGATGAAGCAGGCCGAGCACTGCGGCTTGGGCTCGATCCCGACGTTGAACCAGACGGGCGAGTTGAAGCTCATCTTCTGGTGGACGAGCAGGTGGGTCAGCTCGGCCTGGAACGCAGCCAGGTCCTCGTCCGTGGCGAAGTAGCGGTTGGTCTCCGCCCACGCGGCGATGGTCTGGACGACGCGGTCGATCAGCTGCTTGACGCTGTGCTCGCGCTCCGGCGTGCCCACGTGGCCGCGGAAGTACTTGCTGACCACGACGTTGGTGGCGAGCTGGCTCCAGAAGGCGGGGACCTCCACGTCCTTCTGCTCGAACACGGTCTTGCCGGTCTCGGAGCTGATGCCCGCTGTCCGGTACTCCCAGGTGATCTCGTCATACGGGTGGACGCCCGGCCGCGTCCAGCGGCGCTCGAGCGTGAGGCCGCGCGTGCCCTCGCCCGTGAAGCTGGCGCCGTAGGGCCCCCCGAGCCCGGTGCGGCTCTCGGCCGCGGCCGAGCCAGCCTTCGACTTCCTCGTGCCGACCTTCGCGTCCATCACCGGGACAACCTCGCGTGCCTGGGCCATCAGTTGCGTCTCCTCCGCGCCCGCTCTGGCGGGCCCTCCACTGGCGCCGACGATTCGTCACGGTCGCCCGGGCGTACCGTCCCCGAGTACGGAGCCCGGGGAGGCTGGCGTTCACGCACGGACGCACCTGGCGGGAGCCGACCTCGCGCTCACGGATGGGGGTGAGGCGCAGCTGCGAGGCCGTCCGTCGGGTCGACTGCGCCGGACGGTTCTCCGGGCCGACGGGCGGCGGTTGCCGCCCACCCCACGGACCCTTCGATGGTCGTCCAGCGTCAGGGCGACTCGTCGAATCTACGTGCCCGGCGGGGCGAGGTCAAGACCCAAACCACAAGATGTAGTGGTGCGGGGGTCAATCGGATCGCAACATATTGTGCTAGGCCGCTGATCGCCACCGGTCGCCCCGCCGTCTCGGAGCGGGCGTCCCTCCACGTCCGGGCCGCCGCCATCCACACCGAGCCGCGCGGTTGTCCACAGGTCGGGCGTCCTTGTCCACCGGCGACGCACAGCCCCGTGGGCGAACGAAGGTTCGATCCTCGCGGCAGGCGGCGCGCCGTCCGCGGCAGGCTGCCCGACCGCCCGCCTCCGGCGCCGGGACGGGCTGGGGGGTTATCCGTCCCGGGCGGGCGGCTCGCGGACGGGCGCCTCGTCAACCTTGGCCGGGCCGCCCTCGAAGGCCGGCCGCGGGCCGACCGCCCGACGGAGCCGCGCCTCCTCGACGGCGAGATCCGCGAGACGGGCGGCCGAGCCGGCCCCGTCGGGCTCGGCGAAGACCGCGGATCGGACCAGCGCCACGTAGCGGGCGGTTGCGGGCGCCTCGCTGGCCGCCAGCGCGGCGAGCTGCGCCCCGACGGCCGGATCGCTCTCGGCCGAGGCGCGGTCGGGGTGGGTTGCGACGAGCTGCCGCAGCCGCGTGCCCGCGGCCAGGGCCCGGAACTCTGCCCGCTGGCCGCCGACGAGCCGCACGACCGCCTCCGGTCGGAAGACCACGAACACGGCGAGGATCGTCAGCGTGAGCCCGGTGTTGAGGTCGAACAGCTCGGGCTGGAGCGACACGGCGAGGGCGACGACGGCGACGGCCGTCACCGCCTGGGCCGCCGGCCGGCCGCCGTGCTGGCGGACCCGCGTGCGCTGGCGGGGGAGCAGCCAGGCGACGAGCGCGAGCCCGATGACGGCGAGCGCGATCTCCGCGATGAGTTGGTCGGACCCGGGACTGGAGAGCATGCCGCCAGCATCGGGCAAGTCGCCGCGCGGCGCTGGCCCGCGGCGATGCCCCCGCTCGCGGGCGACGGCCCGACGCCCCGGGGCTCAGGGGTGTCGCGGGTGCCGCCGGTGTCGCGCGATCTTGTGGGCCGGCCCGGACTTGGCGGTCGCGCCGCGCCCCGGCCGCCAGCCGCGCGCGTC